>JAFGEO010000061.1 GCA_016931575.1 Bacteroidales bacterium | reverse complement strand
TTCAGACAGGCATGCAGGAACCAATTGTTTATTCCTTGATATGCATGTTCAGCGTTATGGCACAGAAGAACTGGACCTTATGAGGCCAGGGGGGGTATATCCGGGGCCCCGTGTGCCGACTCCTGATTGTATTTGGGATACATACTAATAAATTAGCGTGTCGATTCTTGCATGGCATTTACGTGGCGAGGATACATTACGCCAGCTCTTTCAAAATTAAGGTGCCGCAGAAAAATAACTTCAGTTAATCGTTAGCATCCCCTCCCAGGCAGGCTATAAAACACGGTTTCTATAAGTTGAATATGCTAGGCTTATCTATATTGAGGTATGGATTATTTTTATTCATAATCGCAATTAATTGATATACGGATCTATCAGGGTTCAATCGAAGCGTATCAATTACATAGGATTAATTTGGCCTTTGTGGAGATTTATCAGTCCACATTTCTGCATGTTATTTCAAAATAACCACAGTATTGTGCGATTACTTTTATTATAAGATTTGGAATCTTACATACCGATTCCTCTTGAGAAACAGCTTGGTATGTTGAGACAAATTACTATAGTGTTTTCTTTAGAGGCATGGGGGTCTTAATGAAATCAATAAAAGGTGTTTTCGTCTATGGTAGTACCTTATTTATTTATAAGTCCCATTATTAGTCAATTAAAGTAGCGTAATTTTATTCTAAGGAAGACAGCCAAGTGGCTTTGACTAACAAACAGCGTTTGCAGATGCTTCTTGATGGTTCTATACCTGACATGCCACCACATTTTGAATTGGTATTTCAGCTCGAGAAAATGATGTTTGACATGGATTGGCAAACTGTTCGTCAAGGTACTTATAGATCTGCGCAACAGAGACAAGATGCCATAGAGAATTTTTATAATGACGTATGCTTGAGATTGATAGAAGAATTCCAATGGGCAGCGGTGCCAGCATTATGCTACGAACCAGGTGTTGATGAGTTTCATTCTATCCGTAATCTGAAAAAATCTTTGGATGACAAGGCTCTGGTATTTACCTTTAGCGAAAAAGGGGTTTTCTGGATGCCGACGGGAGAAGAAATGATGGATTTTATAATCACTTTGTTCGAGCGCCCATCTGAAATGCATGCACAGGCTCGGAAAAAATGTGATACGGCAAAAGAATTGTCAAAAAAACAAGTTGATGCCGGTGTGGATTTTATTATTCAAAACACTGATTTTGGGTATAATAATGGCCCTTTCATTTCTCCCAAGCATTTCCGGGAATTTGTAATTCCATATATGACCGAAATAACGGAATATATTCATCATCTGGGTATCCCTGTTATTTTGCATTCAGATGGAGATCTTCGGGAAATATTAGATCAAATTTATTCGACGGGAATAGATGGGTATCACTCTGTTGACCCGCAGGGGCATATGGATATCAAGTCCGTACGCCAGCAATATCCCGATTGGTTATTGATGGGTAATGTAGCATGCAATCTCTTGCAGAATACAGATGAAACGTTAATAAGAGATTCTGTTGATTATTGTATGACATACGGAGGTATTGGCAAGAAATATGTTTTTTCAACATCAAACTGTATATTTGCCGGTATGCCACCTCAAAGTTATTTGATTATGCTTGATGAATATAAAATCTTAAGCCGGCGGGATGAGGGTTCCATTGCATGAAGAAAGATAATTGAGATTCGCCAAGTTTAAAGAATTTGAAGTTAAGGCATGATCGCATGAAAAAAATTGGAATAAAATACGAATTGAGTGAGAGTAATACTTTTTTTCTAAATTTAATATCTATCATACTATTGATGATATTATTTTTACAAATTATGCCTTCGGCAGGCTTGGCCGAAGACCTGATTGGAATTGTTGATGTACCTAGACAAAGACATATCAGTGCGGCGATATACAACAGCAACGGGGAGCGTATTAAGGAACTGTTGGCATACGAGTCTACCGGTTCCAATACCCAGATTGAATTGCGCTGGGATGGCAAAGATGAAAATGGCAAACCGGTGCCCTTGGATAAGCCCTACCAATGGCGGGCTCTAATAACGGAAGCTGGTTTCCATGAAGAGGGGGCCGTCGGCAACACAGGAAATCCCTGGCGCGAGGGGATTATTCACAATGGCAATGTCGATGACATTGTCTTTGATTCTCAGGGTAACTGCTATACCGTTTCATACTGGGAGGAAGCTCACAATGAGATTCGTAAACTGGATTCCAATTGGAATGTCCTCTGGCAGCAATCCTTGATTGGGCCTCATCGGGTTGCTGTGGATGACAGCCGCTTATATGTGGCCGCATTAGTCGATGGCGAGGATCGAATTTATATTTATGACACGGATACAGGTGAGGGTGGCGTTTACTTTCTTGTTAATAAGTCGAGTCAGGGATTAAAAGGTGTAAATGCGGCGTTACGAGGCTTGGATGTTGATTCGAAATGGTTGTGGATTGCCGATTACTATAATGACTGCGTTTGTATATACGATAAATTCACAAATCAACCCGTCGGTCGGTTGGATATACCCCGCCCGCAGGGAGTTGCCGTTGAATCAACAAAGCCCGATGACCCGCATGGCTTTGTTTGGATCAGTCACGGTAAACAGGTGAGCCGGTATCAAATTTCATCAACAGGTCAAAAGTTCACGCGGGTGGCCGTGATCGATAATTTAAGCGATCCCGCCGCATTAGAAATTGGCGGCCCCGACCATCATCTCTTTCTTGTTGAAAAAGCCAAAAATCGTATCCTGGAATACGATATTAGTTTAATCCCCACACCGGCTGGAAAATTTCATGAATTTGGGAGGGGTTTTACCCGTGGCCGGCTTCTGGATGATGAGTTCGTTTTACTTAATGATGTTGCCGTAGCTCCGGATGGCCGCGTGGCCGTCAGTGATGCCGGCAATTTCCGCATTCAGTTATTTGATGCCCAGGGAAAGCTCATCCATAGCGAACACATTGCTTGGCAGCCCGCTCCCTTCGTCGATAAAATCACCAGTAGTGTCCATCGCTTGTTGACGTTTGGTTATGAGTACGAGATAGATCTCAGTGGTGCGGTTCATCCGGAATGGATGGCGGGCGGAGGCGACGGAACGTGGCGGCTGGTTGCTAACTGGTGGGATCGACCATGGGCAACCATGTTGTATTGGCGAAGAGTGTCATTACATGTTCCGGAAATGGGGGTACAGGTTTATATCATTTGTATGCAAAGGGAGAACGGTTCGTTGGGAGGTTTTGTCATCTACCATGTTAGCCCGGATGGGACAACATCTCGCCGATCAGCCATCGTTGCTCTTTCCTGGCTTGGTGAAAAAGGTGATCTTCCCAGGGCGGTCGGTCGCTTCGTCTGGACTGACAAAGATGGAGATGAACAGGTGGAAGAAGCCGAAGTGACTTGGAAAGATCCCAAAGGAAAGGGACGGGCATATACGCTCTGGTGTCCCAGCATGACCGTGGATGATCAGGGCAACCTTTATTATGCCCGGGGTGAAGCCGAAGACTTGCAGGGGCAGGCCCTGAAGATTCCGCTCCTGGGCTTCGACAAACTTGGCAATCCGCTTTATGACTGGAACAAAGCTGTTATTATGGTCAATCAAGATAGCGACGATGATTT
>JAFGEO010000060.1 GCA_016931575.1 Bacteroidales bacterium | reverse complement strand
TAAGTCCTTCAATATTCTGATGAATTGATCAATCGAGTAATCGAGGAACTGACGGTTCAACCCGGATGATCAGCCAACTATATGTCGTCAGTTCATCAGGAATTGAATTTCAGGTGCTATCTGAATCCTGAAAGTTTTTCAGGAAAATGTCAATCCCCCGGAAAATATGCTTGATCCGACAGTTCCTCACTCTCACACTCACTTTCACTCTCACTCTGTATTTGTCCTTAGGCTGAAGCCTGGAGTTAAAGAGGATCCCTGATCGGTGTTCGGCTTGCCAGCCGGCGCCATCTTTTAGTTCATCCTTATCTCTGTCATTCGCTAGACGAGTACCTTACCGGTCATTTCTTCCGGGATGGGCAGGCCCATGATCTTTAAGAGCGTGGGGGCCACATCAGCCAGGATACCCTTTTCTATCTTGCTGTAATCCTTACTAACCAGGATTGCGGGTACCGGGTTTAACGAGTGTGCCGTATTCGGGGAGTCATCGTCATTCACGGCGTAATCTGCATTTCCGTGATCTGCAATGATCAAGGCATCGTATCCATTGGCGCTTGCTGCATCGATGACTTTCCCGACACATTCGTCAACGGTTTTCACTGCAGTTTCAATGGCTTCATAGATGCCGGTATGGCCAACCATATCACCGTTGGCAAAGTTCAGGCATACAAAGTCGGCTTCGCCCTTGTTCAATTCCTTAACAATGGCTTCCGTTACTTCGGGGGCGCTCATCTCCGGCTTCAGGTCGTAGGTGGCTACTTTTGGTGAGGGGATGAGAATGCGCTTTTCTCCCGGGAATTCCTGTTCACGCCCTCCGTTGAAGAAGAAGGTGACATGGGCATATTTTTCGGTTTCGGCAATACGGATCTGCTTTAATCCGGCTTTGGAAATAACCTCTCCCATGGTGTTCCGGACATTCTGCTTTTCGAAAACTGCCTCAACACCTTTGAAGCTCTCGTCGTAGGTGGTCATCGTCAGGTAATGCAGCGGAAGGGTCTTCATCCCTTCTTCAGGCATGTCCTGCTGGGTTAGCACCGTGGTAATCTGGCGGAGCCTGTCGGTACGGAAGTTGAAACAGATCACTACGTCTCCTTCCCGGACGGTCCCCAGGGGTTTCCCGTCTTCACCCACCATCACCACCGGCTTGATGAATTCATCCGTAACTCCTGCAGCATATGATTCTTCAATCGCTTTCAACACATCGGTCGAGGGTGTACCCTTGCCGGATACCATCAGGTCGTAACCTACCTTGACACGGTCCCAGCGCTTGTCACGGTCCATGGTGTAATACCTTCCGATCAGACTGGCAATCTTTCCGTTGCTGGTCTCCAGGTGCTCAACCACCTTTTTCATAAATCCCAGACCGGAACGGGGATCGGTATCCCTGCCATCGGTGAGGGCATGGATATATACTTTGGACAAGCCATGCTCCTTCGTCAGATCACAAAGTTTGAAAAGATGGTGGCTCATGGCATGCACGCCACCCGGACCGATCAACCCCAGAAAATGGACCGATTTATTGTTTTCCCTCGCATACTTGAAGGCAGCAGTCAGTTTTTTATTCTCACTGATGGTATTCTCCCGGATGGACTTATTGATCCGGACGAGGTCCTGGTAGACAATACGACCTGCGCCGATGTTCAGGTGACCTACTTCAGAATTACCCATCTGTCCCTGGGGCAAGCCGACATCTTCTCCACAAGTCATCAGACTTGAGCTCGGGTATTCGGACATCAGTTTATCCATATTCGGTGTGGGAGTCTGTGCGATAACATCACTCTTGCCTTTGTTTCCTATTCCCCATCCATCGAGGATAATCAGCATTGTTTTTTTCATGAATACAAATTCTTTTTAATTGAATCCTCCTTCACCTTCACTCCGGCGGAGGTGAAGCCTTGGTTTATTCCCGGAAGCCTGTTGCGAAAAATCAGATCCCATGCAAGCTCAGAGAGATACAACCGGTTATATCAGTCGGAAGTGTACCGAAATAAGCGCTGCAAAGTTACAAATTGCAGGCAAAAATCTATATTTAATGAATCTAAATAGGGATGCCGCCAATTTTGCCCGCTGAAACTGGATTACAGAGGCAAAACACAATAATAGACCAGCTTATTGGGTTTAAAATTGCTATATTGCAGGGCTTTTCGGGATATCCCTGAAAGACAAATTATGGCATGAAATTTTAACATCCAATAAACTTGAGAAGATTCCTGTTGACAGGGCTTATTACCGCAGTAGTTCTCTTTTCCTGCCAGAGAGAGGATACCTGTCTTGAAGATACCCGGGCCCTGGTGAATATCAATCTTTACCGGCTGGTTGACGGAGAACCTGAGGATACCACGATTACCCTGTCTGTGAACCTGCTGCCTGCTGCGGATACTGTCCCCTATGACAGTGTGACGCGGAAAGCGCTGAGCTTACCCCTTTCCAACCTCGCAGAAAGCTCGGGATTTGTATTCACTTTTTACATCCCGGTAATCGATTCCATTCCGGATACCCTGAAGCTTTTTACCAGGTCGGTTACCCGGATGGAGCTGGATACCCTGTGGGAGGGGGATACTTTTTCCCTGAGCCCCCACATGCTTACCGACACGGTCTGGCGGGATACGATTGTTCAGGTTCAGAAAGTAAGTTACACTGTGCTGAACGACACGCTCTACGTTCACTTCGGGAGAAAATTGCAGATGATATCGGAAGCCTGCGGATTTACCTACTACTATACCCTTGAAACTATTGAGCATACACGGCATGTCATTACGAACATTATCATAAGCGATGCCGAAATCACTACACGGGATGACGAGAATGTTAAAATATTGTTCTAGCTGCCTGCTCGTGCTGGTGCTGGCAGGGTCGCTGCAGGCTCAGGATCTTCGGATAAGGGGTCTTCGGATTGGATACGATGTTGCGGACCTGGCCTATTTTTTCCTTGATGACCACCGCTCCGAACTTGAATTCTCCCTGGATACCGAGCTTAAGAAGAATATTTATGCCGCTGCCGAGTTTGGTACCGGGAATTTTAGCCTCACAGGGGAAACCTACGACTATGCATCGAATGGATGGTTCATGAGGCTCGGCGCTGACCGGAATTTCCTAAAGCTCAGGACCAGCCAGTATGAGATGGTATTTGCCGGCATTCGCTACGGGTATTCAAATATGACCCATTCCGCCGGCAATATTTCCATCAGTGACCCGGTATGGGGCGACTATACCGGCGGAGCAATTCCTCCCCATACCCTGAATGCCCACTGGATCGAAATTGATGGCGGGATCCGCGGGGAGATCTTCAAAAATTTCTTTATCGGCTGGACAATGCGTTACCAGAGGATGATCGCTACTTCGGCCCTGGAAACGATGGACCCGGTAGTTATTCCCGGTTTCGGTGTGTACAGCGGGGCGAAAACACGTATTGGTTTTACCTACTCCGTTTCGTATCGCATTCCTCTATACAAAGTCGATTATTCAAAAAAGAAGGAAGACACCAAAAACACGAAAGAAAAGGAAACAGCAAAGGCAAAACCCTGAAAAGCAAGGTAAAAGATTGAAAAAAATGCTCTCCCCCTCTGACAGGAATTTATAACTCTTACAAGTTCCCGGAACACTGAACCAGGCTTTTTTTATCCCGGCGGAAATATCCTGCCTTTCTTTCCATTCGTGCAAAATAATCTCCTGAATTTCGGGTTTACTTTGTATGTTTGTGAGCAAATCTGTCGACTTGAAAAGGTTTTTGCACATAATTCCGATCCTGCTGTTAATCCTTGCTGCCTATGCCTGTGCAAAGATTGGCTCTCCCTATGGCGGCCCCAAGGATGAGACCCCTCCAACGCTTGTCAGTGCCAAACCTCCCGAAAACACCGTCAATTTCGAGCCAAAGAAGAAGATCGTCCTGCAGTTCGATGAATACGTTCAGCTGAAAGATATTCTCCAGGAGCTGATTATTTCTCCCCCGCTTGAGGACAGAATTTCCGCCACAATTAAAGGGAAATCTGTGCTTATTGAGTTCCCCGATGAGGCTGTTTTCGATTCTACGACCTATACCATCAGTTTTGGGAATGCCATCAGTGATTTTAACGAGGGGAATGTACTGGAAAACTACCAGTATGTCTTTTCGCTGAAAGATTATATCGATACCATGAATGTAGAGGGTACCCTGGTGAGTGCCTTTGACCTTAAGCCTGACGAAGATCGTATGCTGGTCATGCTGTACAGCAAG
Source organism: Bacteroidales bacterium (assembly GCA_016931575.1). Lineage (GTDB taxonomy): Bacteria > Bacteroidota > Bacteroidia > Bacteroidales > UBA10428 > UBA10428. Next base: position 3,945 of record JAFGEO010000060.1, on the reverse strand, counting down.
CTGGAAGATTCCATTCCCCTCCTCGAAAAACCTAATTACATTGCCCGGACCGACAAGACCGGTAAGTTTTCCATTAACCGCATTGAAACCGGGAATTACCGCATTTTTGCCTTGAAAGACGGGAACCTGAATAACCTGTATGACCTTCCCAACGAAAACATTGCTTTCGGCGATTCGATCATTGAGCTTACCCCTGAAAAATTCCGGCAGGATATGATTATTCAGGATTCTGCACTGGCAGACAGCCTGGCCTCACAGCTTCATGCTGCAGATGAGCCGGTATCAGATTCAATCCTGTCAGTCCCCGAAACAGGCGATTCCCCCGCAGGGGATACAACAGCTGTGGATTCGGTTGCTGCCCCGGTTCATTATATTTTCCGGACAGAACTTTTCTTCTTTGCCAAAGATGTCTATAATCAGTACCTGACCGATTACGAGCGTCCGAGGAGGGAATTGCTCAGTTTCACCTTCAATGAGGAACCCCTGGATTCCGTGGACCTCTATACCGTTAGTCAGTTTCCCGCACAGGACGAATGGTACCTGCTGGATGCTTCGCCGAAACAGGACAGCCTGAAATTCTGGATAACAGATTCTACCCTGTACAGGAGAGACAGCCTGAAGGTGGAATTGTACTATCCCCTGCTCGATTCCTTAGGGTCGACCTACTTTATGTCCGATACGCTGCAGATGAATTTCAGGGAAATAGAAAAAACCCCCTCAAGGGGTTCAAAAGATACAGATGCCGCTGAAAAGGAAAGCCAGGTTTCCCTGACGGTCAGGAATAACATTACCAAATCGAATGCCTTTGACCTGAACCGAAAGATCATCCTGAGCAGTGAGACCCCTCTGGCAGACTTCATTGCTGACAGCATGAGCTTGTTCCGGAAACAGGACACGCTGGAATTCCCGGTCCCGATAAAATGCTACCGCGATACCACCTCACTCTATGATATTGTGGTCGATTTCAAGCCGGAAGAAAAAACAACCTACCGGTTCTTTGCCCCGGACCAGGTGATCAGGGATATCTACGGAACGCTTAATGACACCCTTGATATCCACTTTCAGACCCAGTCGGTGGATGCCTACAGCACACTGCTTGTTACCGTCAACGGGGTCAGGGAACCGGTCATTTTACAGTTGATGTCCCCCAAGGAGGAAGTACGGAACGAGCGATACCTGGATCAGAATGGCACAGAGCGCTTTGAATACCTCCCTCCCGGGAAGTACATGCTGAAACTGATCATTGATCGCAACGGGAACCGGAAATGGGACACCGGGGATTACCTGCTGAAGGTTCAGCCAGAAAAAGTCCTTTTCTTTGATCAGCCTGTTGATCTGCGGGCCAACTGGGAAATCGAATACGTCTGGGATTTGAAGTATTGAAAAGCCTGTTCCCCTGAATCAGGAACTGGCATACGCCGCCGTAGCTACGGAAAGGGTGAGTCCCGGGATCGCTAACAGGCAGGAACCGGCAGCCTCCAGCGTTGCCCCCGTTGTTACCACATCATCCACCAGTAAGACGTGCTTGTTTTCCAGGGTCGATGCTTTCCTGCATTCAAAGCGGTCCTCAACATTTTGCCAGCGTTCGAAGCGGCCTTTGCGGGTTTGGGTGGCGGTATGCTTCTTTCGGATCAGCACATCCTCCACAACGGGGATGTTCAGCATCGGGCTGATGCCGGCTGCCAGTATAGCACTCTGGTTGTAGCCTCTGCGGCGGAGCCTGCTCTTGTGCAGGGGAACCGGCACTATACAGTCGATGCTGCCTGACCGGCTTTCCAGTATCCTTGCTCCCATGAGTTTCCCGAGAAAAATACCCGCTTCCTTTTTCCCCTTGTACTTAAGCTGGTAGATGAGGTTCCGGTACTTGCTTCCCTTCTCAAAAAATAACAGGGAACCGGCATGTTCCAGTTTCAGCCTTCCGTTGAAGAGCTCCATGACCGGCTGCTGCGTATCCCTGAAATAACTTGTTTCCGGGAGGCTGTTCATACAGGAAGTGCACAAGATGTGTTCATTCCCCTGCAGGGCCGACTGACACGCCAGGCAAAGCTTTGGGTAGAAAAGGGAGACAAAGTCGGCTGCTATGTTTTTCAACCGGATCAAGGGATGATCTTTATCTCATGGCTGATCTCCATGACTTCCTTATAACTGACACTTACACCGCAATAGCGTTCCTGGGAAAGGTCAATGGCTTTTTCCAGCTTATCCATGGGCAGGTCCTTACCGGTAAACTCATAGATGATGTGCATTTTAGTGAAGCGCTTAGGGTGCTCTTCCGACAGCTCCCCATCGATGCGAATGTTGAAATCGTCGGGCTCAACGCGCATTTTTTTCAGGATAGAAACAACATCCATGCCGGTACAGCCGGCAAGGGCGACCATCATGAGGGGTTTGGGGCGGGGACCCTTATTGGAACCACCCTGTTCTTCTTTGGCATCCACCAAAATTTTGTGACCATCCACCTCCGCTTCGAAGGCCATCCCTTTTTTCCAATTAACAGATACTGAATCTTTCATACTTTTTTTGTTTTGCTGGAAAAGAAATTCCTGCTGCTTGTTTGCAGAATCTTCTCAGGTAAATATTTACTTTTATAAAATTAATATCTTTATTGTAGCATAATCTTATTTACTCTGGTTAAATAAATTCTAAATGTTGGAAAAAGTTCAATACAAAGGCGATAATTTAAAAGAATTCTTTTCTAAAAGCACCGTCTTCAAGCATCTTACCGATGAGCAGCTTGATTATCTTCCGCTGGATCAGGACCCGGATCGCTATAAGCGGGGAGCCATCGTTTATGAAGAGGGAAGCCGCATCAGTGGGTTCTTCGTGGTATGCAAAGGAGTGATCAAGATCTACAAGACCGGTTTTGACGGCAAGGACCAGATCATTCGTTTTGCCAAACCGGGGGATGTGATGGGTTTCCGGTCGACCATTACCGGTGAGCTGGCCTGCACGACTACCAAATCCATTGAAGATTCCGAGATTGTCTATATATCCGGTGAGATGGTAAAATCGCTCGTGATGAGCAATGGCGATTTCGCCATGGACCTCCTGCAAATCGCCTGCAATGAGCTTGGTGAAGCCAACGATTACATTACCGATATCGCCCAGAAAACCGTCAGGGAGCGCCTTGCCGAGGTACTCATCCAACTAAAGATGACCTTTAACCTGGATGCCGCCAATTACCTCCAGATCTCACTTACCCGCGAAGAGCTGGCCAGCATTGTCGGTACAGCCACCGAGTCCGTTATCCGGCTGCTTTCCGAGTTCAAGCAGGACAAACTCATCGAGCTCCAGGGGCGCCGCATCCGGATCCTCAATGAGGCGAAGCTGATCAAGATCAGTAATATGCATTATTAATATTATCATGCACCTACTCATCCGATGACTTCAAGTCATCGGATGAGTAGGTGCCAGTTATGCGAAGTATAAATAAAAAGTTAGATGGAATTCAAGGAAGGTCACTTGTATCATTTATACAATCAGGGAAATAACCGTCAGGATATTTTTTTCAAGCACGAAAACTATCTGTATTTTTTAGATAAAATGAAAATACATATCCTTCCCCACTGCGATATTCTGGCATACTGCCTCATGCCCAATCATTTCCATATCATGATAAGGGTAAATGAAATTGAAATACTTCCTCAGGAACGATATTATCAAATATTTCTCCGTACAGCCAATATCCTCAGAAGTGTTTTGAATACATACATATGAATCCTGTCAGGGCTCGATTGGTAGAAAAAGCCGGGGAATGGGAGTATTCATCAGCAAAGAATTATTCCGGATCCGATCCAGGAAGCCTGATTAACGTTGAGGTAGCAAAAAGCTACCTGTTTACAGGGTGATGGAGATTTACTCAAACTTCATTTCATCCTTTCATTAATTTCAGGAATTTGTATATTTGCCACTCCATTGGGCATTTAACTCAGTTGGTTTAGAGTG
>JAFGEO010000059.1 GCA_016931575.1 Bacteroidales bacterium | reverse complement strand
GAAGAAAAAGGCCCCGAAAGGCAAAAAGCCCGTAAAAACCGACGACTCCCTCATCAACGAGCTGAACCGCTACTCCGAAAGCGTGCGTGAAAAGAAGAAAGCCGACAACGAGATCTCCATCAACAAGCAGGTGCCAGGGGAGCAGAGGGTGAAGCGGGGGAAATAATGCGGAAGAACGATATCCTTAATCCTGCTCCCTTTTGCTCATCCTCTTGAAATAAGCTGAAGTAGCTTTATCGGTACAATATATGTAACACCCCCTCAAGCCCCTTGTCATCAATACACGGTAAATGTTCCTGACATATCCGTCGAATTTATCACGTCCCCTCCTCAGGACCGGGTCACGGGTGGCAGAGATATCCGTTTCCAGCTGATCGGTGTATGGGTTGTATTTCAGGTCACCGCCAATGATCACGCCGATGTAATCGAATTCGAAGCCCTGGGCAGTATAGATGCAGCCCACCTGCTTTATCCCTTCAGGCTTATAGGCCCATTCGTACCATTTAACGTAACCAAATGGTGGAGTTCCAATGTCCCCGTGTGTTTCCCAGGGCATGGCAAAGTCCCCAATCCTCACATCCTTTACTAATTCTCCGTTCTCATCAAGTTTTTTAGACCATTCCCAGCAAAAACCGGCAGTAAGTCTGGCTGTTATGCTTTCCTGCTGATTCAATTCGACCAATTTATCGTAGAGTTCCTGCGGGGAATCCATCACGCGAAAATCGAAACTGTTATCCAGTTGAGGCGGCTCATCATCAAAATCATTCTCCAGGACCTTTTCAACCCAGTCAAGGTAATTGTCGGATCCGTTACACCGGAACTGTGAAACCAGTTCCACCTCTTCTATGGAACAATTGTATTTTTCGGCAAATTGCCTGATCAGCCCGGTGTTCCCGATCTCACGGCTGCGGATCACCTGTTTGTCATCAATGAAGAACACGGATGTCTTTGCTGCACGAACCAGGGTTTCAACCTGGGCCATATCGGTCCTGTCGAAACTCCTGGTGAACTGGCTGTTGGATGTCTTACCGATCCTGTGGGCTTCGTCGATGATGAGCACATCCACCGAATCCTCCTCTACCCGCGACGGGATGAACTGGTTCAGGTTGGTGAACAGGAGCCTGGCATTGTTCCCCCTGCCAAGCCGGTTCTTGATCCCTTCAAGCAGCGGCTTCGACTTGGTGGCGAAGAACACGCTCCGGTTATATTTATCGGCGGCGATCTCGGCAAGCACATGCAGGGCAATGACCGTTTTACCGGTGCCGGGGCCCCCCTTGATCAGGATTACGCTTTTCTCCCCGTTTTTCCTGGCATTCCTTATCTTGGAAATGATGGTATTCCTTGCCACGATCTGCTCATCGATCAGCGAAAAGTCAGATTTGTTGGAAACGATCCTGGTGGCGCTTTCCATCAATTTCTTGCTCGGGTATACGGGGCTCTGCAAGAATTTATTGAAGACCTCGATCCCATCGCCATGGGAGAGGTATGACCTTAGTTTCTCCGCAAGGTCCTCGATCTGGTTGCCGGCATAAACAGGATGCTCCCTGATGATGTCGTGATAGACGGGATCATACAGCCCGATATCGCCCCTCCATTCGTAGTTATGGCAGTACGCGCAGCCAAAGAGGCCGAGTTCGTTGATCTCGAAGGCCCTGACGAATCCGGTCAGGTAATCGTGGTATCCTTTTACCTGCTGCGAAGGGTGCGGCACCCTGTTGCCGGGCCGGCCGGTATAGGTCTCGATGAAATTGCCCTCGATATTCGTGGCCCTCACGCTGTCCCATTGCTTCAATTCGATATGGACAACATATCCCTTGTTATCGGCATTTCTCCCGTACAGCAGGCAGTCGATCCTTTTTTGGGTATAGGGAACCAGGTATTCGAAGGTCACGAATGCGTCCGAGATCCCGCTGAGTTCCATAAGGTTTTTCACGGCCCTGGGGGAGTTCTGCCATGAACGGTATTCCGAGTCGGAGATGTAGGTTGACCCATAATGCTCATAGGCTTCCCTCATCTTGGGCGCCACCCGGTTCCGCAGCACTTCCTCGTAAAAGACTTCCTGTGATTCGCTGTAGATGATATGCCGCGACTTCATAGCTCCGTGTACTTGGTGGCATTCCCCTTTGATTTGGACACAGGGTATTTTTCATCGTTTTTCCTGATCTTTTCCATCACGATCTCCTTCACGTCGAAACCGTGTTTTTCGGCAAGGAGGAAGGAAAAGGTAAACACATCCGCCAGTTCTTCCTTTATTTTGTCCTTATCTACTGCCTCTGCTTCCTCGACCGTCTTCCACAGAAACAACTCGTTAAGTTCGGCAGCCTCGATGCCGATGGCGATGGCCAGGTTCTTGGTATCGTGAAACTGTTTCCAGTCGCGCGCATCCCTGAATTTTACCAGTTCGGATGAAATCTCCTTAAAATCGCTCATGATAAAGTCTAAATTGAAAGCCCTAAGTTATTAATTATTGGGGAATATCATTTTTTCGCCCACGAATGTGATTAACTAACTATATCCGTTGCGAAGCCAGTAACTTTTTTAAGTAATTATACGATCAATTGCTTGTCAAATAATTCGTTTTATTCCCCTGAAATATTTATCCACATTTTTTATTTGTATGCAGAAAAAATGTATTTTTACCTAAGGAAGGAGATATTCGAATACTTTAACCTCCGAAACGACTCTACCTGACTGCCTGATCTAAACCAGGATAAAATCTTGATATCCCCTTAAAGGTATATTATTTTGTATGAAAAAATTACGTGTGTTGCGGGTTTCGTTCGATGTTGAACTGAGTAATTCGGAAATACCGGCTTTCAGGAGCGCCATTATTGAAAAAGTCGGGAAAAAGAATCTGCTTTTTCACCACCACCTTACTGATACCTCATATCTTTATAAGTACCCCTTGATACAGTATAAGAACATCCGAAAGCAACCAACCCTAATTTGTATCGGGGAAGGTGTGGACGAGATCCACAAATACTTTGAAAAATCTGAATGGGATATTGAAGTCAATGGCAGGAAACTTGAAATGAAAATCGCCAGGCTCGACATGAACCAATTCAATATACAAGTCTGGGATAAACTGTTCCGGTATTCTATTGTGAACTGGGTAGCCCTTAACCAGGAAAATTACCAGAAATACCTTGCCCTGGAGAAAATGACCGATAAGATAGCATTTCTTGAAAGAACCCTCAAAGGGAACATCATTTCATTTGCTAAAGGTATTGGGTGGGATGTTGACAAGCAGATCGACCTGAATATCACAAATATGAGGGATTGCCGGCTGGTCAAAGTCAAGGACCAAAGGTTTATGGGCTTTAACCTCGATTTCAGCGCAAATGTGTTCCTGCCCGATTTTATAGGATTGGGCAAAAGCGTAAGCAAAGGATTTGGAACGATTAAAAGCATAAGAGATTAAACATGAAAAGTAACAGAAACGAAGTTTTCCTGGCTGCCCTCCTTCACGACATCGGCAAATTTTACCAGAGAGCTGATGAGAAAGGAGTTAAAGAATCGAAGTACCTGAACAACGAGATAAAAAATCTCGAATCAACATTATGCCCTGTTTATAAGAACAAATACAGCCACAAGCATGTGTTGTGGACAGCCCAGTTTTTCAAGGACTTCGAAAGTCATTTCAGGAACCTTCTGGGCAGGGAAAAAGGCATTGCACTTGACACTCTCATGCGTTTGGCTGCCGCACATCACAAGCCTGCAGAAAACAGCCTGCCCGAGAAAATCATTCAAAAGGCCGATCATTACGCCAGCGGACTTGACAGGAGCAATGCAGATGATACCTGGCAGGATATAAGGGATGAGCATGAACTTGCATGGGACAGTTACAAAAAAATCAGGATGCGCAGCATCTTTGAGGGTATTTCACTAAATAAGCCCGAGGACGGGGTCTGGTTAACTGAGTACCATTACACACTGCCAATGAAACCACTGTCCATTACCAAAGATTATTTCCCGGAAAATGAGGTCGGGGCCACACCTGATTACAGCGGACTGTGGAATTCATTCATTTCCGAATTCAAGTTCCTCCAGACAGATTCCTTCAGGTCCTTCAGCAACACCCTGTTGTTCCTTCTTGAAAAATATACCGGGAGGATACCTGCAAGTACGCAGCATTTACCTGATGTTTCCCTTTTTGATCACGCAAAAATGACCGCTGCATTTGCCGTTTGCCTCAATGATTATATCAGGGACAAAGGCTCGGCAGAGATACCCGGCAGGGCCGCTACTCCATTCCTCCTGGTTGGTGGAGATCTTTCGGGCATTCAGAGATTTATTTATGGCATTATTGCCAAAGGGGCGGCAAAAAATCTCAAAGGCCGGTCATTTTACCTACAACTGCTCATCGATAACCTGACCAGAGCTCTTATCGACAAGCTTGGCCTTTACGAAGCCAATATCGTTTATTCCAGTGGTGGGGGATTCTACATACTTGCCCCCAACACCGATACTGCGATCAACAGTATCAGAGAATTCAAGGAAAACACAGCCCGGAAACTGTTTGAAAGCCACAGGGCAGAACTTTCACTTTCAATTGATTTCATTCCTTTTGGTGAGTACAATATTATTCCGGAAAAGAATGCAATCACTGATAAGGATTTTCCAAAAAATATCGGAAATGTCTGGCATATGCTATATGAGAAACTCGGGAAAGACAAAGCCCGCCGTTTCAAATGCCTGGTCATGGATTATGACCCTCTTTTTGAACCGGGCTCGTCAGGAGGTGATAAACCAAGGGATGCCATCACAGGGGAAGAAATTGCCAGAAAGGACGATGGAATTACAATGGATGGTGTCCTTGTCAGTAAATTAACCCATGAGCAGATCAGGCTGGGGCAGAAGCTGCGGGATGTCGATTACTGGATGATGGCGGATGAAAAACTTGATTATTTCGATTTCCCATCATTTGAACCTTCCAATATCGGTAAGCATAATTACTTCCTGACCAGAAAGGAAATACAGGAAAAGGAGGACAAATTAAGGCTGTCGGCCGACAGGGTCAGGATCATGGCCATAAACGACACCAATTTTCTTGAAACACCGCAGAAAGGGATTGAAAACATCTTCGGATTTCAATTTTACGGAGGGAACAAATACCCGCTCTCCAGGCATAAAGGGCCAAAAACCTTCGAAGAACTATGTGGAATAGTCTTCAGGGATGAGAAGAAAGAAACAAGAGAGAAAGCACCGGGTTTTCTTCGCATGGGGGTATTGAGAATGGACGTCGACAACCTTGGAGCGATATTCAGGAATGGGATATCGCCCGACAAAAGGTCATTCAGCAGGTATAGCACACTCAGCCGTAGCCTTGATTATTTCTTCAAGGGCTACCTGAATGCGATCTGGGAAGAAAATGAACAATACAGGGAGTACACCCAGATCATTTATTCTGGTGGCGATGATCTTTTCATCGTCGGGAAATGGGATACCCTGATAGAAATGGCCCACGATATCCAAAAGAGTTTTGCCGGGTGGACCTGTCACAACCCTGAGTTGTCCATATCTGGAGGTATCGCATTCGTCTACCCCAAATTCCCGGTCCTTGCCGCCAGCATCTACAGCGGCAACGAAGAAAACAATGCAAAAAACCATGAATATGCTGGACAAAAAAAGAATTCATTTTCTCTCTTCGGTTTTGCTTTTGAATGGGAACATGAATATCACTGGCTGGTTAACCTGAAAGAGGAAATTAAGGCATTATTGAAAAATGAAAAGCTTTCCAGCGGGTTTTCTGCTGATATGTATCACCTGATGATACAGGCCGGCCTCGTAAAAAATGAAAGTGAAAATGCTTACAGGATTTCAAATTACCAGGTGGTATGGCTGGTCGCTTATAATTTCAAAAGGGCCATGAAAAATACAAATGCCCCTGATACCAAGGCATTCCTCGACAAATGGATCAACCTTATATTCACCGGAAAGATCCCCGGACTTGAAAATACCATGTATCACCCCTTGCAATACCTTGCCATTGCAGCAAGGTGGGCCGGGATGGAATTACGATAATCAATTTAAATTTACTAACCATGGAAGAAGACAAAATCAAAAATTGGGTCAGAAATGGGATTGACAATGACACCATACGTTTTGCGGACAAATTTGGCAAGTCAATCGCCGATAATGAACTTACGACCTCACAAATACGAAACATCTTTGGTGAGATGAGGCGTATCCAGCTCAATGGCTATGATAAGGAGAAAACCGCATTTCTGCTCCTGAAGCCCAAATTGGCTTATGCGGTCAAAAGAAATAAAAATAAAACCAGAGGAATAGAAGACTTTTACGACTTCTTTTCAGTTGCGTATGATGCTGTTGATACGAAAAACCCAGAAGGAAATGAACATTTTAAGAATTTGATGAACATTCTTGAAGCAGTCCTCGCATATCATAAATACCATGGAGGTCAAGATTAAATCATTTTAAAAACATACATAAATGGCTAACAGACTCATAAAAAAAATCGAATTCAAGGGCAAGATCGTACTTGCCACAGGCCTACATATCGGAGGGACCAACTCCAGCCTGCAAATCGGCGGCATTGACAAGGGCGTGATCCGCAATCCCCTGAATAACCAGCCGTTCATCCCCGGAAGTTCAATTAAAGGGAAATTACGATCGTTGCTTGAAATTTCTATTGGAATTATTAAGGAAAAAGATAATTTTAATGGGCCTGCTGATACAGGGATTTCTGCCGACTTGTTCGGGAATGCATCAGGGAAGGAAAAACAGAAAGCTTCCCGGCTGATCGTCAGGGACTGTGAACTATTGGACGCCGAAGGATTGCTTGAAAAAACGGAAATTCCATATACGGAAGGGAAAACCGAAGTGGTCATCGACAGGATAACCTCTGCAGCAAACCCCAGGCAAATCGAAAGGGTGCCTGCCGGGGCACGTTTCAACCTCAACATGGTCCTGAATGTTTTTGAACAGGACGGTAATGAACAAGAACTCCTGGAGGCCCTTTTCAAGTCACTCGAACTGCTCAAGGATGATTATCTCGGAGGAAACGGGAGCAGGGGTTACGGCCAGGTAAGAATACATCTTGACCGGATCAGTGAAAAGTCAACGGATGGTTATTATGGCAGCCAGGATGCCAGTCCAGTTGATATCACCGGGAATTACAGAGAAAGG
>JAFGEO010000058.1 GCA_016931575.1 Bacteroidales bacterium | reverse complement strand
CTGTTTAGCGGACCAGCCGGCATACCCCAGGAAGAAACGGAGTTCATGCGGCTGAATGCCACCTTCGGCAATGAGTTTTTTCAGGAACTCAAAGTCGCCTCCCCAGAATATACCATTTTCCACCGGTACACTATCGGGTATGCGCTCACCAAGTGTGTGGATATAGTGAACTGTGTTGGTGCTTACCGGCCCCCCCACTGAAATGCTGAAATCAGACTCTGGAAAATCATTGATAACCTCGCTTACTCCAAGCTCCAGTGGTTTATTCAAAACAAAACCCAGGGACCCCTCTGCATTGTGTTCGGTAAGGTACACGATGGAACGGCGGAAGTAATTATCGCTCAGGAATGGCTCCGAAATGAGGATCCTTCCCTTCTCAGCCACATTTTCCTCGCTGATATGGAAAAAGTCGATATTCAGGTCCATAGACACGCATTTTCCATGCTTACAAGATACGCCAATTTTTACTTTTTTTAAAACGAACCTCCGCGAAAAATAGTATCTTGGCGGCTTATCGAAACTGCCTATGAGCCGGCAAAAAACAAGGCAACCAAATCTGTTCCAGGCACTCATTCCAATCGTTGTTCTCATTGTTCTTCTGGCTCTGAATGTGGTTCATTTCGGGGAACATACCCTGGACGGTGCCAACCAGTTCGCCCTGATCATGGCTTCAGCAGTAGCCGGCCTGGTGGCAGTCTTCCTGCGGGTGAAATGGGACGATATTCAATCCAGCATTGTAAAAAGCATCGGGTTAGCCATGCCCTCCATCCTGATCCTATTAATGATCGGCGCCCTTGCAGGGACATGGATGCTCAGCGGGGTGGTCCCCTCCCTGATTTATTACGGTCTGAAGGTTTTCCATCCAAAAATCTTCCTTTTTGCCTCGGTGATCATCGCCGGAATGGTTTCCCTGGCCACGGGATCCTCCTGGTCCACCGTCGCCACCATCGGGATCGCGCTGATTGGAGTCGGACAGGCGCTTGGGATCAATGAGGGACTGGTAGCCGGAGCGGTGCTCTCCGGGGCCTATTTCGGAGATAAGATGTCTCCGCTTTCTGACACCACCAACCTGGCCCCGGCCATGGCGGGGACCGATATTTTTACCCACATCCGGTATATGGTGATCACCACGGTGCCCGCCATGAGCATTACCCTGGTAATTTTTCTGTTGATCGGGTTTACTTATACGTTCGAATCCACACCCGGAGATATCGAGCAAATCCTGGAGGCGATTGACTCCAAATTCCGAGTCACCCCATGGCTCATGCTGGTACCTGCGTTCCTGATCTATATCATTATCAAGAAAATCCCTCCCCTTCCCTCCCTGCTGGCCGGATCACTGCTCGCGGGCATTTTCGCCATCATTTTCCAGCCCCACCTGGTGATTGAAGTGGCCCAGGGGATCGAACCGGGGACGACCGGTCTGCTTAAAGCATCTTACCTCTCAGTGATGCAGTCTATTTTTGGAGATATTTCCATTGCAACCCCCAATGATATGGTCAACGAACTGCTTACCAGCACGGGTATGAGGGGCATGCTCAACACCATCTGGCTGATCCTGGCTGCCATGATCTTCGGAGGCACGATGGAGTCGGCCGGATTGCTGATCAAGATCACAAGTACCGTGATCCAGTGGGCACGGAACACGGGCTCCCTGGTGCTCACCACGATTTTCACCAGCATCTTCTTCAACATCACCGCATCGGACCAGTACATCGCCATTGTGGTACCCGGCCGGATGTTCGCAGATTCGTATAAGAAACGGGGATTGAAACCGGAAGTGCTCAGCCGGACCCTGGAGGACGGGGGCACCCTCACATCGGTACTGGTCCCCTGGAACACCTGCGGCGCCACCCAGTCAAGGGTTCTTGGCGTATCTACGATCCATTACCTTCCCTATACTTTCTTTAATATGCTCAGTCCACTCTTCAGCATCCTTTTTGCCTATATCAACTACAGGATCAGGAGATATGGGGATGATGAGCCGGCAGTGAAAAGCGAGAAATAAGATCTCCTGCATTCACAAATACGGAGAAAAATTGTTCAGTCGGGATAAATTTCAACTTCAACGGGTTCTGAGCCATCTGCACTATCGGAATATTTTTTATTCGTAGAATGAAACTCCGGGATGATCGCCCTTATCTTATCCACAAGCTCAAATTCTGATATAGTCTGATAGGAACAAAGTAATCCATGAATGTTCGAGATGACACTTTCGGGATCCAGGGTGGACACCTTTGCAATCTTTATCTTGGGATTATAAGTAGGAAGTGTATACTCTTCCTGAGTCAATAATTCTTCATATAGCTTCTCCCCGGGTCTTAATCCGCTATATTCAATCCTGATTTCTTTATCAGTCTCATATCCTGAAAGTCTGATCATTTGCCTGGCCAGCATATCAATCTTTACAGGTTCACCCATATCGAAAACAAATATTTCCCCTCCCACGCCCATGAATCCTGCTTCAAGTACCAGCTGACAGGCTTCTGGAATTGTCATGAAATATCTAGTAATCTCGGGATGAGTAACGGTAAGAGGCCCACCATCCTCAATCTGCTTCCGGAAGATGGGGATAACAGACCCACTAGAGTCCAGTACATTTCCAAACCTTGTAATGACAAACTGGGTGGTGTTTCCTACGGATATTGATCTGGCCCTTACGATCATTTCACAAATCCTTTTCGATGCCCCCATCACATTTGTGGGATTTACAGCTTTATCTGTAGAAACCATTACAAACTTCTTTACCCCATATTTCATAGAGAGTTTTGTCAACAGCAGGGTACTGCCCACATTCACCCTGATGGCCTCATAAGGATTCTCTTCCATTAGAGTAACATGTTTGTACGCGGCTGCATGAAAAACGATTTCTGGCTGCTGTTCCCTGAAGATTCGTTCCATTTTAAACTCATCTGTAACATCCCCGAGTATGGTCCTTAAAGGTGCATATCCATAATGTTCCTGAAGCTCATTCTCAAGGTGAAACATAGGGGTTTCCGCATTATCGACCAGGATTATTTTTTCAATATTAAATCGGGTCAGCTGCCGAACGATTTCTGAACCAATGGAGCCTGCCGCGCCAGTTACAAGAATTGTTCTATCTTTACAACCGTCGGCTATCCTCTCCATGTTAAGCTGAATGGGATCCCTGCTTAACAAATCCTCCACTTTAATCTTCTTTAACTGATCCAGTTGTAATTGACCATTCAGCCAGGTATTTACCCCAGGAACTTCAAGGACCTCAAGCCCCAGGTTCACCGCGAAGCTGAATATTGATGCCTTCTCGGATGCTGATATATCCTTTATAGCAAAAATCATCGTCTTCACCTGAAATTTTTCAAGGAATTTCGGAGTAAGCTTTTTAGGGGTGAAAACCTGTATACCTTTAATACTCTTGTGTTGAAGCTTTTTATTATTATCCAGGAATGCGATGATATGAAAGTCATTCGATGTATCACTCATAATCGCCTTAGCTACAATCACACCCATAGACCCGGCACCGAAGATGATCACGTTTTTTTTACTGACAGGTTTCATAGAAACCATCTCGTAAAACATCTTGATAAGAATCCTGGTGGTGAATAAAACCGCATTTATAGTGACATAATGAATTAGCATGATGGAAAGCGGGATATTTAATGTATCATACCACCCAACTCTCCTGCTAACAATTGTAAGCGCAATAAGAAATATCAGGGATGATGTGGATGCTAAAATTATATGAAATATGTCCCTAATGGTTGTATGTCTGATAATTCCAACAAATGATTTGAATATCAATTCGAATCCACAATATACCCCCAAGACAACAAGGGATTGCCTAAAGGCCAGGTTGAGATCAATCGCTGCCGATTCAAAATTATACCTTAGAAAATAAGAGATAATGAAAGTTATAAAAGCAATGGTCGCATCAGACAAGAATACCATCCAACGAGGTACTGAGTACTTGCGAAAGATTCTTCTTGCTTGTGTATTTAGAAACTCTTTCAATAGGTAATTTTTAATCGCAATCTGATTATCTGTAATTAGATTGAATTCGAAATAAAGTTATGGTAAAGATTCTATTATGTCAAACTATTTGGAGTAGGATCAAGTAATTATGATTATTATCACTATTATCCGACTAAATTTTCATTTCGATAATTTTCCCTCTGTATTGCCCGTATTCTGGACTTCTCATTCTATTTTTTCAGATTGACCCCCCTGGTTTTCCTCTTTAAATTCCAAAATCAATTGCAT
>JAFGEO010000057.1 GCA_016931575.1 Bacteroidales bacterium | reverse complement strand
CCGGATTTATCTCGGTCTGGCTTTCCCAAAACTTACCGGGGGATTTAACCTGAGCCTGGAGTACAAAGGTTTCGACCTGGCATTATTCCTGCAGGGAGCTTACGGAAACACTGTTTATAACGGAGTAAAGGCTTTGCTTGATGGCATGCAGTATGGAAACTATTCTGTAGCCTCTTATGAGAACTACTGGAGAGGCGAAGGTACTTCTGATGAATATCCCCGTCCTACCGTTCTGGACAGGAACCAGAACCGCCGTACCTCCCAGCGATGGATGGAGGATGGTTCCTATCTGAAAGTACAGAACCTTCAGCTTGGCTATACCCTTCCAAAAGCTGTGATCAATAAGATCCCTGGCGTTCAGTCACTCCGGATCTATGTTAGCGCTCAGAACCTTTACACATTAACCCGGTACACAGGTTTTGATCCGGAAATCATTAACGACGGATTATTATATCGTGGAGAAGACTGGGGATCGTACCCGGCTCCGAGAACCCTCAGCGGCGGTGTTAAATTGTCCTTATAATGAAACACTTAAAAAAGACGATCATGAAAAATATATATAAAACGCTAATCCTTTTAGGATTTATCACACTGGGGATCTCCTGTACAGAAGATTTTGTGGATCTGTCAAACCCCAATAGCCAGACTGCCGGAACGTATTGGCAAACTGAAGATGATGCCGTTAAGGCAGTTAACTCGGTCTACACAGCTCTGCTGTATGACGGACTTTATATGCGGCTTTATCCCTGGATCCAGGATATACGCGCCGATGATATGCGGAACACTTCTCCCTGGTGGACAACGGACTTGTCAAACTATGTTACTTCACCGGATAATCCCTGTTATTTTACCTCGTGGCAACAACAGTACAGGGGGATTTACTGGGCAAACCAGGTCATAAGCTATGTTCCGGACATCGACATGGATGAAGATCTGAAAGAACGGATACTGGGCGAAGCCAAATTCCTGCGTGGACTGTACCTGTATCACCTGGCAATTCTATATAGGAATATCCCGGTCATTACCACGATTCCTGAAAGTGTGGATGATTTCTTCCCGGCACAGTCTACCCCGGAAGAAGCCTGGGCTCAGGTGATCGCCGACCTTACCGATGCCATGAATGTGCTTCCTGTGAAAGAGGAATATTCCTCTGCTGACATTGGACGGGCCACAAAAGGTTCCGCTGCCGGCTACCTCGCCAAAACCTACATGATTACCCAACAATGGTCTGAAGCTGAACCCATCCTGAAAGGGATTATTGATGGTGACTATGGAAATTATGCCCTGGTTGCTGACTATAAGGACAACTTCACCGAGGAAAATGAAAATAACGAGGAATCCCTCTTTGAAGTTCAGTTCGACTATACTGTAGGTGGTACTACCCTGGGGTGGGTTGGTGATCCTGCCCTTGACTGGAGTAAAACTTCCGGGAAAGCGCGTACCTATGCACCACTTGGTTTCGGATGGGGCGATATTACCCCGACAGACTGGATCTATGATGAGTTTATGCTGGAACCGGATGCTGACGATAGTATCGACTATCGCGCTAAAGTGAGCATGTTCTTCGATTATCCCGGATGTTTGGTCTATGGCAGGGAATTCAATGACGTAGTTCTCAGTAACTTTGTGCACGTTGCCAAATACCTGAACACCTACAACTCCGCTTATGCCAATGAGAACGAGTGGAGATCAGGAATCAACGAAAGGATCCTCCGCTATGCCGATATTCTCCTCCTTTACGCCGAATGCCTGAATGAGCAGGGACGTACCGCAGAAGCCTACCCTTACATTCAGGAGGTTAGGGATCGCGCTAACCTTAGGGACCTGGCAATTGAAAAGCCGGGGATGACCCAGGATGAAATGCGGATGCAGCTGGATCACGAACGCGCTCTGGAGTTCTGCTTTGAAGCACAACGCTATGTCGACCTGGTTCGCTGGGGATACTTTGATGATCCGGATAAAGTAGCATTGCTTATATCCCGGGATGAAGAATATGAAGATTGGACAGCAGGACGGGAATACCTCGCTATTCCCCAAACCGAGCTGGACGTAAATTCTAACCTGGTGCAAAACCCGGGTTGGGAGTAGATTATCGGATCTTTCTCAAGGGAGCCATAATCGGTTAGGGGATTATGGCTCCTTCTTAACAAACTGTTTTTTTCATAGTGAGCAGGCTATTCAAATGTGAAAAAGTGGCTACAGAGAAGGATTTGCCCGATTCCTGCTGTAAAATGATTCCCTAAAGCCAGCAGTTCAGGCAGGATGCGGTGCTGATCAGGGCGTGATTAAGATAGTAAAAGCTTTTGATGAAAAGGTACGATTATAACCAAACCAGATGCTCTACTGATTTTTCCCGGACCGGAACATGGACCGGATGAATGGATCAACAAATTAATTAACACTAAACTCATTTTCTTTAAAATCAATCGTATGAAAAGAAAACTTCAATTCATGGTAATGCTGATAGCCCTGATTACAGGCTCATCTATTGCACAGGTTGCGTATTTCCCCTTCGATGAGGATGCCATTGACGCAAACCAGGAAATCAACAGTACTGCTGAATCTGCAGGCGTAAGTTTTGTAGCGGATAATTACAGAGGCTCGGTTATGGAATTTGATGGTTCTGCAGGATTTGTAACTTTCGGAAGTAACGACGTGTTTAACTTTGATGCACTTACCTATAATCTCTGGTTCCGCTGGACCACCAGCGTGGCAGACCAGTGGTGGGTAAGGTTGTTCGACTTTGGCCTCCCCAGCGACATGCCGGATCATCCGGGAAACCACGATGTTGTGTTTGCCACCCTTTATCAGGATGGATTGATGGCATGGCATATTCACTCTGTAGATTGGACAGACGGATCGGACAGCGTGCTCTGGTCAAA
The DNA here is from genome assembly GCA_016931575.1 of Bacteroidales bacterium. Lineage (GTDB taxonomy): Bacteria > Bacteroidota > Bacteroidia > Bacteroidales > UBA10428 > UBA10428. The sequence continues at coordinate 18,801 of JAFGEO010000057.1, read as the reverse complement.
AGAACCCATTGCACTGAATGAGTGGTACATGTTTACGTATACACACGATGTGGACTCAGCAAAACTTTACCTGAATGGTGAACTTCAGGATGCCTGCGATGTCAATGATAAGGCTCCAAGTGATTTCTCCTTCCTGAATATGTATCTCGGAAAATCAAACTGGCCTGATGCGCTTTATACCGGTAAATTAGATGATTTTGCCGTCTATGATGAAGTACTGGATCAGGCTGCGATTACTGCTTTGTATACTTTTCTGAATGTTCCGTCTGCTACCGAAGGACTGAAATCAGATGCTAACAGGATTTTTGCTTATGATAAGACCCTCGTAGTCGAAGTGCAGGAAGTGAATACCAATACTTCTGTTTCTGTATACAGCCTGCTCGGATCAGAGATCATGAGGCAATCAGGATTTGGCAACAGAGTTGAAATTAACAGTCTGCAAAGTGGTGTTTATATTGTTAGACTTACAAACGGCAGCCAGCTGACTACCCGCAAAGTATACATCCAATAATAAGAAGAGTACCCGTAACAACTAAGGAATGTGTAATTGAGGGCAGGAGGGATTATTCCTTCCTGCCCGATTCAAAGCTAAAATGCAATAAAATGAAAAATTTTACCCGTAATCGAGCCGGAAGCAGATGGTTCTTAGTGCTGATGATCATTCTTCTGACAGGATCTGTTTATTCCCAGCAGATGTTGGTGCATGATCCGGTGATGGCCCGTGAAAATGGAAAATACCACATCTTCTGTACCAATGTTGGCATAGCAAGCTTTGAATCGGAAGACCTGGAAATCTGGAAATATACCGGTCCCGTCTTCCCTGACACTCCCGCATGGGTCACTGAAGCGGTTCCAAATTTTGCCGGAAATATCTGGGCTCCGGATATTGTGTTCCACAATGGGCTTTATTATCTGTATTATTCAGTTTCTTCGTTTGGAAAGAATACCTCGTGTATTGGTGTGACAACTAATGTAACACTGGATTCGGAGAGCGATTTGTATGAATGGAAAGATCATGGCTTAGTAATACAATCGGTACCTAACCGGGACCTTTGGAATGCCATCGATCCGAATATAGTATTTGACGATGAGGGGACTCCCTGGATGGCCTTTGGCTCTTTTTGGGAGGGACTGAAGCTTGTGCAGATGGATTCAAGCCTGCTCAGGATCAGGGAGCCTCAGGTATGGTATACCCTGGCACGAAGAGAACGCAGCTTTGACATTGCTGACAGTCTTGCAGGCGATGCCTTTATTGAAGCACCTTTCATCTTTAAGAAGCACGGGTACTATTACCTGTTTGTTTCTTACGACCACTGTTGCCGCGGTGTGAATAGCGACTATAAAGTAATGGTCGGAAGATCCAAAGACCTTACCGGTCCTTACCTCGACCGGGAAGGAAAAGATATGTTTATGGGTGGGGGAACTTTATTCCTTGAAGGGGATAAAGATTACCCCGGGATAGGCCATAATTCGGTCTATACCTTCGATGGCACCGATTACCTGCTGTGCCATGCCTATGATGCCCACGATGATGGGAAGCCAATACTCCTGGTTATGACATTAAGCTGGGATGAAGATAAATGGCCGATAGCCAATACGGGATCAAGGGTTAAAGGCCGCTACAAGAAGGAATAAAACACTGTGAGGGTGATGAGCTAACAATTTGTGTGGTCAACCGGCACAAAGATGAGGTGATCCGAACCCTGAGTCAGATCCTGAATAATACCGCCCCGTTTCATCCAATTATTCTATCTTTGACCTTCAGGAAAAAGACAGCCTATGCGTAGCGGATTTATCTTTTTACTCCTTGCAGGTATTGCCCTTGGGATTAAAGCTCAGGAGGTTGAACTTGAAGGGAACGGATTTACACGGGGTGGGAATCCGATCTGGTTCAACGGCATAAATACCCCCTGGCACCATTTTGATGATTTCGGGGGCAGGTTCGACCGAGAATGGTGGGGGAAGGAATTTAACCGCTATGTCGATAACCATATCAACCTGGTGAGGGTGTGGATCCACTGCTCGGGAAAATTCAGTCCGGATACCCGTGACGACGGTTTTGTTACAGGTGCCAGCGAGGAGTTTTGGGAAGATATGGACGCATTGGTCGAAATGTCAAGCGCGCATAGGGTATATATCATGCCTGCACTCTGGTCGTTCGACATGGCATCAGACGAACAGGAATCTAACGATAAGTACCGAAAACTGATCGCCAGCCCGGAGAACCTGCAGTCGTATGCCGATAATTTTCTGATTCCCCTGGTTAAAAGATACAACGACGAAGCATACCTCCTGGGATGGGAGATATGCAACGAGCCCGAATGGTTCTTCGATGACCCGGATAAAGGGAAATTCACCGTGGAGCAGGTTCAGTACTTGCATGGCCTGTTTGCTTCAGCCATCCACAGAAATAGCAGCAAGCCTGTAACAACGGGATCTGCTTCTCCCAAATGGAACAGTCCGGCCATGGAAAAACTGGGAGGGACTGCAGGGAATATCTGGAGTGATGAAGCCCTGCAGGCTGTTTACCCGGACACAATGGCCTGCCTTGATTTTTACCAGGTCCATTGGTACTCATGGCAGACGCAATGGTCTTCTTCACCCTATCAAATGTCAACCCAAGAATACCAGATCGATGATCGCCCGGTGCTTATCGGCGAAACCATTGGCCGGGGACACTGCGATGAATTTATCTGCCAGACACTCCCCGAAATGTACGAAAACGCCTGGAAGAACGGTTTTGACGGGGTGTGCGCCTGGAAGACACCCCAAAATGACGGTCATGGTACTTTTGAGGAGATTATTGAGGCCACAAATGCTTTTTTTCAGCAACATGCCGATCTGGTGAATCCCTGATTCAGTCAGTATGCCTGCTAAAGGAGATAAGGAAGGATAGCTTTCCGATCTGAAGGGTATTCTTCAAAATTACGTTGATACCAGCGGTGGTGGTCCAATGCCCTGGGGATCAGGTTGACCATGGTCCAGAGCATGAAGGAGAAGGTTGGCAGGCACCAGCACATCAGGGCCCAGCCACTCCATTCAATAATCTCTCCCAGGAGATTGGGAGAGGAAATGTAGTTGAACCAGCCTCCACGGGGGATATAGTATCCGGTGCGCTTGCCATTCCTTAAATGGATCAGACGCTGATCGGAAGCCATGTTGAGGTACATGCCGGAAGCAAAAAGCATGATTCCGGCGATGAAATGCCAGTCGTAAAACCAGCTGATTTCGTAGATGCGGGTGTTGAGGTGGCCAAACCAGTAGCCATTGAAGAACCCGTTGAACAGGTTGAAGAAAATGGCCAGCAAGGCAATCATTAGCGGCATTTTTTTATTTCTTGCCCTTAGCAGCAGGGGGAATATGAATACCCTGTGCGAATAATGAAACACGAAGAGGCCATAGAATACGTAGACGGGAAGCGATTTTTCCGCATCTCCGGTAAAAAAGAAAAGACTGAAGACCGCCAGCACAGGAAGCTCCATAACAAACCAGCCCAGTCTGTTATTCATCAGAGGCCCCCACTTTTTAGTGGTATGTCTGCCATAGGGAGCTTTTACTTTTAATAAAACCACAAAGACGATCACGGCAAGTCCCATCCAGCAGTAAAGCCCTGTGGTGTATGTCTGAGGGTCAATGTGCATTTGAGGCAGGTGTTAAGATCATGAATTTTGCAGTTTCTCTTCGGTGGCTAAGTATTTGGTGACCTCGCGGATTTTGGCTTTGATGAGTTTCATCCGGTTTTTGGAATGGGAAAGCATGGTATCATACAGTTTCATATCCTGTTGGTACTGCTTTTCATTCCGTCCTGAAATATAGTTGAAAAAAGCGGATACTTTCTTGCTGATTTCCGGCATTCCTCGTTTACCACACTGCAGCAGGATCTTGTTTTGCTCTGCCAGCAAGGTTTGCCAACCGGAAGTGTTTTCCTTTACCAGTTCGATGGCCTGCATTTCCTGCTGGTAAAGTGCATGCAGCAGATCATACATCTCTTTGGTTTTTTGGAGGTAGTAGTCATTGTCCCCGGTCAGGCGGGCAAGCTTCTCCAGGTTTCTCACAGCGGAAAGCAGGGAGCGTTCCACTTGTGTGCTGGTCCTGCGAAAATCCTCAAGGTCCAGCAGCAGCATGGCCTGGATGTTTTCCTTAGCTACGGTCCAGTGCTCATGCGCTTTCCGGAGTTCTTCCAGCTTGCGGGATGCAGCAGTAAAGGCATATTCATCCATCCTGTCAATGGCTGAATGGGTTTCATCGATCGCGGCCTTGATACCTTGGACGCATGAAAGGATGGTATCGTTCTGGAAGCCTCCGGCTTCAAGGGTCTGCTGCATATCTCCCTGCTTTTCATCCAGGAGGGCAAAACATTTTTCCGCCTCCAGCGAATCGGACCTGAAGCTGGCAAGGGTAGAAATCAACGCCATTGAGTCTGCAGTTTCGGGAGTTTTAAAGGCGTATTCCACTTCCAGTGGGATTTTTATCTCCGCATTGAACCGGTCGAGGCGCGATTTCTCCAGCGATCCCTCCTGGCGTACAAACCGTCCATAGACTTTAAAGAATTTATCATTTTCCTCTGAAGGTAATTTGCTGATGCTGCGGATGGCACGGGAGGCCCGGCGATCGGTGGATTTCTGGATCAGCTTCTTCTTCCGGTAAAAATTCCTTCGAATATCCCGGTATACTTTCAGGTGCCCCTGGGATATGCCATAATAGTGATTCGCAGTATTCAGCTTCCTGAGTAAGACAGTATCCATCACCACTGACTTAGATAGTTCCAGCTGGTTGGCCTGGCGGAAATACTGATAGGCAATGTCAAACCGGTTATAAGGATTGTAGGTGGGGCTGTTCTTTGCATCGATGAAGATCTGCTCATTTGGGTCTTTCAGGCGGATGCGGTTCAGCTCCTGCTGAAAATCAACCGTGATATGCTGAATAGCTGTGTCACTGATAAATTCATGGTAACCAACCGGATGTTCCCTGAATTGCCATTTGGCATCTGCCGGAAGATGGGTCTTCAGCAGTTCTTCAACGGATATATTAAAATAAGTATCTGTAGGATTCTTCGTAAAAATTACCTGGCTGCGGATGGCCGCATGTTTGTTGAAAATCTTTTTCAGGCGGTTCATCATGTTGAAGCGATAGCCAAGAGATCCTGCTCCCCATGTTGGATCGATGAGGATCCAGCTGCTGTCGGTATAAACTGCGTTCCAGGCATGGTTGGAACGCGTAAAATCCTCTCCCTTGATATATCCGAAACCTTTACTGTAGCCAATAATAATGTAGGATTCAATCCCCAGAGCATCACAAAGGGCATGGTAAAGTTCGGAATAGCCCTGACACACCGCTTTTTTTCGGCTAAGGGTCTGTTCGGGGGTATAATCCTTCAGTCCTTTATGTAACTGCTTAACATCGTAGGCAATGTTGTTGGTTACCCAGGTGTAGAGGGCATGGGCCTGTTCTGTCTGGCTAAGGCTGGTATCGGCTATGGAATAGCTCAGGTGGGAGATCTTTTCCTGGGCGGTCAGGGTCAGGGTCAGGTAAAGCAACAATCCGGTGAGAAGGTATCTCTTCAAGGTCTGGATGATGAATTGGTTTGGGAAAGATACGAATTTGGGGGTGGGTGTGGTGGCAAACAGGATAGGATTTATTCACTAAGGTTAAGAAGCCTTGTTTGAAACGCAGGTTTCAGGAGGCGTACGCCCGACATACCGCTATATCTTAGTTTTCCGAGTACAGCAAACCATGATGAATGGTAAATATTTATAATGATGGAATAGGATCCTGTAGCTAAGTCAAATCCCCATTCGCCTTGAACCACTCCACTGTATCCCTGATGGTTTCATCCAGGGGCCGGGGATGATAGCCGAGTTCTTTTTTAGCTTTGGCACAGGAGATCCGCCGGTTGCCATGCTGCAGGATTTTCAGGGATTTGAAGGTGTACAGCGGGTGCTCGTTCCGGAGAACCGCCCAAAGGAAAATAAAAGGCACTCCGACCCTGGTCAGCCAGAGGGGGATGATGCGCCGGACGGTTTTCCGGCCTGTCATGTCTGAAAAGAGGCGTGCAAAGTCTGAAACACTCATCCAGGTGCCGGAAAGTATATAGCGATCTCCACCTTTGCCTGTTTTTATCGCCTGCACGGTGGCTGCACTTACATCGCGGACATCCACCCAGTCGTAGCCACCACGGACCAGTCCGGGAAGTGTTCTGTTATACAGGCGGATGATAAACTGTCCGACCAGGGAGCCCTTAAAATCATTGGGTCCAAGAATGGCCGATGGGTAGAGAATGATTACATCGAAATTTTGAGTCTGTTGGGTACGTACCCATGCTTCAGCTATCGCCTTGGTACGTTCATAAGGCATGACTGCATCCAGCATCAGGGGTCGTAATTCGTCCATTGGCTCCGACAGCGGGTGGTGGTCCAGGGCATGGATGGAGCTGAAATGGATGTAACGCTTTACGCCGGCTTTTTTGGCCACCCGGACCAGGTTTTTGGTTCCCTCGACGTTTACTTCGTAAAGCCTTTCGAAGGAGTTGCTGCGGATGGAGATCCTGGCAGCCAGGTGAACCAGCACATCCAGTTCTTTGCAGAAAGTATCAAGCGAATCAAAGTCTGACAGGTCCCCGATGACGCGTTCCACTGTCAGACCCTTTAGGGCAGTATGGTCAGAGTGTTCCAGTGCCCGGATTTCGTATCCTTCTTTGAGCAGGTCCCTGACAAGGTTGGCGCCAACATGACCACTGGCACCTGTGATACCAATTTTCATAAGGAATGCTTAGGAAGGCAAGATAGTAAATTCGTACGAGATCGATTAAAGGAACTGATTGGTAAAAGCAAGTACTCTCTGGTTTTATCGGGGGACGCTTGCGCCATCGGCCAGGATATTTTGAAAAGTATGTTCCCGGATTTGAACCTGAATACTTTTTGTTTTCAAATTTCGAGAACAGAATCGCTACATTTGTGCATGATTACCGAAATTTCAGTATCAGATTTTTTTAATCGCCACATCGGGGTTCCCATCATCGATGTGCGCTCGCCCGGGGAACATGAGAAGGGCCATATCCCCGGGGCGAAAAATATTCCGCTGTTTACGAATGAGGAAAGGGCTGAAGTCGGTACCATGTATGTGCAGATATCCCGCGAAGATGCCTTAGAACTTGCCTATAAGTTTGTAAATCCCAAGCTCGACTGGTTCGGGGAAGAAAGTCTGAAAGTTGCCCCTGAAAAGGTGGTGGCAGTACATTGCTGGAGAGGGGGAATGCGCAGTCGTTCTTTTGCTGAGCACCTCGATGCCAGGGGATTCAGCCAGGTATATTTATTGCAGGGCGGGTATAAGGCCTACCGTAATTTTATGCTTGATTATTTTGAATCGCCCTTCCGCTTGCGGATCCTGGGCGGGTATACAGGAAGCGGAAAGACATACATCCTGAAGGAACTGCAGGAAATGGGGGAGCAGGTGGTTGACCTGGAAGGTGTGGCTAACCATAAAGGCTCCGTATTCGGAGGTTTCGGGGAAGCTTCCCAGCCAACAGTGGAACAGTATGAGAACAACCTGCTGGCAGCCTTTTGGCCCCTCGATCTGAACGTCCCGATCTGGTTGGAGGATGAGAGTCACCGGATCGGGAAAGTTACCATGCCGCTGGCACTTTACCGGAAGATACGCGAACAGCGGCTTTATTTTATCGATGTTCCTAAAGAACTGCGGGCAAAACACCTGGTTGGGGAGTATGCGGTTCATGAAAAAGAAGACCTCGCCAGGGCGATTAATAGTATACACAAGCGACTCGGTGGTCAAAGTACGATGCTCGCACTTGAACACCTCGAAAAAAATGAATTCTTTGAGGTGGCCATGCTGACGCTGCAATTTTATGATAAAGCTTATCACAAGGGCATGAGTAAGCGGGACCAGGAGAAGGTATTCTCCCTGGAATTAACCGGTATAGATCCCGCTTCGAATGCCAGGGAAATACTTCAATTTGTACAGGAAAATGAACGAGATTAAACTTACCCAATACAGCCACGGTGCCGGATGCGGATGTAAAATTGCGCCAAAACTGCTCAGCACCTTATTGAAATCGGAGCTTTCTCCCATCGAATATCCTGAATTGATGGTAGGGAATGCAGAATGTGATGATGCTGCAGTTTATGACCTGCAGAATGGCACTGCCCTGATCAGTACGACAGACTTCTTTATGCCCATTGTGGATGACCCCTTCACATTCGGGAAGATTGCTGCGGCCAATGCCATCAGCGATATTTATGCCATGGGGGGAAAGCCCCTGATGGCGATTGCCATCCTCGGATGGCCGGTGAAGGTCCTGCCGGTCGACGTTGCCGCAAAGGTGCTCGACGGGGGCCGCGATACCTGCCGGGAAGCAGGCATTCCCCTGGCAGGAGGGCACAGCATAGACAGCCCCGAACCCATATTCGGACTGGCGGTAACCGGTATCGCAACCACGGAGCATATCAAACAGAACAGTACGGCCACCGAAGGCTGCCGGCTGATGCTGACCAAGCCTCTGGGCGTCGGGGCTTTGTCGACCGCACAGAAAAAAGGTAAGCTGAAACCGGAGCATGCCCATATTGCTCCCGCATCGATGATGAAACTGAATTCAATCGGACAACGGCTGGCGGATATCAAGGAAGTGAGAGCGATGACTGATGTGACGGGCTTTGGACTTATCGGGCACCTGACAGAGCTTTGCCGGGGCAGCCATCTTTCAGCGGAGCTCGAATACGATGCCATACCCGTCTTTCCGGAAGCACTTGAATATATTAAGGAGGATTGCATTCCGGGGGGCACCTTCAATAACTGGAAATTCTATGGCCCGAATGTGTCTCTGAGCCGCGAGGAGGACAGGTTCATTCTTTGTGATCCTCAGACCAGCGGGGGGCTGCTGATAGCCGTTGAAGAAGATGCAGTTGAAAAAGTCAGTGCTTTGCTGAACGAGGAAGGAATAGAAGCCAGGGTTTTTGGAAAGCTGCTTAGTCAGCAGGTACCCATGATTACGGTTCGATAGTACCCTGGATTAAGTATCTGTTTCACTGCGGCTACCCGCTCCGGCCGTGCGGTTGGTGAGCCTACAAAGTCTTCTCTGGAATCACTGGTTTCGTATGGAGTATTTTTATGTTGGACCTTGCGCCGGGGCTTATTTATTGGCGGTTTTTAAAGTAGAAAAATTTTAGGCTCAATACTATTTGATTCTAAATAATGCGTGCATGAATATCATGCTGATAAATTCTTATCCTGCGAATAAAAAAAGCTTCTAAGTCTTTGTAACATTTAGATTCCGAAGATCGTATCCAGACATACTATTTTTAGATTTAATTTAAAGTATTACATATATTTCTAAATAAGATTGAAATAAGAATCCGGGAAAATTATCGAAAAACGGAAAAATACCTCCCCTCCTGGCATGCTAAATTAATCATTGCTACAATGAACGGAACGGGCTTCTTTTTTTACTCAGTACTAAATTATGCACTAAGGAAATCGAATATTTTACTATTGCTTGTTGATGCAGGCTATCATTCATATCTAAAGAAATCATTATGAAGAAAAAACTACCATTTAAATTTATTTTGCTAGTCTGCTGTCTGATGGCAGGCATAAGCATGTATGCACAGGAGAATTTCGATAATCCAATAGTGATAGGAGAATTAATCGGGACGTACGATTGTGGGCAGATCCCATTTACTGATTCACGCAACAATGCGGATTATGCCAATGATATCGAATTTGAAAGTGGCGATGTATTCTACGAATTTACCGTATCGAATCGCGCTACAATTGAAATGGATATGTGTGATGCTAATTTTGATTCTTATATTTTTCTGTACAATGACAGTCAGCAAAGGATAGCATCAAATGATGATGGTGCTCTTTGTTATTCCGTGGCCAGTTATCTTCAGTATACAGTTGATCCTGGGACATATTATGTTATTTGTGAGGGATTATTTGGTTCCAGTGGGGACTACTCCCTGGATGTATATGTTTCAGCTCAGGCTCCCATTCCTGATGTGGAAAGTTTGCCTTCTGTTGAAGGCTCATGTACGGTTACAGTTTCAGAAATACCGACTGCCTCTTCGGCTTGCTCAGGTGCTTCTGTTGCTGGAACCACCGCAGATCCTCTGACCTACAGTCTGCCTGGAACCTACACCATCACCTGGGCTTATAACGATGCAGGTTTAATAGCCTACCAGGAACAGACCGTGGTCGTTCATGATGGTCCGGTACCAGATTTGGAAACTCTGCCTGTTCTCTCCGGAGAATGTTCCTATACAGTGTCAGAAGCTCCAACTGCTTACGACAATTGTGTTGGTGCCATTACCGGGACAACCTCAGACCCTACCAGCTATCTCGAACAGGGTTCATACACGATCACATGGTCATATGATGATGGCGCTGGTCATGTCAGTACCCAGGAGCAAACTATTTTAGTTGATGATGTTACTGCACCGGTACCGGATGTAGAAACCCTAGCAGGGCTTTACGGACAATGTTCATACACCGTGTCTGAACCGCCAACTGCAACTGATAATTGTGCCGGCACGATTACCGGGACAACCACAGATCCTACGAGCTATACTGAACAGGGTATCTACACCATAACCTGGACCTATGAGGATGGAAATGGAAATACGAGTACCCAGGAGCAAACTGTTGTGGTTGATGATGTATTTGATCCGGTTCCGGATGTAGAGACTCTGCCGACGCTTACGGGAGAATGCAGCGTAAATGTTTCCGTGAGTCCTATTGCCTGGGATAATTGTGAAGGTGCAATTACTGCCACCTCCACTGATCCTTTTAGTTATACTGAGCAGGGGGAATATACAATGACCTGGTCGTACGACGATGGTAACGGAAATATTGCCACCCAGACGCAGACTATCATTGTAAATGACATTTCTGCTCCGGTTCCTGATCTTGACGTATTACCTGAAGTATCCGGAGAGTGCAGCGTTACAGTATCTGAAGTACCCACTGCCAGCGATAATTGTGAAGGCAGTATCATTGGTACCACGGATGATCCTCTCGAATATACCGGGTATGGCACCTATACGATCACCTGGACCTATGACGATGGCAATGGAAATACAAGTACACAGGACCAAACTGTAGTAGTTGAGGATAATACAGCCCCCGTACCGGATGCTGTTGTACTTACGGAACTGACAGCAATTTGCAGTATCACAGTGAGTGAACCTCCTACAGCTACTGATAACTGTGCCGGAAGCCTTGCAGGAACCACGGATGATCCTCTTGAATATACTGAGCAGGGATCGTACACCATTACCTGGATATATGATGATGGCCATGGAAATTCCATAAGTCAGGAACAAACCGTTACCATTCAGGATACAGTTGCTCCAAGCTTTACCTGTCCCGGGGACGTGGTGAGCTGTGACGGAACGGTAAGTGACATTGCTCTTACTAATGTTGAAGACAATTGCTCAGGTGTGAGCGTAAGCTATGTACTGACTGGAGCAACTGAAGTTAGCGGATCCGGGGATGCGGGTTCAGAGGTATTCAATGCAGGCGTTACAACGGTCACGTATTCAGTAGTTGATGGGGCTGGAAACTCAGCGTCCTGCTCATTGGAAGTAAATTATGAAGCAATTGATATTTCGGTTACCCAGGACGATGCTACCTTAACCGCAAATGGAACCGGCGAGTATCAGTGGATAAACTGTACTTCAGGCGAAGCCATCGAAGGAGAAACAAATCAGTCGTTCACCGCTATTGAATCTGGTTCATATGCAGTTGTTGTAAGCGGAACAAATTGTGCCGATACATCTGATTGTTATGATTATGTAAATACTGGAACAGATAGACTTGTTGAGGTAAATTATAGGATGTATCCAAATCCGACTTCTGGAATTGTTACCATTGAATTTGAAGATCAGCTTCCTGTATCTGTCAGGGTGGTAAACATGATGGGACAAGAAGTATATGCTGAAGAAGCAATTCAATCCGGTGACCTTGGAATGGATTTGAGTGATCTGTCGAATGGGATGTATTTGGTTTATGTTAAATATACCTCACATACCAGCATGATGCAGCTCGTGAAACAATAAATCATTTTAATAAAATAATTAAGCCCTTCCTTATCATTAAGGCAGGGCTTTTTTTTATATTACATTTGTGAAAAGCTGTAGTATCGATATTTAAGAGAAAATAAGCGCTGTATGAAAATAGCATTCTCACCAAAGCTGAACTTGTTCCTATATAGTTTGCTGTTGGTAATCACGCCATTCTTACTCCTTCAACATTATTTACAGGATGCCATTGGTAGATTGTCTGATTTTACCATCGATATTGGAGGGCAAAGCATTCCTGTTTTTATGGTGCTTGTGACCTTTACCGGTATAGTGGCAATTTTTCTGCTCCTGTATAACTATTCGCATACTCGCCTGATTGGCTTGATACTGGTCATTTTTCTTTTTTTTGTAGGATATACTACAAGTGACTACTACTTCAACCAGCATTTCTATGATATTCAGCATAATTGGCATTATTTTGCCTACGGAATTTATACCTGGCTTGCATTTCAATATTTTTTCTCCCGGGGGTTGAAGGTTGAAAAGATTGTCCTCCTGACGTTTCTGAATGCTCTGGGGATATCGCTCATGGATGAGGTCATCCAGGTATTTATTTCAAACAGGGTTTTCGATTTGTCTGATGTCGCAAAGGATTTGTGGGGCTGTATGATAGGACAAGTTTTCATTCATGTTGTCATTTTTGATCTGAAGTATATTAATCTGAGAAATTTTAAGTGGACAGGTTTCAATTCCTGGAAGGAATCCGTTACTTGGATCCTGGTTCTTGAATTTATTTTTGCCTGGGTCTTCCTGAATATTTCTTCCGTATTAACAGATGTAAAATATGCGGGGTATGTTTTACTTTTTAGCCTCCTGTTGTTTTTAATGCTGGTTGGTGGTTTACACCTGGGGAGTATCAAAAAACTGAGATGGTTGATTGTTGGAGCCTTTCTTTTATGGTTGTTTTATCCAGCTGCGCGACTACTCTTTTCAGAACCAACTACGGTTGTGTTGTCGAAGCATCTAATCCTTTATAAGGGCATACCTGTACCATACTTTGATGTAATGATCTACCCAAACGGATTAGTGCGCCCAGTAGATAAGAAGGAAAGCTTCAATATGAGGGATATTCAAAAGATATCATCCATTGGGCCGGATATCCTGGTAATAGCTACAGGCTCCAGGGGTCAGGGTGGGAAAGGTTTTAATGATCAGGTAAGCGTTGAAATGCGATACAATCATGAGAAAAAGAAGGTTTACCAGCTTGTAAAACTTCCAACTAAGGAAGCATGTAAACTCTACAACCGACTGTCAAAAGAAGGAAAAAGCGTCCTGTTGATTGTTCATAATTCTTAATTTATTTTGGCTTATTAAACTTTTATCGCTGAGCATGTTAAAAAATATCGAATCCTATATTATCCTTGGAATGTACCTGCTGCTGGCTTCGTTTGCCATCATCAGCATGAGTGATCCGGACTGGCTGCAAAAAATATCACAACCCGGCAGGGCTACAGAAGCAAAAACCTATTCTGATGAAGCGAACAAACTGATGTATCAGGGCAGATTTGCTGAGGCAATACCTTTTTACAGACAAGCCCTTGAAATAGACAGTACGAATAAAAATACATATGGGAATATTGCCACGGCCCAAATAAAGTTAGGTGAATATCAGCAAGCAGCGAAAAATCTTGATAAAATGTATCGCCTGTTGCAAGATCAGGATAGCCTGGTTCTTTATTTGTTTAATATTTCAATGGGGGATCTCTTAAAAGGAATTGGCAATACTAAGCAGCAGCAGGGAGCGAAATCGATGAGGGAGTTTAAAAGTGCTTTATATTATTATGATAAAGCCATAGCATTAATGCCATATGATCCCATAGTCTATTACCGATATGCTCATTTGGCATGGCTTATAGGGCTGGATAGTCTTTCTATACAATATTATAAACAGGGGATCGAAAGAAATACTGATTTGGAAAGCTTTTATTATAAAGCGCTGTACGCTGAATATTTGATTGCACTTAATCATGAGAAGCATAAGATCGCTGGTGAGATAAATCAATTACTAATGAATGGGAAGGCAATACCCTGGAATCGATATGATACCTTGATTATGAAGGATAGCTGGCAATCAGATAACTATCTGGGTCAGGCCTATGCGTATTTGGGAGAATTGTTGATGCGGGCTGGGGAGGATGCCTCTGCCAGGGAATTATTTGATCGGAGTATTTCTATCAATCCGGGATTGCTTACCTTCATTAATAAGATAGATACTGCAGCTCGGCTTGACGAATAATCAGTTCATCTTCTTCCTAATATTCTCCAGCAGGTATTCCAGCCCGTTCAGCTTGATCTCATAGAGCGTCTCCAGCAGAATTCCCAGCTTTCCCTTTGGGAATCCCTTTTGCTTAAACCATACCAGGTAAGGCTCCGGCAGTCGGTAAAGCGGATAATCCTTGTACTTGCCAAAGGGCATGCGCATGCTTACCAGGTCGGTCAGGATCGTGGGATCGAAAAGGGGCGATTCATTCATGGAATAGTTTTACGAAAGATAGCATTTAATGAGGAACGAGGAATCGATAAATTGATAAGATGACGGTTATCCCTTACCCGGGAGCCATCTGTTTATTGTCATTTACTCAATTGCTCAGTTCCTTAATGATTTAGCACGATTTTTGCATTTCTGCAACCAGCCAATCTCTTGCTCGCATGAAAAAGCTTTATTTTTTTATCCCGCCTTTGGCCTTTCTCCTGCTCTTTTCCTGTGCCGAACCCCTCAACATTACGGAAATAAAAGAACTTCAGCAGACCACCCTCGATCCCTTGAACCTCAAGCCTTCTATGGAGTTGTTTGATCTGCGTATCGATATCATCCGGCAAACGGAGACAACAAGGGTCGATGATTCTACCACCGAACAGCAAGATGTTCCCTATCATCCCCTGGGTTTTGATCTGGGCAACGGATTGTTTTACGACCTGAACGATAATCTTTGTCTTCGTATCGATTACCTGATGGACCTGAATAATCATAAAACCTGGAAGCTTAAAAGGAACTTTGTGCGAAAGCCCCGGAATGGAACCCTGTACTCCTTCAGGAATGATACGCTTACTTTTGAGTATGATGGTTTGTTCAGGAAAAGAAAATTTGATAAGCATGTGGAAAGGGTAGGAGACAGCCTGAGCTTCTATTATGGCAAAAGAGAATTATTTTCTATCTGGGAAGACGACTCTTCCATGTACTATGGCAATTCCAGAAGAGTATGGGATGAGATTAAAACCGAATTTGAAGGTTCATACTATGTACCCTGGGGAAGGAGGAGAGATACCTACCTGATCGTCGATCAGGAAATCATTCTTGACAACAAGTACCGTGTTCTCCGAAATGAGGACGGAACCTGCATAGAGATCCTCAGGATCGGACGCAGGCAGGATTACCTCAGGTTCACAATGATCCGGGATGGAAGGTCAATATACATTTATAATGAAAGCTTCTATGGCATGAAGCTCGAGCTGGGTGATCAAAGCCTCAAGTATGCCTGGAACCAGTCGCCGGGAATATGGTTTGAACGCGTGAGGTGAGTGCATTGCCTCACGGGATTGTAGTCTGGGCCTTTCCTCCTGAACCCGGCTCAGGATCCCCTAAAATCACTGTTTGAAGCTGTATTCGGAGGATACTGTCCATTTCCTGCGATTTCAAAAATTATTTCCGGGCCGCATGCAACCCTTAACAAAGAAAATGTTCATTAGGGGTAAAGCGTTCAGAATTCACAACAGTAATTCCAGAGTATAATTAAAACCATAAATAAAATGAAAACAAAAGCAGTATTTGCACTTGTAGTTGTCGTCTCTCTGATCTTTGGTTCCTGTGAGGAGTATGGCGACTGGATCACTCCTTCAGGAAATGTTTCCCAGGAATCAAGAACCGCCACAGGTTTCACCGGGCTGGATGTATCCAATGCCATGACAGTGTATGTGAATTTCTCGGATACCGAAGAGAGCATTGTTGTTGAGGCCAATGATAACCTGCTACCTTACATTATTACGGAAGTACGCAACGGAATCCTGAATGTGAAGCTTCAGGACCGCATTCATGTAAGGTGGGGTGGTGCAACCATGAACGTGTACCTGACAACTAAGTATATGGATAACTATACAGCTTCCGGCGCATCCAACATTTACCTGAATGATCCCCTTTATGAGGACGGTGTTGTGATCGACATTTCCGGAGCTTGTAACTTTGAGGGAGAACTTGAAGTTCAGGACCTCGCAGCGGATGTTTCCGGTGCTTCCAACCTGAACTACCAGGGCGAAGCGGCAATTAACACCCTTGATCTTTCAGGCGCTTCAAATATCAGAAACATGAACTAATCCCTTTTTAAGGATATTTACCCCAGGGTATGTTACAGAAATAAAGGGGCTGTCTTACGATGCGGACAGCCCCTTTGTGTTTTGTGCCGGTACCTTACGGATCCCGGTATTATAACGGGGGATTAACAGGCGTGTGAATTAGCTGTATTTTAGGGAAAAATAGAACGAAATGCTTGCTCACAGACTATCATTGACTGAGTTGGAAAAATGTGGGGAAGGGAATCTTCTATCATTAAGTTGGGCGTCATACTTTTGCCGAATGGTTGATTATAGCCATCGGTTTTTTCATGGAGATAATTTATATTTGTTAAATGGATAAGTTTGGAAATATAGAGATTAGAGTTCTGGGACAAAAGGGAAATCTGAAGCTTTCACCTGATAATTATGACGTAAAGGAAATAATCTCTATGCTTCAAAATATAGAAGATCTATTATATCCAACAAACAAAAAAGATCGGCCAATTATAACATATAATATTCAAGAAGGCTCAGTAAGACATATTTTTAAAACAAGTATTCAAGCGATTATTGGTTTTAGTGCCATCTTAACCCAGATTCAAAAAACAGATTCAATTGATTTCTTGGAATTAAAAACTGCATTAGCAATTGAGGATATGCAGAATTTCACCTATCAAAAGAATTACGATTTTGAAATAACTACATCCGTCGATAGCGATCTGACTTTTAAAATAAATCCGAAATCAAAATATCTTCGAACTGAGAATATTTGGGTTAATGCTGAACTCTATTTCTATGGTACATTAACAGACGCCGGAGGAAAAAACAAAGCCAATATTCATTTGGATACTGAAGAATTTGGCTCACTTACAATAGATACAGATAAAGACTTTCTAAAAGATCAGGAGGATAACCTTTTGTATAAAAAGTTTGGTGTCCGAGCAATTGGAAAACAAAATATTGAGACTGGCGAAATTGATAAAAGAACCCTAACACTTATACAGCTGCTTGATTTTGAGCCAAAATATGATGACCAGTATTTAAATTCACTTATTCATAAAGCCAAGAATAACTGGAAAGGTATTAATCCTGATGAATGGCTGGATAATTTGCGAGGAGGATATGACGCATAGTGTTCTTTTAGATACCAGCTTTTTTATTCGTCTCCTCAATGATGAAGATCCTCTTCATCAAAATGCACGTGACTATTTTAAATATTTTCTTGAGCAAGATATTGTTATAAAGACTTCAACCATAACTATAGCAGAATATTGTGTAGGTGGATCAATAGATGATTTACCTTTAAGAAATATTCAAATATTACCTTTTAACCTTGATCACGCAAAAAGAACTGGAGAATTTGCGCGGGCAATTTTTGATGAAAAGAAAACTTCATTAGAAGATCTAAAGCCACGTGCTATTATTCCAAATGATTCAAAGCTTTTTGCCCAGTCTGATACTGATAAATCAGTACTATATTTTGTAACATCTGATTCTAGATCATTGAATACATTTAAATTATTGAGTAGTAGGATTAAGCCATCTTTTGAAATAATAGATATTAATACTCCTTATAATCAAACATTTGGGGTGTTGGATTTAAAATAAGTACGAACGCCCAACCGGTGGGATAGTGCATAGACTGTGGCGTGCCACGGGAGACCTGCCTGCCGGCAGGCAAGGTAGGTATGTAAGTCTCTTCTTTGTATATTTCCAAATGAAACTTAATGCGATGCAACGCCTACGATGCCTTATCTCCAAACCGTTAGCGGCAAGCACAACGGACACCCTGCAATAATGATATTAAGACAATGATTGAGAAAATATTACAACGACAAAACGATAATGGTGGACAATTTTGGTCAAGAGCAGATGGAGACATTCACGCTCCCTTTGGATTTTCGACCATTGATACCTTATCAGTTCTTGGAGAGATTGGTTATTCGATTAATGATAATTCACAAATTGCAGATGCCATTAATTTTATTTTCTCTTACCAAACCCCAGAAGGCTGTTTTAAATATTCACCAAAAAGCTCGAAACTTCCTTGTTTAACAGCTCGGATAATTGCGGGATTAGGGAGACTTGGTTTAAAAAATGATAAAAGGATTGAGACAAGCTACAAATGGATGCTTGACACTCAATGGAATGATGGTGGTTGGAGATGCCAAACTGTAAAATTAGGAAAATCTCCATTGACTGATGCAAGCAACCCTGGAACAACTTTATATGTATTGGATGCTTTTCGATTTAGAGATAACTCTGCAGACGTTTTAGACAAGTTGAATCAAGGAGTAGATTTTTTATTACAGCATTGGGAGATTCGCCAGCCGATTGGCCCATGTAACTTCGGGATTGGTTCTACATTTATGAAAGTTGAGTACCCATTTTTACGATATAATCTATTTTACTATGTTTATGTTTTGTCATTTTATGATAT
>JAFGEO010000056.1 GCA_016931575.1 Bacteroidales bacterium | reverse complement strand
GCTGATCGATACACGGACGATGATATTAACAGATTAATTTAAACAAGATGAGAAGAATAGTATACATCTTTTTGCTGTTAATAGTAAGCGTTCCGACGAAATTAACAGCCCAGAAACTGGATATCAGAGACCACTATAAATATTGGTATTATCGGCAGCGGCTTAATGATGAGTTTGTCGTTATTGGTGAAGCAAACGAACTTGGCGTAGCTTCTGGTTTAAGTATACCAGCACTTTCTGCAGGTCAAAAGGCAAATAATCAAATACTTACTTTAGGTTGGTTAGACAATCCTGTTCAAGGTCTGGGTCGATATATCGGTGTTCTCGCTACAGAATTGGCCTTACTATATCAATATGACGAACCTTATGCACAAACTCAGTGGGAACTTTACTGTGCCATGAAAGCCTATGAAAGGCTGGATTATAATTGTGAGCAATTATTCTATCCCGATCCGGAGGGTGTTAATCTCAATGGATTGTTCTGTAGATGTGATGTTCCAGGTAATTTCACAAGTGTTTTACATGAGGATTTTGGGATTGATAATGGTTATTCTGATGCTGTAAGTTCGCAATTAACCAAATATACTAAAAACTGTATCGATTCTAATTTATCTCCCCTTGGATTCACTTTTTATAACAGCAGTGAAGAATGGGAGGGTCTGCTTACAGGGTTTGCTCTTTTGGTGAAGTCTTTAGCAAACTGTCCGGAAGATGTTGTCATCTATAATAATTACAGGTTTATTGATGAGGCCATTTTACATACTCAGCGGTATATGGATTACTGGAAATCCAATGACTGGATTTACAAATTAACAACCGGGGAAACAACCACAGATCCTTATGATAATAAATTTTGTTTAGGATTATATGGACAGGCACGAGCGGCAGATTTTATCTGTGACCCGGATCGTCAATATTGGGTGCCTCCTCTTATTCCAAGAAATAAAATTTATAGCACAGATTTTGAAAATCCGGTAAATCCCGTTACTGATCCACAGCTATATATTGGACTTGCCAGTCTTGGATTTGAATTTGTAGGATTAGAAGTATCCTCATGGGTTGGTCAAACACTCAATATGATTATAGGAAATATTTCTGACCACCTATACGATCCTGATAATCCAATGGATACAGAACCTTCCGAATTAAACGAAATAAAATTCTTGTTATGGACAGCATTGGGCTCTGCGGTTTTCAACTCATCCTTTGACTTCAATTTTATGGTTGAACTTGATAATGAGCTTTCTGACAGAATCCTGGATTATCAAAAATTCGGATGGAATATGTTTGGAAGTCCGGCAAGCTCAATGCTTGGTCAAGATTCAATAGGTCTTAGGATAAACCGTTACTTGAGAGATGAATTATCACTTGTATTTCCATATCCTTATCTGGAAAGCCTACAGGCAGGATTTGAGTATACATATGATTGCGATCCCGTTATACCTGATTTATGCAAGCTTGATTTTTCTGGATTTACTTTGGAATATGAGATTGGAACTGGTACTTTAAAAACCGAGCGAGGCAATATATGGCCAACTTCAACAGCATATACCCTGGCTGCAATTGGAGACTCATGGAACCATCAGAATGGCGAAAACACTACTTATGAAAGCTTATGCACTTACACAGATCCGATTGGTTGGACAATTTTCCCAATTTTAAATCTTTACCTGCATTCTAAAAACAAAAATGCTGATCTGGTTAGGAAAAAAATGATAAGCCAGTTACAAACTGCTCCTTGTGATGGCCCACATTATCTTCCCTATTTCGAAGCTTATAATAATAGTTTAGGAACATCAGGTTGGAGAAATAACTACCGATGGGATGCAAGTATTGAGAAAATTAATGGTATTATGCCTGATTCTTCAGATTGGTCAAAGGGAGGAAAATTCCCTGGCCTTGATTATATGATCGCCTATAATCTGCTCTGGCTGGAAGCCAGCGAGAAGTTGTTATTCAGTAATTACTTTGACATGACAGAACACTATGACAATTTGCTCGATCCGGAAATAAATAGTATTGAAACTGAAGATGAAGTGGTATATTTCGATTTCACACATAATCCCGATGCTGAAATAACTCTGGAAGGTAGTCCACGAACAGGATTTTATTACAAACAATCTGATGTCAAAATAATAACAGATCATGTCACACTCACAGGAAATCAAGCGTATGGGGATGGATATACCCTGGAAATCCTTCCAGACACTACAGTTACCTATTGCGATATTGAGGAATATTTAATTCCCTAATTCTTATAACTTAATCATGTAAGAAATGAAAAAAAATCTTGCTGCCATATTTCTGATTTCCGTACTTTCCGCGTGCTATCAAAATCAGGACAAGGAATGCCCTGATGTTATGGACCCAGAGTTTCCGCAGAGCAACCTGGATTGGTTTTCGCATGAAATTGGAGACACTCTGTATTTCAAGGATCCAACCAGAGGTAATTTATACTATCTGATCTGTAGCTCCAGAAATGAAGACTGGGATCCTGAATTTACGACAGATTATAACTGCGTGAATGATGGATGGTATGATGTATCACGTGTTTTGACCCAGGTGTTTACTTCGAATATGCCTCATGTGGAAAATCAAATCTTAAAATTGAAGCTTGTTATGAGAGGAAGCCCTAGTTCAATATTGACCCTTTTATTTCGTAATAATTCAAATTTATCCTCTTATTATTATGAATTTCGTTATCGATATGAATATGATGATATTGTTAGACGCACCGATTATTCATCAGAAGTCTCATTTGTCAATTCATTATCAATTAACGAAGTTAACTATCAGGATGTCTATATTATCAGCCACTATTTCCCTTCCGGAGTGAATGAAAATTTATTCTTCGACACCCTCTACTACAACAAAGACGGCTTCCTGAAATTTATTTCGTCGAAGTATGGGTACAGGCTGGAACGATTACCGTAGGAATGAGAAGTTGAAAAGTAAGTTCTGTATTGGAATTTGGCAGGTTTCTATGGCAGTCAGGCTGAGTTAGTATCGTCATTTACTCAATTACTCAGTTACTCGATTACTCTTTTATTGAGGAACTGTCGCCGTCGGCAAGCCTATGGCGACCGAGGAAGGAACTGAAGGTTTTGCCTGGGCATAATTGCCATGGGTTCGGCGAAAGGGTGGCCTATGGGTTGAGGAGGCGATGAGTCGAAAGCTCTGATCAGGACGAAAGCCAGGATTCAAAGGCCATCCGGTGACTAGTAACTCATCAATTCAGGCAGCAGGATCGACTAACTTCTCGACTAATCTTTCTGATGGAGTGATGGCTGGTTAGGAGTGGTTAAGAGAAGAATAAGTGGGGCTGGAAGAGATTGACTTCGTCGAACTCTATTTTGTTTAACAGGCATCTATCCACGCCAGATTCGTTGCTCCGTTTCCTTTCCCTGGTGGGATAATCCGCGCTTGAAGCGGAATGACCGGAGGAATGCAGCCACTTTCCCCTGATCGGTAGGAAGTGGACGAAGGAGGTCCCCGCAGGGCTTGCTGATTTCTGTGCTATTGGTTTTCTGAAGGAATAACTGCTTGTTTACGGGGTAAGCATTTAATTCCTGCTCACTTGTATTTTCCATAAGCCCGGTGATTTCAGCCAGTGCGGCATCCGGGTTAAGCCACCTTTTATAGTTCCTCTCCGGAACCAGGAGCGGTACGCGCTCAATTCCGATACGCTGAAAATCTTCCGGAGCGGCAACCGTCAGTAGTGAAAATCCCTGATAGAAATCCTTCTCATAATAGTTTTCCTTCCAGTTATCATAAATCGCAGCCAATGCAAAAGTTTCAGAAAGGGAAGAAAATACCAGGTAGGGATCACCATACTGACTGAGCAGGTAAAAGAAATTTACGGGAACCAGGCAACGGTTCTGGCGAATTGGCCTGCGAAATGAAGGATGCACAATGATCCTCTTTTTTTGGCCTTCGCTACCGGGATTCAGCGACCCTTCAACCGGGGACTCAAAATGGAAAAATTCTTTCCGGGACCAGAAAGGAACCATCCCGAAATTAAAACGTGAAAACTGAAAATTTTTTTGGTGATAAATAACCCAGGCCTTCTCCCGTTCAGAAATATAATACTGCTCACGGAAAATAGAATCTTCCGGGAAGCTAACTTCAAATTTATCTTCAAATGATTGTTTACCAGATACTTGCCCGATGATTACCATAACATCAAAAGATTTCGTTCAAGATAATTAATATTTATCGCGAAACGATATTTCGACAGCTCCAAGTTATTAACTAATCATCATAAAAACTTCGGAAAATTGTTAATTTCTTCTGAACCCAGGACATACTAATTGCCGGAAGGCATAATCATGATCCTACTGAAAATATCCTGAAGGATCGACCGGTTCACTCTTGATCCTGACCTCGTAATGCAGGTGTGGACCTGTGGAATATCCGGTATTGCCGACATGTCCTATTACCTGTCCGGCCCTGACCGGATCGCCGGAGTTGACAGTAAAGTCATCGAGGTGGGCATAGTAGCTCTCCGTTGACTCATCATGCCGGATGATAATCAGCTTTCCCCACCCTTCCTTCTCTACAGCTTCAATAACCACTCCATCGCCGGTGGCAATAACATCTGTCCCCAGGGGAGCTCGCAAATCAACTCCCTTATGGGTAAAGGTTTTCTTCGTAACAGGATGTGTGCCCGTAAAACCAAATTCAAGTGTTATCCCGGTATACTTAACCGGCTTCAAACAGGGTAAACTCCCTGTATCGTTCTTTCCTGAAAAGGAAATGAACAGCAGGGGCAGTAATACCGGAAGAAAAGCATACCTGACCCAGGGATGCCGGGAAGATCTTTCTGACAGTAACCGCTGTATCCGTTTCTTCAGGTTGCTGCTCCGAAATGGGGTGGCAAATGAGGGTATCAGACGGAATTCCGCCTCTGAAATAAGTACCCTGAGGTAGTCAGGCACAGCCTGTCCATCCCTAACGATCTGCTGATCGGCAATATACTCATGGGTCTCTCTAAGCTGTTTCCTGATCAGGTACACCGCCGGATTATACCAAAATATAAGTCTGAAGATCTCCATGATCAGGATGTCAAGGCTATGTGCCTGACGAACATGGACATGCTCATGTTTCAGCAAAAGCTCCTCCCTGCCCTGTCGGCCTGCCGGAAGAAATATCCAGCGGAAAAATGAAAAAGCCTGGCTTCCATCCGTCTGTATATAAAGGTATTTTCCTTCCGAAATGCAGGCAGAACGCCTTTTCAACCGGATGAGTGCATAAATATCCCGGGCACAAAACAGGACCAGCATGCCCAGACCAGCAAAATATACCAGGCCAATCCAAAACATAAGTCCCGGACCCTGACTTCCGGCTGCCGTTTGAACCGATGGGCCAACACCCTTCTGAAATTCGGTGAATTCTTCAACTGCAGCAGCACTTTCAGGAATCGGAACCTTCCAGATCCCCAGGTTTACTTCAGGCATTGCCAGGGCCCACAGAGGAATCAACAGCAGAAAAAAACGATTCACCAGGTACAACTTGCCATAATACAGCACCAGCCTGTAGAACAGGAATAACAGCAGGATAATGCTGTTCACTTTCACGAGGTAGATGAGGCTAATCGTCATGTTTCCCTTTTTTTTCGCTTATCCGGTTATCGACCAGTTTCCTGATTTCCTCAAGTTCTGTAAGACTTAATTCCCCGGTCCCTGTAAAAAAAGAAGCGAACTTGGTCACTGATCCGCTGAAATAATGTTTAACGATGCGGGAAAAATGATCCTGAAAATAAGTCTTTTTAGTGATCAGGGGATAGTATTCATGTACTTTACTATAGGAATTAAACCCGATAAAACCCTTTTTAACAAGGACCCTGATAACCGTGGAAATCGTTGTGTATGCAGGCCGGGGTTCAGGAAACTGTTCCACAATATCCTTCAGAAAGGCTTTCTCAAGCTGCCAAAGGTACTGCATGACCTGTTCCTCTGCTTTCGTTAATTCTTTCATAAAGCAAACATAATTATTTTTTTCGTTACTTAACTATTTTTATAGTAGTAAACCTGAAAAAAAACTCTGCCCCCTTAACTTACAGGGGGCAGAGACCAGCTTGTTTTCTTAGAGCTTTTTACAAATTCAGGTGCTTAACTACCCGATTCTCCTATTTCTTCAGCTTGCCGTCACGCCTAAAGATCTGCAGGATCCTTTCGTCATTTCGGTTATCAGGAACTGATACACTTTCCGGCAGACCCGGGTATCCAAGGTCAACCTGCACTGAATTCCCATTGTAAAGGCTTAGAGGATCAATGTAGCACCAGAAACACATGGATGAAAAATACCCCGGCCAGAAAAAGCCGGTATAAATCACCTCGTTATTTGCCACTACCGCAAAAGGCAGTCCATAGACCGTTGGTTCTGCCTCAAAAATAGCAGCTTTTGCGAGGTCTGAAAGTTTAAAAGTATACTCCTCCGGTGAATATGAGAGAAGCTGAGAATACTCGATAAGGGGGTCACCCTGCAGCCGGATGCTTGTTTCATCTATTTTCAGGTCCCCTTCGCCGGCTTCAAAGGATTCAATGAGATAGATATCCACTGTCCCCTTAACCGACTGAAATTCCTTCTCACAGGAAAAAAGCGAAATTAGCCCTATCAACCCAAACAAAATCAGCCCTTTATTCATTGATTGCAGTATTTCTTCTCTGATGGTTAAGTGGCTGAAATGGTTGCGTGACGATCACGCTAAAATCGTTTCTTCTACCACTACTAAGCAAGAAATTCCTCCACTTGCTTAATATTTTCGGGCGTCAGTGCTTTTGACCTGGATTTCATCACCAGCTGGACATCATCAATTTTTCCACCCAGACAGGATTCCATTTTGCGGAACAGGCTTCCGGTAGCCAGTTTGTAAGTGGTAAATAAGCCTACTTTTTTGCCGTGTATGGCGGGCATACTCTCTGCAAATTTTTTCCATGCCCTCTCGGGATGCTGGGCAAAGATCATCAGCCCGTGTGTCCAGGCTCCCAACAGGACCAAATCTGCTTTTTTCAGGCTGTCTTCCTTATAGTCCTCAATGGAAAAGATTTCACAGTCAGTTCCCTTTTCTTTTAAAAGGTTTCCGATAGCCTCGGCATAGGCTTTGGTGGTACCCTGTTTACTGTTATAAATAATGCAAGCTTTCATAGTGGTTGAAGTTATTATTTAATATTCACCAGGGAGGGTCTCCCAAAAGGATTAAATTACTTTTTTCTAAGGATTGCGGCCCATCCCCCGCCAGGTGCCATGGTAATCTCCTGCCTTGAATCAGGTGTGATTACTAAGGTTTCCTTTTTGTAATCCTCAGCATACCGACCGGCATTAATACCGTCCTTCATAATCTCGCAGGTATATTCACCCGTTGGAAGAAAGGAAAAATCCACTTCCATCTTACGCGGAGTCCAGTCAGTCATGGCACCGATGTACCAATCCTGTCCCTTTCTGCGGGCAATAAGCAGGTAGTCGGATACGGCAGCTTCCAGCACGATGGTTTCATCCCATACCGTCGGGATTTGTGCGATAAAATCTACGGTTTCCTGCTCCTTCTTCAGTATGGAAGGATTTTCACAGATCATCTGAAGCGGACTTTCATAGATAACATACATGGCCACCTGGTGACAACGTGTTCCCAGGGTTTCCGGTCGTTCAAAACTAATGCTGTGATTTATCGCCTGTTTGTTCCTCATGGATCCGGGGGTGAAATCCATAGGCCCTGCAACCATCCTGATAAACGGAAGAATGAGCGTATGCTCCGGGGTGACATCCTTACTCCATTTGTTGTTTTCATTCCCTTTGACCCCTTCATAACTCAGCACGTTGGGGTATTCCCTTCGTAAACCGGCAGGCTT
Organism: Bacteroidales bacterium; assembly: GCA_016931575.1. Lineage (GTDB taxonomy): Bacteria > Bacteroidota > Bacteroidia > Bacteroidales > UBA10428 > UBA10428. The sequence continues at coordinate 17,704 of JAFGEO010000056.1, read as the reverse complement.
AAAGGCTCCATGGAAATCAACCAGTAATTTCCTTTTTGCGGCTTCCCGGGCTATGGCGGTATACGACTCAACCATGGTCTGGTCAGGACGCTGCATAAAATCAACCTTTATCCCCCTGGCACCCAGGGAAGAATAGGTATCCAGCACCTCCGTCAAATTGTCGTTCAGAGGCTTCCAGAGAACCCAGAGAATAATACCTACATTTTTGGATTCTGCATATTCGATCAGTCTTTTAATGTTTATCTCCGGGTTCGATTCCAGGATCTCAGTCGTTGATTTTGTCCACCCCTCGTCCAGTATTACATATTCAATGCCGTTTTCCGAGGCAAAATCTACAAAGTATTTGTAAGTTTCCTCGTTCAGCCCGGCTTTAAAGTCCACACCGAAAATATTGTTGGCATTGTACCAGTCCCAGGCTACCTTCCCGGGCTTTATCCAATCTGTATCTTCAAGAACCAGCGGTCGCGAAAGCTGATAAACCAGGTTATTCTCCACCAGGGTACGGTCGTCATCACTCACAACAAAAACCCGCCAGGGAAAATCCCTCTCCCCTTCAGTCTTTGCAATGTAAGCGGCCTTTTTTGTTATAATCTCGTTTCTGTCGGGGCTATGTTTCTCATCCGGTATGGTTTCCAGTACAAATTTTGGAAAAATGGCCTTCATGGTACTCTTCCCGTTTTTTTCAAGCAAAAGGCAGGGGTATTCATGAAGAGCTGCTTCAGTGAAAAGTATATTAACCCCTTTTGACCTGAAAAGCACAGGCAGGGCACAAAACCGATGATCCGAAAGACTGTCAATGCCCAGGTAGGGGTAAAAAGGTTCGAAATGCGAGTACATTGACGATTCTTCGGGAAACCAGGATTCAGTTCCTTCAGGAAACTGAAGGTCCAGCTGCTCATCCATGACCTCAATCTCCCCGTCCAGGCTGGTCAGGTACCGGTAGGCAAAACCTTCGTTATAGGCTCGGAAAGCCACGGATATCCCATCCGAGAATTCAAGCACCAATTCGTTGTAAACATCCTTAATTTTCTTGTCTTTAACCGGTACAACCGCCTCAATGGCCTGGTCAACCTTATTCGTTTTCTTTCCGGTCATTTTTGCAGTTTCCCCCGGCAGAATCATCTCCCCGATCTGTAAGGAGATTTGAATGCTTTCCAGGACGGGCTGACCCTTATAGATAACGTCCAATGTCAGGCCCCTGTCTTTTTCAATTTCAAGCTGGATATTGCCATCGGGCGAATTTAGTTTGAGGCTATTCGCCTGAAGGTCCAGGATCAATAGCACTATTGCCATGATGGCAATCGATGATTTCAGTCTCATAAATATTCTAAATAATGATAATTAAATATTGACAACGAATATAAGCCATTCTGAAATTATTTTTGCACTTGTAAAACCGAATTCCATTAGCTTTGTCAGATCAATAGGCAATATGAAGCAATTTATTATTAACTGAACCAGATGAGACGTTGGGCAAATTACCACAGTCATACACATTTCTGCGATGGAACGGGCCCTCCCGAGGCATATATCAGGGAGGCTATTGCTCAGAAGTTCCCGGCATATGGATTCTCCTCTCATGCCCCCTTACCCTTCGAAACCGACTGGAATGTAAAAGCAGAACGACTGCCTGAGTATATAGCTGAAATAACGCGCCTTAAAAAGAAGTATGCCAGAGACATCCAGGTATACATGGGGCTCGAAATTGATTATCTCCCGGATGGTTCCGATACCCGTGATTATGCCGGCCTGGATTACCGCATTGCCTCCATACATTTCGTCGACCGCTTTAAGGATGGTACACCCTGGAATATTGACACCTCCGCCGAATTATTTTCAAAAGGCCTGCTGGAAATTTTCGAGAATGATATGCGCCAGGCCGCCCTCCGGTTCTGGGACCTGACCAGGCAGATGATCGAAGCTTTATCCCCTGATGTAATCGGGCACCTTGATAAAATCAAAATGTTTAATAAAAACCAGGCATATTTTTCCGAACAGGAAACCTGGTACACCGGGGCCGTAGAGAACACCCTTGACCTGATTGCGGAAAAACAATGCAGGGTAGAAATCAATACGCGTGGGTACTATCGGTATGGGCAACCTGATCTCTACCCCGGAGAGTGGATCATCAGACGCCTGGCAGAAAGAAATATACCGGTTGTATTGAACTCTGATGCACACAAGCCGGAAGAAATCTCTCAGGGCATGAGTTATGCTGCGGAAATTATGCAAAAATGCGGGATCAGGGAGGTGTATGCATTGTATGATAATTCCTGGAAACCTTTTGAATATACCCGTGAAGGGATACTTTTCCGGTAAATTAACTACCTGCTAAATCCTGGAGAAGGTAATCCTCGAGAATCAAAGATCAACATTCATCAGTCGGGCTTTTAAGTTCACCGAAGGCATTCATAGATCAGTTTTTATAGCTATCCGTATTACTGAGGATTATCGATTGTTGAACATTGATTGCTGAAGACTAATGACAACCTAAAACCAAAAAAACCTGAAATAAAAAAGGGCCGCATGAATATGCAGCCCCGATCCTGTTCCTCTTACTCTGGTTTATAATACTTCTTGCATTTCGGCCCCAACTTATTTAATGATGCTTATGCCGTTTTCCGGGCTCCTTTCCCAGCTTCCTGTGCGGACATTCTGTGTAAAGCGTCCCTTTTCCTTAATTTCCCCGTTTTCAAACCACTCCTGATAGTCGCCGTCCAGCTTATCATTTCTGTAATGGGCAATGTATTGCTTCTGTCCGTTCCCGAACCAGCCTTCCCATTTTCCATCCATTTCCCCCTTCACAAACCGGCCAAGGCGTTTTAGCTGTCCGTCCTTGTAATAGCTGGCAACCCTGCCATTCAACAGTCCGTCAGCGTATGTCAATTCTTCCTTTAGCTGCCGTGTGCCGGGATAATATACAATACAAATACCGGAGTAGGGTTTCATCTGGTCTTCTGAATAAAAAACCCCATCCGGTATCTCGGATTCCTTTAGTACGAGAGCGGATTGTTTGCAGGAACTAAAGCCAACAAGAATTAATCCTATATAGATCAGCAATTTCATTCGTCAGGTTTCAAATCTGTTTCTTCCCGACTTTACGCTGATACCATACAGGAGTTAATTTTTATTGATCAATGACGGAATATTGTATATAAGTCTCTGAAATTTCCGGCTTAGAATCACTCCTCCTCTACCCTTTTCCACTTCGCTTCCCTGCCCATAAACTTCATTCCAAGCACATAGCCTTTCAGGTGCAGCAGATCCTTGTCGTCTCCATCAAACCACATGTAGCAGTCATAGACTTTCCCGTTATCCGGGTCGTAGATGGTGCCACCTGTCCACTGTTTTTTAGCGGAGTCGTAGGTGAAATTCCTGAGGACGATCAGGCCCAATCTTGGATTGTCCCTTCTCTCCGGGTACGGATTATTAAAATCTTTCTTGTCCGGGGTTTCTGTCCAGTCTATTTTCCCGTAAAATTGTCCGTCTGTTGCAAGAAATATCCTGATATGACCAGTTTTTTCTTCATTCCAATACGTACCGATAATGTCATCCTTCTGGGCATTTGCATAGAATGGAAGTGCCAGAAAGACGGCCAGGCATAAGAAAAGTCTCTTTTGCATAAGAATAAGTTTTAAGAGTTAGCTTCCTAAAACTACAAAAAGTCTATCGTTTTCTATGCATAGTCAGGTAGGAATAATTAACACCCGCCTGCAAGTCATCCTCAATATTCACCTGCTCGGTAATCATCCATTCGTCCGGTTTAATTTCAGGAAAGTAGCAGTCGGCCCGATAGCTTTCGTGTACCCTGGTAAGGTACATCCTGTCTGAAAAGGGCAGAAGGCCCTCATAAACTTTTGCCCCTCCGATGACGAAAACCTGTTCCTCATCCCTGACTTTTCCCAGTGCTTCATCAATTGAGGCAGCCCATTCAACACCTTCATGCATTCCGCTGCCGAAACGGGATAAAACGATATTCCGTCGCTGAGGCAATGGCTTGCTGCCAATGGATTCAAAGGTTGACCGGCCCATAATAACCGTATACCCGGAAGTTAATCTTTTAAACCGCTTCAGGTCCTCCGAAATATGCCACAGCAGTTTATTCCTGTAACCAAGTTCCCCGTTTTTCCCGATTGCTGCGATGATGACAAGTTCCATATTACACTGAAATTTCACCTTTTATGTGTGGCAGGGGATCATAATCCGAGAGAATAAAATCTTCGTACCTGAAGCTAAAGAGGTCCTTCACCTCCGGGTTGATTGTCATGACAGGCAATTTTCTCGGGGTCCGGGTAAGCTGTAATCTGACCTGATCAAGATGGTTCTGGTAGATGTGAGCATCACCGAGGGTATGCACGAATTCATATGGCCGAAGCCCGGTGGCCTGTGCAACCATCATCAGCAGGAGGGAATAGGATGCAATGTTAAAGGGTACCCCCAGGAAAATATCCGCACTCCGCTGATATAGCTGACAGGAAAGTTTATCGCCCGCTATATAGAACTGGAACAAAACATGACAGGGAGGCAGCGCCATTTTATCGAGATCACCGACATTCCACGCACTTACAATCAAGCGCCGGGATTCCGGATTTGTCCTGATTGCTTCGATCAGCTGGCTGATCTGGTCTATTGACCGGCCCTCATCATTGGTCCAGGACCTCCACTGGTACCCATAAACGGGGCCCAGTTCGCCATCCTCATCGGCCCATTCATTCCAGATACGGACACTGTTTTCCTTGAGATACTGAATATTTGTTTCCCCTTTCAGGAACCAGAGGAGCTCATGAATGATGGATCTCAGGTGCAGTTTTTTTGTTGTCAGCAAAGGAAAACCATCCTCCAGGTTAAAACGCATCTGGTATCCAAAAACACTCAGGGTACCTGTACCGGTCCGGTCTTTTCTTTCCTGACCCTTCTCCAGCACATGGTTCAGTAAATCCAAATATTGTTTCATACAATTCCTTTTGCTGGTACAAAATTAGGAAACTGTCATTGGTGGTACCCAATTTTCTGAATTATTAATTAAAACGATGTTAACAATTCTTGAGTCATAAGTCCCAAGGCAAAAGGTAAAGGGTATACAGGAGGCACAGAAGAAACCGTATTTTAGGCCCTGCCATACCCTACCTGCATTTTTTTGTTGTAGTTTTAGGCCTGATTCTGAATTGATGTCACTATGAATTCTACATTTCGTTACATTCTGGCCGGTCTGGGTGTAATCCTTGCAGGACTGACCCTTTGGTACTTCTTCAGTATCGTAGCATACATTCTCCTATCTGCAGTTCTTGCCCTGATGGGCAGGCCGCTGGTAGATCTGCTGGGCAAAATCCGTATCAGGAAAATCAGGATCCCGAAATCTGTCCGGGCCGTGATAACCCTGGCCATCATGTGGTTCATGATCGGCTTGTTCTTCTGGATCTTTATCCCCCTGGTAGCCAGGGAAGCCCAGAGTCTGTCCACCATTAATCCGAACGAAATTATGCAGTCCCTTGAAGAACCCACTGCAAAGCTGGAAGAATTCATTGAAAAGTTTAATGTCAGCGGAAAGGAGAAGTTCAGCGTGGAAAATTTCCTGAACGAAAAGGCAATCAGCATCTTCAACCTGAGTTTTTTTTCTAACCTGATCGGTTCCTTTGCCGGAATAATAGGGAATATTTTCATTGCAATATTTTCTATTACGTTCATTACCTTCTTCTTCCTGAGAGATGAGCACCTGTTTGCAAGCGGAGTCCTAACCCTCGTCCCCGATAAACATGCCGAGGCATTCAAGCATGCCATGTCATCAACACGATATCTGCTGATGCGTTACTTCCTGGGTATCCTTGGGCAGATCACCGCCATTTTTCTTTTGCTGACACTGGGATTGACGATTGCCGGTGTCGGGTTCACCCATAGCATCCTGATCGCCCTGATTGCCGCCCTTTTTAACGTGATACCCTATGTCGGGCCCCTGATCGGAATTGTCCTCGGGCTCCTGCTGGGCCTGGCCACCCATCTTGACATGGAGTTCTACACCGAGCTGGTTCCCCTTGCAGGATGGATGCTCCTGGTATTTATCATCGTTCAGCTCATGGATAATTTCCTTTTTCAACCCCTGATATTTTCAAACAGTGTAAATGCCCACCCTCTGGAGATATTTATCCTTCTGCTGGTAGCCGGATCACTAGCGGGCATCGCAGGAATGATTCTTGCCATTCCCTGCTACACGATTCTCAGGGTTTTCGCCAAGGAATTCTTTAACAAATTCTCGGTTGTTAAAAAATTGACGAAAAATATTCGCTAGCAAGCATAGGAGTATCCTATATTTACTTGAATAAACTTGTCAATGATCCGAAGAAGGCTTGTATACATTCTTTTTTTGCAGCTGGCGGTTGTAGCGAATTTGTCTGCCCAGGCTGGTTTTACAGCCAGTAGTGTGGAGGGCTGCACCCCCTTTTCAGTAGCTTTTCAAATCGATGAATCGACCGTAGACATGGATACCATTTCCAGAATCGACTGGTATTTTGGCACCGGGGATACCGTGAACGCCATCAGTCCGGATTCAATGATCTACGATACGGAAGGAGTGTATACGGTTACGATGGTGGTGAACAGGCACCATGAAAACCCTGTTATAAAAACAGACTATATCACCGTCCACCGGACAGTCAGTGCAGCTTTCCAGTATGAGGAATATGCTCCGAACAATAATTTCCGTTTTATTCCGGCAGATGAAATAACTGATGTATCAGCCAGTTATACCTTCCTCTGGGATTATATGAAAGAGGATGGCTCCGATTCACGGACCAACAGCTATGCTGTTACGCTGGCAAACCAGCTAAATGCAGTGGATTCCGTGACACTTGATACGGGGGTCTACGTAATCAATCTTACAATCACTGATAATTTTGGCTGCGAATCCTCCTTCTCGCAAAGACTGTCGCTGGCAGGTGAGTTAGTGATCCCAAATATTTTCTTCCCCGAAGTGGAGGAGTTTTTTATCGTCGAATCCAGAAGCCTGACCACAGCTATCAGATTCCAGGTGTTTAACCGGTATGGATTGCTTGTATTCACCCAGACTGCGCCTACGATTGCCTGGAATGGAAAAACTAACAACGGCACCCCTCTGTCATCAGGGGTCTATTATTATATTCTTGAAATCCTTGATGGAAGTGCTGGCGAGCCTGTCAGTCAGCGGGGTTTCATCCACATGTATCGCTAAGCGAAATTCTTCACAAATCAAGTACTCCCGATCGATGACCGGGCTTGGGAGCCCGCCGCTTTCCGGCGCAGTAACTCCGGATAAATTTACCGAACCCCGATCAGGGATCCTCATTATCCCCTACTTTAAGGATTGATCCCTCTTTTCCTACATGGAGGATAACAAATAAATTATAACTTAGAGCTTGAAAACTCACTTTGCCCAAAACTGAGCGCTTTGAATACACTTTTGAAATGGATACGCCAGCTGAGCCTAGATGCTGTGGCCTGTGCCCTGTCAGTTTCATTTTATTTTTCGGTTGTTTTCGATGCCTCGCTACCGGGTTCCTACTGGCTTGCCCTAGGCCTTACAACGCTCCTGGTCTTTCTCGTCAACAATTTTGCCAATAGTTACCTGCCGGGTAATTATTCTAACAAGACCGAATTACACCGACTCAGATCGCTCCGGAAATTATTAAGCCGCCTGTCCCTGTTCTGCCTTGTGAGTCTTGTAATCCTTATGTTCTTTATCCCCGGTGAGATCATCCTTTTCGGAGCTGCCGGCATCCTGCTTCTTACCGTATATCTTGTGATCAACCAGGTTCAGCACTATTCCAAAAAAACAGCTCTGCCGCGTGAGCTGATCGTAGCCCTGTTTTTTACAGCGGGAACTGCCGGAGTTCCTCTGATCTATGATCCCTGGCGGGAAAGTACCCACTGGATCACCCTGGTAGCTGTGCTCTTTTTAATTCTCTCGAATACCCTGATTTTTGCCATACTCGACTTCGATCATAACCAAAAAACCGGCATTAAATCCATCGCTGTCCGGACAAGCGTTGCCAAAACCCGGACCATGGCCTTGTTGTCGATTCTGATAAGCGGGATCCTTTTCCTCCTTTTCACACTGCTCAGCTTCGACCCCACATACGGAATCATCGGCCTGACCATGGTGTCCCTATATGCCCTCATGCTGCTTATCATTGCCCATCGGCAGTCGAAATACTTCACTTTCCTGGCCGATCTGGTTCTTCTGCTTCCGTTGATACTGTCCCTGTTTTAGGGTAGTCCCAATGGACACTATGTATTGCTTCTCTGCATTCACGGATCGCTCCTGATTTTTCCCTTCTATAATAAGGAGTAAAAATCATACGCTTAATTCGACGTCTTTGAAAAATTATTTTACATTTGCAATCCTGCCAGGAAATAACCTAAAAAAAGGCAATTTATATTTATTAAATAACCGTATTAGAAAATGAAAGCATACACTACCGATCAGATTAAAAACATTGTGCTTGCTGGTAATGCCGGATCAGGAAAAACAACCCTTGCTGAGGCCATGCTTTTCGAAGGAAAAACAATTGACCGACGTGGTGACATTGACAGCAAAAACACATCTTCTGACTATCGCGATATCGAGCATGAAAACGGAAACTCCCTGTTTTCTTCGCTGTTATCCACCGAATTTAACGGAAAAAAACTCAATATACTGGATGTACCGGGCCTGGATGATTTTGTAGGAGGCCTCGCTACTTCAATGGCTGCCGCTGACACTGCAGTTATGCTGCTGAACGCCCAGAATGGCGTAGAGGTTGGTGCCGAAATTCACAATCGCTACCTGTCCATGGCCCGAAAGCCCATGGTTATCGTGGTTAACCATCTCGATAATGAAAAAGCCAACTTCGAGAAGACCATCGAATCCGCCAGGGAACGTTTTGGAAACTCCGTAACAATTGTTCAATATCCAATCGACACAGGTCTCCATTTCAATGCAGTAATTGATGTGCTGACCATGAAAATGTATAAACTGGGTGAGAATGGACAAATGGAAGCTGCTGACATCCCTGAAAGTGAAGCTGACAGGGCTGCCGAACTTCAAAACGAACTGGTTGAAAAAGCCGCAGAAAACGACGAAAAACTTATGGAACTGTTTTTCGAAAATGACGGCCTGACCGAAGATGAGATGCGCTCAGGAATTACCGCCGGTCTTCTGACCAGGGGAATTTTCCCGGTTTTCTGTGTATCCGCTAAGAAAGATATGGGAGTAGCAAGGCTTATGCAATTCCTGACAAATGTTGCTCCGAGCCCGAACATGATTGAAGCCCCAAAAGATAACAAAGGAAACGTAATCGCCTGCGATTCTTCAGCACCCACCAGCGCTTTCGTGTTTAAAACAAGTGTCGAGCAGCACATCGGTGAAGTAGTCTTCTTTAAGGTGATGTCAGGAACCATAAAGGAGGGAATGGACCTTATCAATTCCACCACCCAGAATAAGGAGCGTATCTCCCAGATCATGGTAAGCCATGGTAAGAACCGTAGCAAAATTGCTGCCCTGGAAGCAGGAGATCTCGGCATAACCGTTAAACTGAAGGGTACCCGCTTTGGTCATTCTCTCAGTGAAAAAGGTATCGCCTTTGAGAAGATCAACCTGCCCGAACCCAAGTTCAGGACTGCCATCAGGACCTTAACTGAAGGTGATGAGGAAAAACTCGGCGAGGCCCTGAACCGCATGCACCAGGAAGATCCGACCATTATGATCGAATACTCCAAGGAACTTAAGCAGATCATTCTTTCAGGCCAGGGTGAATACCATTTGAACATTCTGAAATGGCACCTGGATAATCAGTATAAGATTGAAACCGAATTCATCACTCCGAAAATTCCCTATCGTGAAACGATCACCAAATTTGCCCAGGCAGATTATCGCCACAAAAAGCAATCGGGTGGTGCCGGACAGTTCGGTGAAGTGCACATGGTTATCGAACCCTATACCGAAGGTGCAAAACCCAAAGACATGTTCAAAATCGACGGTAAGGACATGAAAGTTTCTGTTCGCGGAGAGGATGAACACAAGCTCAGCTGGGGTGGAAAACTGATGTATTACAACTGTATTGTCGGTGGCTCAATCGATGCCCGCTTCCTGCCTGCTATCCTGAAGGGGATTATGGAAAAAATCGAGACGGGCCCACTTACCGGATCCTATGCACGCGATATCAGCGTTTATGTTTATGACGGCAAGATGCACCCGGTTGATTCAAACGAAATTTCATTTAAGCTTGCCGGACGTAATGCTTTCGCCCAGGCATTCAAGAAAGCAGGCCCCAAGATCCTCGAGCCTGTTTACGATGTGGAAGTACTCGTTCCTTCTGATCGTATGGGGGATGTGATGAGCGACCTTCAGGGACGCCGTGCCATCGTTCAGGGTATGTCAAGCGAAGGCGGATTTGAAAAGATCTCTGCTAAAGTACCCCTGGCCGAAATGAACAAATACTCAACCTCGCTCAGCTCGCTGACAGGCGGCCGCGCCATGTATAGCATGAAGTTTGCAGAATATGCAGCGGTACCGGGCGATGTTCAGGAAGAGCTGCTTAAAGCATACGAAGCAGAACAGGACGACGAATAGATCTGTCAATCATACCTATACAAAGCCCCGGTATTCCCGGGGCTTTTTTTTGTTCCTTCTCTACCTGGCTCTGCTGATTAGCTTGTCCCGCTTAACTACCACTATTAAAAACATGGATAAACCCGCGATAAACAGTATTGATCTTGATCTCGGCGGTGGGATCATCTTCGGTAACAAGCTTGGGCTTTCTGCCCTCCGCATCCATGGGTAGCACGTTCAGCTCCCTGACGACATAGTAGTACACTCCGGTGAATACGTATTTATCCGTACCATCATCGGTGCCATCCCAACCTTCCCAGTCGCGGATATTTCCCTCAAACCGGTATACCCTGTTGCCATAGCGGTTGAAGATGACAATCTCAAAATCCGTAATGCTCACATCTCCGGTGAACCGGAAATAGTCGTTATCGCCATCAGGAGGTATGGTGATAACATTGTAGATCCCTTTTGTCTCATCCTGATCAACCCTGGAATTCTCCACGTTCACAGGATAATCCTCTCCATTCTCCAGCAGAACCTCTTCTTCATATTTCGGGAAGGTATCCGTACATACTTCATACAGGTGCGGAACAATGTTGTAAACCGTCAGTTTTGGATAGTACTCACCCGGAAGCATATAGGTATGCTTCAGGGAGTCAATTCCTGTAATTTCCGTTTCACCGTCACCAAAATCCCAGATCATCGTGTCTGCATTTATCGAGAGATTGTTGAATCTAAAACGCGCAGGCGCCGATACATAATCGTAACTGGCGGAATTGTAATAGTCTTCGTAATACCTGTCGGGCTGGCCCGGATATTCATAGCGATTGTCCAGGCTTAAGTATTCGTAGCTGAAGTCGGCATGGGGTTCAATCGACTCATAAAAAATTGAATCTTTTGCCGTGAATCCATAATCGTCGGTGATGGTCAGGATATACCAGCTGTCCTCCCAGTAAGGATTTTCGATATCTATTTTCAGGCCGAACTGATCGTTGTAAAACCAGTCGTTAATGCCAAATTCCTCAGGGACGGGATCCTCACTCCAGCTGATGTCATAGTTCGGATTTAACTTAAGGAGCTCATGGGTATTCAGGTCGTAGTAGCTCAAATCGGCACTGTCAATCCCGGCATTGATATCCCTGATAATATGGCACCACTTCTGCGAGGTGGGCACTGCCTTATAGCTGTCCGCACCCTCGGTAACAATTTCTGCATTGTAAATGGTAACCTGCGGATCATTAATGATCGTCCAGAATTCGGAGGTGATGTTATTGCCATTGCCTGTTACAACCAGGCGGTACCCTGTATTGGCTGTCACTTGCTGCCGGCTGAGCAGAACATCGGTATCGGTATCCAGGAGGTCAAAATTATCGCTTGCTGGATTGTAGGTATACCACTCAAAGGTGGCTGCCGAACCGTTTGGCGATTCTGCTTCGATATACTTATCGGGGTTCTGCAGGCTGAAAAGGAAAATGGTATCGGTCACCCCGCCGGTTTCATAGACCGTCCGGGTAGTCCTTTCAGCAGAACTATACAAGATCAGCTGCGCGCTGACAGCAGGTGCCAGGCAGCAAAAAAGCAGTATGTATAGGGTCCGGAGCTTGTTCAGCATGATCAACTTCATACGTGAAATAACTTAAAATTACAGGTTTTAGTATGCCCTGCCAAAATCGATTGCAATGATATGAAAATAACGGGTGGTTTCAAAGCTGAATCATCAACCGCCCGGGATATCATGCTTCGGGCTCTTTTGAGACCGATGCCAGTGCCTCCAAGGCTTAAAAAACCAGTGAGAAACGCCGGGAATCCTGATAAATGTAATTGCCCCCTGCCATAAAAACACCACCTGCCTGCTATCAATCAGCTGGTTTTTAATCCTGTTAAGAGGATATGCCTGTTTATTGGCGCGTAGAAAAAGATGTAAAGCTGATGAGTTTTTGATGTAGTGTTTTAATTTTATATACGGAATCTGTTTCCGTACTTCGAATACGCTAAAATTATTAAACTATGAGAAAGATTTTGATGATGAGCTGGCTGGTGATGAGTGTCTTCGTACTCATGAATACCGCCCTGTATGCCCAGGAGTATGAACTGGTATGGAGTGATGAATTCGACGGCAGCGGACTGGACACGGCTATATGGAACTATGAGATCGGAACCGGCAACAATAACGAACTACAATACAGCACCTCACGCCCCGAAAATATTTTTGTCTCGGATGGCAAACTTACCATCCGCGGATTGCAGGAATCATACGGAGGCATGAATTACACCTCTGCCCGTATCAATACCCACGATAAATTCAACTTCACCTACGGGAAAATTGAGGCTTATATGAAGTTGCCCTATGGACAGGGTATCTGGCCCGCATTCTGGCTGCTGGGAGAATCAATTTATGATATCGGATGGCCCGGATGCGGAGAGATTGACATCATGGAAATGGTAGGTGGCGATGATCCCGGTAAAGGGGATGACATCATCCACAGCACCCTGCACTGGGGTTCGATCATTAATGGGGGCCATCCCTATTATGGCCTTTCCTATCAACTGGATGAAGGTATTTTCAACGACGCCTTCCACCTGGTTTCGACCGTCTGGGATGACAATACCATCAGAACTTACTGCGACAGTGTGTTGTTCTTTACCATCGATGTACATACCAGTGAGTTCGATGCCTTCGATGAAAGATTCTTCATTATCCTGAACATGGCCATTGGCGGCGACTGGCCCGGAAGCCCGGATGCCTCCACCGTGTTCCCGCAGGATTTTCAGATCGACTATGTCCGGCTCTACAAATCGGCAGAGACCCTGGAGATCGATGGCCCCGCAGCGGTAAATGCCGCTGATTCCTCCCTTGAGTACAGCATCATGGGCGGTGAAGGCTGGAGCTATGAATGGATCCTGCCTGAGGGTGTTACGGTAAATGGCACTCCCGATTCCAGCCACGTTTTTCTGAACTGGGGATGTAACCCGGGAACCCTGAAATGCCATATTAAAGGAGATGCCATTGAAGATACCCTCTCACTGGATGTTGCTCTGACAGAACCTGCTATTGAAGGCCCGCTTTTTTTTGCGGATCATGAGACCGGCCTGGTGTTCAGCTTTCCGGAACTTGCCGGATCAGACTATTCCTGGGCCGTACCGACGGATGCAAGCATCACAGGTGGTCAGGGCTCCTCTTCCATTACGGTTGACTGGGGCACCACCGCTGACACGGTACACCTGGTGGTTGAAAATACATGCGGAACATCAAGCTATTCGCGACTGCTACTTGCCCAAGGGCAGTACCCCTACCCCGACCCGTTTACTCCCCAGGTCATTCCGGGGACCATTGAATCCACCGATTTCGATTACGGTGGTGAGGGAGTGGCCTACCACGACAACAACACTCAAAACCAGGGTTCAGGACCCCGTCAGGATGAAGGCGTTGATACCGAGTATAATGACGGCGGGGGAAACATAGGCTGGAACGAAGGAGGAGAATGGACAGAGTACACCATTGCAGTGGAAGAAACCGGATATTACACAATTCAAGCGCGGGTTGCCTCACAGAATACGAGTGGAATAAGCCCGCTGAATATCCTTTTCAATGGGGAGAACCGCACCGGCAACATGACCGTTCCGGCCACAGGCAGCTGGAGCACTTTCAGGACCATCACCGCTGAGCCTGTTCAGCTTTATACAACCGATACCCTGATGCGCCTTGACCTTGGAAGCGGCGGATTCAACATGGGACGTGTGATCATCACCCCCTATACAGGTAGCGGCCTTCAGAAAACCGGGCTGTCTGAAACCATCCGTGTCTATCCCAATCCCGCCACCTCCTACCTGATCGTGGAAAGCGATCAGGGGATGACCGGTATCCGAATCCTGGATTTAACCGGCAGGGTGCAAAAACAGATTGATGATCCGGAAAGCTTTTCACAACAACTTGATACTTCCGGCCTTCCTGAGGGTGTGTACATTCTTCAGGTGGTGAGCAGTAATTCCAGCCTGCATACGATGAGATTTATTAAAGAATAAGGTATCCATTACTGATGGTAGATTAATAAAACCGCTCAGCTTATAATTTTAATAAAGCTGGGTGGTTTTAGGTATAGGTAGTATCGTAAATAAAATACCTTTAAGTAAAAAAATGAACTTTTTATGAAGTATCTTTTCGAGCGCCAAAGCAAGCATGCGAAGGAGCTGCGAAGTTCTGTATAAAAAAAGAGGACACAGGGGACCACAGAGGAATCGCTGTGATCCACAGAGAAAAAAAACATCGCCACCTAGCGCAAGGATCTTCCATGTGCCTGCTAAACCAACTATCTCCCTTCAGAATAGTGCGGTAAGATTACTCTCTCAGAAGTACCCGAAAGGATTTTGGATAACGGAACGTGGTGTTCAACCAGTCTCATGTATTTAGAATAGATTAGACTCAGAGTATCTCAAAAATAGGGAGCAAGCCTGGATGACTTCTGATTCCATTGATAGATCTTCGTTAATGTAGTATATTTGAAATAAACTAAATAACAACACATGGATTTTTCAAAGATAAATCAGATGATTTATAGAGATTATGCCAAAATACTTAAAAACCTTAGCCAGGAATAGATAGCAACCCAACAACTATGAAAGATAAAAACGATATTAAATTAGCCGTTCTAATAGACGCTGATAATATCCCATATTCCAATACTAAAGGGATGATGGATGAAATTGCCAAAATTGGTATCCCAACAATAAAGAGGATTTATGGAGATTGGACTAAACCAACAGTGAAAGGTTGGAAAACTGTTTTACTGGAGAATGCAATAACTCCTGTACAGCAATATAGTTATACCAGTGGCAAAAATGCAACCGATTCAGCTATGATTATTGATGCAATGGATATATTGCATAGTCAAAAAGTAGATGGATTTTGTCTTGTTTCCAGTGATAGTGATTTCACACGTTTAGCTACACGGTTAAGAGAATCAGGAATGTTAGTTATCGGAATTGGTGAAAAGAAAACTCCAAATCCTTTTATAGTTGCATGTGACAAGTTTGTTTACATAGAGATTATTAAAACCATAGAGCCAAAACTGGAAAAAACAAAGTCAAGCATTCCAACTACCAAAAGTGCTGCTTCCAATACTCAGATCGATTCCATAAGCGAAGAAATAATTAATCTATTAGAGACTACAGTTAATGATTTATCTGACGATTCCGGATGGGCTTTTTTAGCTGAAGTTGGTAATCTGTTAATAAAAAAGAAACCCGATTTTGACCCACGCAACTATGGCTATTTAAAACTAACACCTCTCATAAAGTCTTTA
Source organism: Bacteroidales bacterium (assembly GCA_016931575.1). GTDB lineage: Bacteria > Bacteroidota > Bacteroidia > Bacteroidales > UBA10428 > UBA10428. The sequence goes on along the minus strand of JAFGEO010000056.1, from coordinate 1,846 downwards.
AACAGTCATTTTGAAATAGATGAGAGAGATGTTGAAAATACACATATTAAGCATATTTATGTTAGGTGCAAGCATTCCTGAAATGAACCTGATCAATCATTAGAGATTATACCCGCCATGATGATTTCATCAGTTGAAAGGCTTTAAAGAATCTGGCTCCAGGTTAATTGTCGTATTCCACTTCTTTTCGGAAACACAAGATATGACGATTATGGTAGCCTTCCCCTTTTCAGGAAAGGCTACCGATGATACTTTAATACCTTGTGGAATCTAATTTTTAAAAATTACCTTCAACGAACATTTGTCTGGAGCTTTTTCCATGATTTTCGGAATTTTCAACCCGGATAGGTGAAGTATTACGATTTGCAAAACCCAAAAGCAGTGTTTCCGACCTGTTTTATTGGTGTGTGGATATACCTCTCTTATACCACTTACCTGTAGTTCTTAAAGTCCTGAATGAGTGCTGCTTACATCATTTACACCTACCAAAATGGCAGATTTTAAGCCTGTTTAAGGAACAAAAAGTGTATGCGCTGAAAATCAGTGTCTGAGAAATGGAGAAATTTAAGCAGCCTGAACAAACACTAAACCAACTTAATGCCTATATTTATTTTGCCGAAACAGGTTTTTGCACAACTTGTCCCGCCCTCCAGGCGGGAGATTCACGTTGTGCGTCATGCTGAAACTAACAACTGACAAAATTCAATGGAAATTTTAAAAATCATACTGCTGATATTAGCCTATACATTAGGAATTGCAACTTTGATTGTTCAAATAGTCTGTTTTTTAAAAGATTTAGAATATAAAGAAACTATTTTATTCACAATAGTTTTCTTGTGCTTGATAATTGCTTCTACCTTTCAAAGTTTTGTTAAAACTGAGAACTCATTGCTTCTGGATATTCAAGAATTGGCGACTAATATTCTTACCCTTGCTTTTGCAATTTCAATACCTATAAATATTCATAAAGAAAGGGTGGATAAGTATCGCAAAATCAGAAACAATATTGTTATCACCATTGGAACAATAGTAACTATTTTAGTTATTATGATGCATTCTTTTAACGATTCCATTTTAGCAATTTTGATTGTTTCTATACATCTTCTTTTAACGGTTGTTTATTCCATGTTCTTTCTATTGTTTACAAAACCAGGAGTACTCATTCAATTTAGAGAGAAATCGGAACGAAAGATTGCAATTATTGTCTTGATAATAATGATTTTTACTTCCATTTTATTTATTGTTACTGCTGAAAATTTTGATTTAAAACAAATACAACAAAACGGTGGCATCATATTGGCAATAATTTGCATTGTTTTATCTGTCAGTAAGATACCAGGTGATATAAAAAAACTGCTCCAATCAGAAAAAACTTTTACCCCCGATGATAATAAATTAGAAAAGCTTGGAATAACCCAAAGGGAACAAGATGTCCTAAAACTTTTAATTACAGGAAAAACTTATAATGAAATGGCAGCCGAACTGTTCATCTCACTTCCAACTGTTAAAACTCACGTGTCAAATATTTATTCGAAAGCAAATGTCAGAAACAGGTTGGAATTATCGAACCTGATAAATGCCTTTCCTGTGAACCAATGAAAATCAATACTTTACTAATCGTCATACTTTAGTATGATTTCAACCCGAACGATTAAAATCATACCAATGCCTGATTGTGCAGCCTTAATTGACAGGATAATTTTGTCGAAAAAAGTTTATGAAAACAAAATCCGTCTTTTCAATTTTTATTTTGACAATTATGGTAACACAAGTCAAATCGCAAACAGTAGGCGAAACATTAAAGAGTAAAATCCTCACAGGTTTCGAAAAACGAGTATGTAGTAAT
>JAFGEO010000055.1 GCA_016931575.1 Bacteroidales bacterium | reverse complement strand
GCTGATCGATACACGGACGATGATATTAACAGATTAATTTAAACAAGATGAGAAGAATAGTATACATCTTTTTGCTGTTAATAGTAATTGTTCCGACAAAATTAACAGCTCAAAAACTGGATATCCGGGATCATTACAAATACTGGTATTACCGGCAGCGGCTTATGGACGAATTTATAATTGTAGGAGAGGCTGAAGAACTTGGCGTGCCTTCTGGTTTGAGTATACCTGCAATAAAAGCTTATCGCATAGGCGACAATCCCTATCTGAATTTAAGCTGGATCGACAACCCAGTGCAAAATCTGGGTCGATATATCGGAGTTCTATCAACTGAGCTTGCCTTATTAGCACGGAATGGGGAACCCTATGATCAAACACAATGGGAACTGTATTGTGCCATGAAAGCATTTGAAAGGCTCGATTACAATTGCGAGCATTTGTATTATCCCTATGACAGCACCGCGTACCTAAATGGCTTGTTTTGCAGGGATGATGTTCCTATTAAGTTCTTTTATGCTGATAGTAATGGCGGTTTCTACCAGGATTGGGCTCATAAAAATAATTATAGCGATACAGCCCTTTCAAAGTATAGGAGCTATTATCTTAATTGCCAGGATAATCCGGATTATGAAGTCGCTTTGTATAACACCTATTACCCAAGTACTGAAGAGTGGGAGGGAATGTTGACAGGCTTGGCTTTATTAGTAAAATCTTTATACGGACTTTCCGATAATGTGGTTGAATATAATGATTACAATTTTATTGATCATGCAATTGATATTTCTTCACAGTATATGACTCATCTGATCATGAACGATTGGGTTGGAAAACTAAGTAACGATTCCATACATCTTTTCGGAGCAGATGCTAAGGCATACCAGGGCTTATATGCACTAGCCACTGCTGCCGACTATATTTGGAACTCTCAGGATCTTGGTCCTCCCTTAGCTCCGCCGGATCGCTACAAAAATCTTTTCGAAGATAAAAATCCCTTCACCGATAGAGATTTCTATTCGTTTTTAAAAGACTTTGACGAAGATCTTTCAGTAACGGCAAATACGGCTCTGGCAATCTTCATTGATCAGAAGTTACCCGACTCAATGCTTCTCCGATATCAAAAATATTGCTGGGAAAGATTCGGAGATCCAACATATGATCTAATATTCACAGATACAATAGTAACCATAGGATATTGGTTAAACAGACTTTTCCGGGATGAGTATCTCACTTTCGTTTACTACCCTACCAATATTTGGCTTACTGAATGGGATTCGCTATCTGTTACGGCCAATCGATGGGCAGCAACCACTGCCTACACTTATGCTGCCATTGGTGATTCATGGTACGATACACAAGATGATGAAAACAATATTACTTATGAAAGCCTGTATGAATATGTGAAACCAGTAAATTGGTATTTTTTCCCTTTATTAAATCTCTATTTGCATAATAAAGAAAAAGATGCGGATACTTTACGAAAACAAATGATTGCCTTGCTTCAGGCTGCTCCCTGCGATGGGCCGCATTGTTTTGCTACCTATCACTCACCCCCGGACCTGGGAGTGGCTGGCTGGCGATCCGGTTACAGATGGGATTCAAGTATCGAATCAGTGAATGAAGACGCAAATGATGCAAAATTTCCCGGCATAGATTATATGATTGCCTATAATCTTCTATGGTTGGAATGCCTTCAAAGAGGCAATACAGGCAGCTATTTTGATATGAACAACTATGAAAATTATCGCGATGTGGAGTATATTACTGCCTCCCAAGATGATTTGATATACTACTTTACCTATGGAGAAGATCTTACTTTCCATAAAATCAGGACCCCAGCGTATCCTTCATCAAGGGATGTCATCATGACAGGCAATAATATTGCCCTTTCCGGCCCGCAATGGTATGGAGGCGGACATACATTGGAAATTATCCCTGACAGTAGGGTTACTTACTGTGATACTGAACCATATATCGAACCTTAACTTATGAAATATGAAAACCAGAATATTATACATATTATCCCTGATGGGATTTCTCTCCAGTTGCTACGATTATAATTGCCCAGATGAAATACAGACGCCTTATACTGAAGAAAATTTAAAGTATTTCCCCTTCAAAACTGGAGATACTACATGGTATTATGATGAATCCAGGGGGAAGGAATACTATCTTACCTGTATAAAGGAGACACTGAATACTGATTCCATAGTAATGCCTGCTGCAGAATATTGCTCAAATGAGACCTATCTTGAAGTTAATCAAGGAAAGGAGTATCTCTTTTCCTCCAATATACCTCATCCCACAGATGACCTGGCAATAAAAATGTGGCTGTCAAAAGCAGGAGAAAATAATTGGATTGATATTTTTTTAGGCTATGCGAATGGAAGCAGTTACCTGTACAATTTTCTGTATACCAGCAATGATTCTTTGAGTAATAGAGAGGCTGATTTCTCCCTGGTCCGATATCGAGATTCCGTTTGGATTAATGATGAAATATATGATAATGTTTACTCTATTTGTTTTAGTACAAGGGATGACATAAGATTACATGCTTATTATGACACCATCTACTACAACCACGACGGCTTCCTGAAATTTATTTCGTCGAAGTATGGGTACAGGCTGGAACGTTTACCCTAAAAGGATGAGGTGAGGAGTCGAGGAGTCGAGGAGTCGAGGAGTCGAGGAGTCGAGGAGTCGAGGAGTCGAAACTTCAAAAAATAACAGCAATAAAAATAAATGCCAATTACACTAAATAACCCATCAATCAAGTACCTGACTTTTCAGGTAGCAGGATTGACTAATCATTCTGTAAAGGATGAATCGAGTTACTGAGGGTACTGATTCTGGCAGTTGGCTGGAATAAAATCGTCAGTTTCTCAATTACTCAGTTAATCAGTTAATCAACTTTTAATACTATCAACTTAAATTATGCCAGATGAAAAAACTATTCTTCCCTTTTAGCATCATGCTAATTTTCAGTTTGCTGACCATGGAATGCGGCAAAGATCCTTTAATTGAATATCCGGACACAGGAGATTTCGGGGAAAGTATTATCCAGGAGGGTGACCTGACCATTGAACCCAGTACAGATATTCCTCCGGTTGAAAATCTCTACAGTATGAAGGCTGTGCTTCCTGAAGAAGCTTCCCTAAAAGTCGTTATCGAATGTACTACACCTATCGAAGATGGAGGCATTGGAACAATCCCCAGCTCGATGATAGGCTGGTCAAAAAACAATGAGAGTGTCGGGGTTACTGTATTCACTGCATTCGGGCCGGTAACTGCCGATGTAAAGATCGAGTTTTACGGTCAGGGAACTGCTGAGTTATCCATTTATGAGAACGGTGCTGAAGAACCAAACCGGACTAAAACCCTTAGCTGGTAGATTGATTAGCTGAGAAGTCGAGGAGTCGAGGGTACTGATCCCGGCAGTCAGCTGGAATTAAATCTTCGTGTCTACTGAATAAGCTTATCCGAAATTATCCGGATAAGAACGGATAGTATGCTTCTTATCCTGTAACTTCGAACAGTTGGTGGGTTAGCGGGGGGGTTAGCGGGGGCGCGACTTTAAGTCGCACTCCCGCTAACCCTCCCCCTCCCACTCGTTTCACTACCTTCCCTGCTTCCCGGATTGTTCCCAACTTTCCGGATTAATCCCATCTTTTCAAGTATCATGTGCCACTCTCTTTTGTTTTTTCCAATCTATTCCTATATTTGCACAGTAACATTAATCCCTGAAATAGTAACACGATGTCGGTAACCCGTTTTGGTGTATCCCTGGAAAAAGAGCTGCTGGAAGCCCTGGATAACTATGCTGAAGAAAACAGTTTTACCAACAGGTCGCAGGCCATCCGCCACCTTATCAACAATAATATTGTCCTAAGCAAATGGCAATGTAACAACCTGGTTGCCGGTTCCATTACCCTGGTATTCGATCATCATAAACGGGATTTACTCAATCAACTTACCGATGTTCAACATGAATACCATTCCGTAATCCTTTCCTCACAACATTTTCACCTGGAGAAGGATATGTGCATGGAGATCATCGCCGTAAAAGGAAAAGCTTCCGTACTTACTGAACTTTCGGACAAACTGATCGCCGTAAAAGGCATCCGGCACGGAAAACTGACCATGAGCCGGGCGGATTGATTTTTTTTAACCTTGCAGTAACACGATTTTATAATTACGTAACAAGAATAAAATGAAAACAAAAGACTTTATCCAACTGAATTGCCTTATATTCCTGCTATTCATGATAAACGGATTGTCTGCACAGAACCGTTTAACCGATACCATTCCGCTGGAGGAAGTGGTCGTTACCGGCACAAAGATAGAGGTAGCACAGAAGCTGGTCCCCGTATCGGTCTCACACCTGTCAAAAGCAGAAATTGAAAGTACCGGAGAGATTAATATTCTCCCGGCTCTGAGCGCTTTTGCTCCCGGAGTTTTTGTGACGGAGAGGAACATCCTTGGTTTTGGCGTTTCTACCGGAGGTTCAGGAGCGATCAGCATCCGGGGAGTATCCGGATCACCTAATACCGGGGTACTTATCCTGATCGACGGGCACCCGCAATATCAGGGAATTTTCGGTCACCCCCTACCCGATGCCTATGTAGCCTCGGATGTCGAAAAGGTTGAGATCCTTCGCGGTCCCGCCTCCATCCTGTATGGTTCCAATGCCATGGGAGGAGTGGTGAACATCATCACACGCCAGCAGAAATCTGACGGGCTTAACGGTAGTCTGGAGGCTTCCTATGGCTCCTATAATACCCAAAAATATGCCGGTACAGTGGGTTATAAAAAGAACAGGCTAAGTGTATTTGCTTCGGTGAACCATGACCAGACCGACGGAATTCGTGAGAATACCGATTTCCGCATCACTAACGGTTATACCAAGATGAACTGGGAGCTGAGTGAACACCTGCAGATTACGGCCGATCTAAACCTTGCAAAATTCAATGCCAATGATAACGGATCGGTCTATGCTGAACCGGAATTCTTCAACATTGACATCACACGGGGAAAAACCTCCCTATCTCTTGAAAACCGGTACGATAAGACTGAAGGCGCACTGAAGCTCTACCACAATTTTGGTGAACACACCCTGTCTGACGGCTGGCACTCTACCGATCGCAACTCAGGAGCCATGTTTTATCAGACACTGAGACCCTTCAAAGGAAACCGGCTGACCGTGGGAGTCGATGCCAAACAATTTGGTGGTGAGGGGAACAGCGGTATGGCAGCTGACAGCCTGATCACCATAAACGAACTGGGAATATATGCGTATATGCAACAGAGCATTCTGCAGCAGATCGCGGTGAGCGCCGGACTCAGACTCGAACACAATTCCGGCTATGGAAATGAGCTGGTCCCCATGATAGGTCTGAATTACAATCCGAGCAACAACACCAGCCTGAAGGCCTCTGTCTCAAAAGGCTTTCGCAGCCCAACTATCATGGAAATGTACTTGTTTGCACCAAATCCCGAATTGGAACCTGAAAGCATGATTAATTATGAAGTTAGCTGGATACAGCAATATCTCAAAAACCGGTTGCGCACTGAACTCACTCTGTTCTATGCCAAGGGTGATAACATGATCCAGGTAGCTGGTCAATATCCGAATGTCAGAAGGCAAAACATAGGTGTCTTCTCCAACAAGGGAGTTGAATTCGCCGCCAGGTACAGGGTGCTGGACAAGCTTCACCTGCATGCCAATTATAGCTTTCTGTCCATGGACAAAGTAGTGCTGGCTGCGCCAAGGCAGCAGTTTAACCTGATGGCTGTATACCAGTATAAGGTGCTCACCCTGAACCTTAGCCTGCAGCATATCGACCGTCTATATACCTCCGTCAACCCGGAGACAACTCAGTCGTACACCCTGCTTAATGCCAGGATAAACGCCCAACTCATTAAAAACTTCAGTGCTTTTCTAGCGTTAAATAATCTATTGAACGAAGAATACGAAATTAATTATGGTTATCCCCTGCCGGGAATTAACTTTAACCTTGGAATAAAACTCTCATTTTGATGAACAAGCTGCGACTTTACATAATTGTATTTTTTTCTGCTATGATCGGTGGTATAACCCTTGCTCATGAAGGAATACCCGATCATCATCTGATTATTGATACTGATGGTGCACACGATGATATGCGTGCCATCACCATGCTGCTGGCGGTTGAAGACATGCGCACACTGGCCATCACCTGTTCACAGGGAAGCCTTACACCCGATTCAGTTTATGTGAAGGTGAAGTCGCTGTTGCACACCCTCCACCATGAGGGCATACCGGTAGGAACAGGCGAAAGTTCGGATCAAAAACTTCCTGCCTGGGGCGGATTTGCACAGGGCATTCAATGGGGCTCACGACCGGACCTGAGCACCCTGAATATTGAAGCAGATGCCAATATAATCCTCAATACAGTCAGCCGGGATTATGAATATAAGTTCACCCTGGTGGCCCTTGGATCCCTGAAAACCTTCGCCGACTGGCTAAAAACAGACCCCGGACTGACCGGCAGGATCGACCACATCATTTGGTACAATGATCACAACATCGAAGAGGGTTTCAACTATCAGTGTTCACCGGAGAGCTTTGAGTATATTAAAAATCTGGGGATCGAGCTGGATATCATCTCAAATCCTACAAAGCGCCTGCCTGTTAACAGCGATTACCTGGAAAGCATTGCCCGGGAAGAAACAGTCTATTCCCAGGCTATTCTGGCAGTTCACAAACAGCCTGCTGTAGTTGAACGGATCGAAGAAAACCACCTGCAGCTTTGGGACGATCTTATCCCCGTCTTTATGGAAGTTCCGCTGGTATTTGAATCCCGGACCGAAGGAAATATTAGCTTCCTGTCCCTCTTAAAGCATGTTCAGCCAACATCCCTGTACACCATGGTCAGCAGCATCCTGTCTTCCTCTGACGTCCCGTTAAACAGGGTTTTCAAGGAATTCCCTCTCGATGCAGATTTGTATAAGACCGAGTATGCGGAAATGATGGAGAGTACCCTCCGTGATTATGGACGTGTCGAATGGAAAGCCATTGCCATGACCAATGAGATCCACGGCCATACGGGGATTTATTCGATCATCGGCGCCAAGATGGGTATTCGCGCCACGGAATATTTCAATGTCGGTATCAACTCGATGACGGTAATCACCTATGCCGGGAACAAACCTCCCCTCAGCTGCTTCAACGACGGGATTCAGATCAGTACCGGCTGTACCATCGGACAGGGCCTGATCACCATCTCCGACAGCATTTCCACCATTCCGACAGCCCTTTTCGAATTCAACAAGCAGAAAGTGCTCATCGTGGTGAAGCCTGAAATCGCCAGACAAATGCAGGCCGACATAAAGTATGGAGTGCAGGAATACGGCTTACTTTCAGATCAGTACTGGACCTATATCGAACAGCTGGCCATAAAGTACTGGAGCAGCTATGACCGGGATCAGATCTTTGAACTGCATGCCTTCACGAATCAGGGTACTTATGACGGAGCACAAAGCCAGAACTAAACCGGGCTTTTATCGGAGTCCGGCTTAACGAAGGGCAGACCCGGAGGAGTTCGTTCATATTGTTTTCGCCCCTAAGCATTACCCAATTTGCGGCACATGATTAGCTGTGCTTCCATGAAAAGACAGAATGTGCGCTTGTCTGTTCGTTCGAGGTCCTGCCCCCATGGGCTGACCGCCTGCCGCTTTAGCCAGAGCAGTGGCGCAGGCAAGGAATTAAGCTGGTGGTAATTTAAGGTGAAATGATACATGCCCTTAAGAAATTAGGGTTTCGAACACTCCATGTTAATATTATTTTAAGCAGTGGAAAATTCCGCAAAAAATCTCCATCTTTCAGGTCTGAATAGTGCTGTTGAATACAATCAATTTGTGACCTTAAAAATATGAACTATAAATCGTACCTCACAAGGACCTCTTCATTCCTTCCAATGATCGCAGCCTGGCCAATAGGTCTTATATTATCCTGCCCCGCAGCGCATGCCCAATACCCTGATTTCAAGGCTGAAGTTATTAAGAATGTTGATGTTGCAGGTCTTTCTTCTGCTTCCGGAATCGTTGAACTCAGGGACAGCTTTTACATCATTGGTGACGACTCTCCCTATATGATCGAAATGGATCGGGAATTAACTATTTCCAGGACCCTGGAAATATATCCCACAAAAGATGCCGAAAACGGAAGGATCCCTGCAAAAGTGAAGCCCGATTTTGAATCCATGGTTGTTGTTCCCTGGGGAAAAGACAAAGACATCCTGGTATTTGGATCCGGATCGGGGAATAAGGAAAGGGATATCCTTGTTCGCATCGACCTGGACAGTGCAGACCTTAAAACGAAATCCTACGACTTAAAGAAATTTTATGCTGCCCTTGCCGATAAAAGTAACGAAAAAGGAAGCCTGAATATCGAAGGAGCAGCACGCTGGGGAAAAAAGCTCATCCTGCTGAACCGGGCTGACAACACCCTGTTCCTTATTGATCTGAAGGACTTCAGGGACTATGTAAAAGGCAAGGAAAAGGACCTTCCTGAAATCGAGGCAATCCCTTATGAACTACCCGTTATCAATGGCATCACGGCCCGCTTCTCCGGGGCCTGCATCCTGAAAGATGAAGACATGCTGGTATTCACCGCCTCCCTTGAAAATACTCCTAACTGGGCCGTTGACGGAGAAATCCTGGGCAGCTACATCGGACTGATCGACCTGAATCAAACGGGAAACCGGGTACCGGTCTGTGAGCAGATTATGGAGGATGGAAAGCCCTACCTAAATAAAGTGGAATCGATCATGATCAGGGAAAAAGATGAGAACAACCTCCATATGTACGGGGTTACGGACAATGATGACGGAGCTTCCGACCTGGTGGACCTTCTCTTCAGGACAATTCGAAAAATGGAATAGCAAACAAACCTCCAGATCATGCTTCAAACCAGCTCGCAACCATCATTGAAAACACCCGTTATTAGCCTGTTGTTTTCCTGCCTGCTGCCTATCCTTATCATCAGCGTGCTGTCTTCCTGTAAAACTGACCCGGAAAAAAAAGCACCAGTATTCTATCCGGCAAACCTGGCCAAAGATATCAGTCCCGACACCCACCTGAAGATCACTTTCACCAGTAAACCTGTCATAGGCGATACGGGCCTTATACGGGTCTTTGACAGCGAAAACGATTCCCTGGTGGACATACTGGATATGAGCATACCTGCCGGTCCGACTGAATATAATGCCAATCCGGAGGCCATTTACACCCCGGTACCCTACACCTATGAATCCGCCAACATCACGAATGCCAATACCAAACCCGGCACGCCTTCCGGTGAGGGGCTTCCCACAGCCGATACGTTTCAGCTGACGATCATTGGCGGATTCTCCGATGCTTTTCACTTCTACCCCGTCATTGTACATGAAAACACGGCGGTCATTTACCTGCATCACAACCTGCTGGAATACGATAAATCCTATTACGTGATGATGGACAGCACGGTGGTCCGTCCTTCTGAGGGTAGGTTCGCGGGTATCTATAAAAAAGGTGAGTGGCAGTTTAGCACCCGGCAACAGCCCCCTGATCTGAGTTGCAAGTACCTGGTCGTGGATGATAAGGGTACCGGCGACTTCAACACCTTGCAGGGAGCGATTGATTTCATCCCGGATTATCATAAGGATACCCTTACCATCTTTATTAGGAATGGCGTGTATGAAGAACTGATCTATTTCCGAAACAAAACCAACATTATTATCCAGGGTGAGGACCGGGAAAAAGTAGTCGTGCAGTACGCCAACAATGAGCCCTTCAATGCACATCCGTGGAATATCAAGACCAACGAATGGCCTGGTACCTTCCCTTCCAGGCGGGCTGCATTTGCCATCGACCATTGCAGGAATATCCAAGTGCTGAATATGACCGTTAAAACTTTACTGACAGGACAGGCAGAGGCTTTGCTCATCAACGGGAATGAAATTCTTGTGAAAGATGTAAACCTGGCAGGTTCCGGCGATGCCTTGCAGACCAACGGAACGGCCTACTTTGAAAATGTACGGATAGATGGTGGCGGTGATATGATCCTGGGGCGCGGGGCTGCGTTCTTCCAGGATTGTGAATTTATTTCCCCCGGACCTTTTATGTGGATAAGGAATACGGACGCCAGTCATGGAAATGTCTTTGTCAATTGCAGCTTTGAAGGTACACACCCGGGGGGCACCTCACTGGCCAGGGCTCCAGTCAACAAAGGTAAATATGGATACCCTTACAGCGAGGCAGTCCTCATAAATTGCCGCCTGAAGAACATCACCCCTGAAGGGTGGGGCCCTGTGGGAGGCGAAACCAAAAACATGCGCTACTGGGAATTCAACAGCGTCAGCCTGGATGACGGTGAACCGGTGGATGTTTCACAACGGGCAGATTTTTCGCGGCAATTAAACCTTGAAGAAGACCAGGACCTGATCCATAACTATTCAGATCCGGCGTTTGTGCTGGATGGGTGGGAACCGGTGCGTTGAGGGGATAGAGGTTTGTAATTTTAATCAGTGTTGGAAATGCGGTGCATGGGGAGTTATCTTTCTCTTCCATGTTGTGAGTGCACCTTGGGTAACATTCGTTAACAGTTCCCAGGGCGATACCCTGGGCCAGGATGAATTCACCCTTTCAGGGTGAAGGTCGTGCAGGATTACCATGCTGTGCTACAATGAAATCTGGCAGAACAATTCCCAAAAGGGGTATATATCAATAAACCAGGACGTTGACCCGGATTCTGAAACGAATGTTTCCAAGGGTGCACGCTCCATCCATAATTCAGGTGATGACAATCCCTGTACCGCAAAATCATCCAACCAAAGAAGGAAAAGAATATCTATACCAACCAGCCCTGAAATGCAACTTCTGGGTGCAACTCTAATTCCTGTTGGTAACCACCAACCTGACAATTTCGACCATCCTCCCCGCATCCACCCGCAAAATATAAATCCCTGAGGGAAGGTTCTCAAGCCGGAGATCCAGTTCCGCGGAGGGAGAACTTACAGCGAATACCTGTCTTCCGGAAGGGTCAAAAAGCTTTACCTGGAATCCGGTACCGGTTAACTCCTTCCAGGAGATCGTGACATTCCCATCGCACGGATTGGGATAAACGAAAACGGAAAGTTCCTCCTGAAGACTGTTCATGGCGTCCGAAGAACAGGAGGGCATGGTAAATGATGAAGTTGTGCTGATATGCCCCTCATAGGCCATGCGCCAGAAATACCGGGCACCTTCTGCAAATTCGTCCAGGGGATCGGTTTCATCCGGGGCCAGTACAAATCCGTTCGGTCCCGTATAGGAGGTCAGTCCCGACACCCATTTCACATAGTAAGGCTCGAAATCAGGTTCTTCCGCCACCTGCACCTGCCATCCGGTACCCGAATTTTCCCAGGTGAATTCCACCTCGCCTCCGGGGCATTCAGAGGAAAAGGCTTCCCGGTTTACCGGTCCGGCGATATAGGTTCCGGCCAGCTTAGCGGCCACTGCCTGCCGGATAGCATCGTATGAGTTTGCAATGTCTCCCGGACAGGCGGTTCCTCCCCCGCTGTCGCGATGCCCTGTAATAACATCATTATCCCTGCCGATGGCAGCATGATAGCTTATACCCTGAGGATCCAGTCCATAATGATCACAGAGGTAAGCCAGGATATCCCAGGACGCGTTCCAGAGTGCAGAGGAGGGTATGGTATCTTCCGTATAGTTGCCGATCATGCAGATTCCGGCCGTACCGCCGTTCAGTCCGGAGTTATGTGCTCCTTTGACATTCTCTGAGCTGTCGTCGTACCAGGCGCGGCCCTTATAAATCACCCCGTTCCGGTCGACCAACCAGTTATAGCCTATGTCTGCCCAGCCGTTACCATTTACATGATAATCCCAGTATGCCAGTACCACAGCCGCAAAATTACCTGAGCTGGTATGCCCCGCACTGTGATGGATGATAAGATGTGTGACGGTAGTCAGTTCCCTGTCCGTGGTATTCTCCGCCTGGGGACATCCCCAGTCGGTACGACTCACATAGGGCGGACGGGTAAACCCATTCTCCGCTTTGGCATCTGTGCGGGTAAGCCGGGAAGTATGGGTTTTATCGCTCTCCTCCAGGGGACTGGTAAAAAACAAACTGATATTCCTAAGGGTGATATACTCATCGATTTGCTTTGAAAGTCCCAAACGTACCTGGATGAAGCTGACATCCCTGTCTGCAAAATATAACTCACTCCTAAAGCGGGAGGGCTCCCGGGCTATCAGGTCGGTCTGTGCAGCCTCCGACCAGGCTCCCCATGCCCCGGCAGTATCTGCCAGTCGGTATTCGACCCTGACTCCGCGGGGAGTTTCCGAATGATCCACCGCAATGCCGAAAGCCAGGAAATCCCCCCGCTCAGTGAGGGGTACCGAAATCCTTCGGGTTGTCAGCGCAGCCGATTCACACTTTCCGGAAAACACCATTCCCGGATCTGAAATGGTAAATTCATCCTGATCATACAGCATTTTTGCCTGTTCTGCATCCTGAAGATCGATCATCAGCTTACTGCTATTCAGAACCTGAGCTTTTGTATCAATCGTTAAAAAGAAAATAGCCACCAGGACTGGCACAAGCAGTTTTACAGACTTCCTCATAATCCTTTTAGAATATTTTTTAAACCATACACCTAAGATAGGGGTAAAAGCTTATGCTTTTTGAGATCGGGTAAAAATTCTCTTTGATTTTTGCAGATAAAAACCTGGATCCGTGCGGTCTGGATGCTTACCGGCTACTGGTATCCCGATGAATTGATAAACTGATGATGCTGCCCGGGAAAGATTATCGGGGAGTCTGCTGCAGGGTTGTTCCAGACTAAGCTAAGGAAGAGGCTGGGATGGATAATTTCGAAATCTTCAACAATAATTCTTACCTTGCATTACCTGTTAATCTGATCATCAGCCTATGAAGAAAGCAATTTTCAGCCTGTTTATCCTGGTTTCTTTATCCTCGTGCATAAGCCTGAAAGAAAGCAGGCTGGCTCTGCCCGAACCAAAGCCCATTGAGGCCGGAAGCTGTGAAATATCCTCTCCCGGGGCCATCTATATGAATTTTTTTGGACTGATACGGTCCGACTTTCTTCCCGCAGCCATAAAGATAAAAACCGATTCCCTGCTGATCTATTCCGATCCACAGCTTTTCGGTCCCGACCGGCCGGCAGACTACATCTTCATCACCCATAACCACTATGATCATTTCTCAAAAAAGGAGATCGCCCGCCTTTCAGATGGAAAAACACGGATCATTGCTCCGGTGACGGTAACCAAAAAACTCAAAAAGTCCCGGTGCATTACTGCCCACGTTGGTGATGAGCTGGAGTTTGGAGGACTGACAGTGGAAGTGGTGGAATCGTACAATACCTTGTCCAGTCTGCATAAGAAGGGTAATAACTACTTAGGATATGTCCTTACCCTTGGCGGAATCCGCGTCTACATCGCCGGAGACACTGATTTCATTCCGGAGATGAAGGAACTCAAAAATATTGATGTAGCCATACTCCCGATCGGGGAAGGAAAAACGGCAATGAATCCTGAATCGGCATCGAGGGCCGCGCAGACGATTCAACCTCAGCTGGTTATCCCGATACATTATGAGGTTGGGGAAGGCAGGGAAAAGACATTCTCCGATATTCTTGACCCGGAAATTCCGCTAAAATTTTTCCAGGAGCCAATAATTCCGTCAAAATAGAAGTTATTGAATAAACAAATTAACCACCAGGAACTCTTTCCAATGAAAAAAATTCTTTCCACAGGCCTGATCCTCATGATCGTCTCCTTTTTTTCAGCAGCCAGGGCATCTGACACCCTGATTTTCGAAACCTGCAACCGCTTATATGATGCCGGACAATTCCGGGAAGCTTATGAGTGTTATTCAAGCCATGATACAAACATTTATGCTGTTTATATGGCCGCAAAAACCTCCCTGCTCCTTGAAGAGACAAAAGAATTCAAGAAATATGCAAAGAAACTAAGCTCCCGGAAATTAAGGTCTGCGGAAAGCTATCGCCTGCGTGCCAACCTTTACGAAACTGAGGAAGAAAAGCTTGAAGTAATTCTGAAAGGCCTGAAGAAATTCAGAAACGACACTATCCTTCTTATCGACCTGACCAATGTTTACCTGGAGAGCGAGAAGTACGAATTGGCCATGGAGAGTGTTGACCGGCTTATCCTTCAGAGCAATGGTTCCCTGCAAACCTACTATTTCACCAGGGGATTTCTGCACGATAGGCAGGGCAAAAGGGAGCTTGCTTTGACTGATTATAATAAGGCCATTGAGCTTGATCCCACCTACTTTGAACCACTCTATAATGCCGGAGTGGTTTATTACAACCATGCGGTTGAGGTTTACCAGGAAGCCGATAGGATCACCAATATGAATCAGTATAAGCAGAAAGTTAAAGAAGCCGTCGCGCTTCTGTGGAAAGCACTTCCCTATTTCGAAAAGGCCCATGCAATTGATCCTGAGGATGAAGCAGTTAATAATACCCTTAAGATCCTGCAATATCGTCTGCAACCGGATACCAAAAAAGAGCAACCGGAAACATCCGGACGGGATGAAAGCTGGGAATAAGCAGCTGAAATCGATTTCACAGACAACATTTTCCAGTTTGTTAATGCTTCCCATTCTTATGGATCATCATGAATAAGGCTTTTTTGTATCTTGCCATAAAGCAAATAATAGTAATCTGGTAGCCTCAGGCATACCCTAACATCCTGAAATCAATATGAAAAAGATCCTGATACCTTTAGCCATCCTGACGGGTATATCCTTCACCGCTGTTGTAAACGCACAGGATGACCTCTGGTCGACCCCCGAAGAGGAGATCCATACAGATGCTCTCAATGGGCTTACCATGATCAGCGAACCCTGGGAGCTGTCCACCTTCTTTTGCAATACGGATGAGATCTTCCTGATGGCCAGGAAGGTTTCAAATTCCCATATTGTCGCCATCAGTGTTGATGAATCACAGGATCCGTGGGCATTCTTCTTTTATGATCTTGATAAAGAAGGAAATGAGATCTCAAAAGCAGCCATTCCCGGAGCCGACTACAGCATTGATAATCGCAACAATCTTACTGAGATTAAAGGAATTGTATATTATTTCTCCGACACTCATTCAAAAACCGTTTTCTCCTATAACCTGAAAAAGAAAACTTTTGTAGCTGAGAAGTCCTCAAAAATGGACTGGGAAAAAATTGATGACTGGCGATCGCACCGGCTTTATGATACTGAGGATGGGAACCTGACCATGGAGCTTGAGGACACCTACCTGAGCCTGATCGATAACGAAGCACAACAAAACAATGTCCTGATCATGCAGGAATATGAGGGTGACTGGTCCTTCGGTCAGGGTGCATGGAACGATGCTTCCGATAAATTCTATGTCGATAACTCCGGAGCCGTGGCATGCATCTGGGAGGTTGATCTAAGCAAGAGGACCCTCAATAAAATTGTTCCGGACCATGAGGCTTCTCATCCGGTCTTCCTGGAAGAAGGAAGAATCCTGTATTGCCAGGAATCCTGCATCATGCAAGCCATAGCCATACCATAAACCAACACTACATGAAATCATTTATCTACATCATGCTGCTTGCTTTTCCAGGCACAAACCTGTTGAGCCAGACCAACACCCTGAGTGAGCAACTCTGGGACCGGGTATCCGAATGTTATTCCATGTTCGAGGATATGGATGAGGATGGCGAGGCCGATTACAACCAGATCATTGACGATTCCCGTAACGGATACCTGATGATTGACGGTGACTGGCCTACCTGCGGTTGCGGGTGCAGGCATATTGCCGGTGCCTACAAAGACAGTGAAGGGAACTATACTTTCCTTGAAAAGGAAACCTGGAACTGCTCGTGGGTTCATAAAATCAAGTCGAACCGCGACCTGCATAAAGTCTTCCCGGACGATATGAATGATGCCTTCATACCGTATAGCAATACCTACTATATAGAACATTCAACCCCTTTCTACCTCGATGTCGAAATTCCACAACATGGAACAGACACACGGGTTACCCTGAAGGTCATCCCCTTTGGAATAAACCTTGAGGGCGGCAAGCTGATCAGCTATGGCTATTTTGAGGACGACTGTGCTGAGGGTTGTCAGTCGGTCAATTGTCTCGAAAGACTCGCACAGAAGGTGGAAGATGACAACAGTCTGGTCTATCTTGCTGAAGGTGACCTGGGAAAAATATCCGGGAAAGATATGGAACATATCCGGGATATTATTGCCAGTAATAATGATGGGATCACTTCTCCCAATCAGCTGACAGAAGCACTGCAAAACATCAGGAGTGCCTACCAGTTTTACCAGAAAGTTCAGCATGAATACCTCATTCTTGGTTGGGATCGCCATGCAGCGCGGTTCTACATCAAGGAAAAGGGAGCTGCCCCGGAAGTATTGACTTTCAGAGAGTTTATCATCAGGGGACCCTACTGGAACATCATGTGTTAGCGTTTGATTGAAGTCTCCGGATCTTGGGAAAATGCAGTCTGAACAGGGCATTAACAGGTCGTTGATCAGGCAGGCGGGCTATCAGCTTATAAGGTTTTATACTGTTTTGCACCTTGTCTCCTTTTCCTTATGGAATAAAATAATGCCTTCGATGGCTTTTGGTGTCGGCCCGACTACCATGTTATCCCTGCTAAATAAACGTAGCACCTTTAAGACAGACTAACTATTAATTCTGAAATTTATACCTTTATGCCTCACCTTAATCCTAATCCTATGCGCATCATTTTTAGTCTTGCCACCCTCATTCTTTTTTTCGTTAACAGCTATTCCCAGATATTAAGTACGGAGGAAGAAACCAGGGCCATTACCGATATCCGGGCAAAATACAAGCTTATCAACGAGCAACAGGACACCTACGTAAAAAAGACCGGTCCCCTTGAGGATTATTCAACAGAAGGCGGTGAATATGTTGTTTATTATGCACCAGAAAACGATCCCCGGAAGATCATCGCCAGCTACTATGGTGAGATGGGCAGGTTGGTCAATGAATATTACCTCTGGGATGGTGAGGTATTTTTTGTTTTTCGGCAGCGATACACCTATAATAGCCACATCTATATGACCGAGGATATTCCGGAAGAAGGCATTGAAGCCTTCGACGACAGTAAGACCCTTATCACTACCAACCGCTATTATTTCCTTGATGGGCAGATGATACGCTGGCTTGATGATGAAAAGAACAAGATTGATCCTGCCTCGGAAGAATTTAAGGAAGAAGCGGTAAGCTGCCTTGAGGACAATAAATTTATTCTGAATATCATTGAAACGGAAGAATAAATTCCCAGGGAAGAATTATTAATTTTTAATTATTAAAATACTTACTGAACAGCCAAAGTTTACATTCTCAAACCCACTTCTCATGGAAGAATTACTAAAAGTAAAAAAGCGCCTGCGGCGAAAGAGCAAAACAAAATTCCTGGATCTGATCCAAAAAAAGCTCAACCTCTATGGATACGAATGCAATACCACTACCCATCTTGGTTTTTTTAAATCGATAAACCTGGAAACTAAAACGGAAAACCCCAGGTATATCTTTGTTGCGCATTATGATACCCTGACCATCATGCCCTTCTGGATGAGCTGGTTGATGCGGCTTGTGGGCATTAACCGTCAACTCCTTTTAATTGTAGTGTTGTTCGCGATTATATCCGGAATCCATGCCCTGCAGGAAGTACAGCAATTATGGGGAGATATTGCCTACTGGACATTTTATGGAACTTTCCTGACAATGTTTATTCCCACTCCCAATAACTATGATGATAATACCAGCGGGGTCATTACACTTCTTAAACTGGCAAGAAAATGCAGGGAAAAAGGAATTGACGGGGTAAAATTCCTGTTTGTGGATAATGAGGAATTGGGATTACTGGGTTCGTCGGCACAGCTTGGCTATAATGCATGGAGAAGTACGATTCCGGGAGATTGCAAAGTCATTTCTGTAGATTGTGTTGGAGGAAAAGGAGAAATCCCCCTGCTGATCCGAAACAGCAAATCTTCGTATGAGCCGGAAATCCGGGATGCACTGTCTGAAACATTCGGCAGCTGCGAATCAGTCAGAATGATCCTGCCGGCTTCCGACAATTTCTCATTCAGAAAATATGGAGCCATTAACATCAGCTTTGTTAAACGCTCCATCATCCCCGGCGGGTATGCCATACCCCATATCCATTCGCCGGCTGACAAAACCCTGAACGAGGAACGACTTGATCTGCTGGCCGATACACTGGTCAATACAATACAGAAAACCTGAATACAAACCTGATTAGCGTAGTTATGCCACTGGATATTTAGAGAACTGGTAAAGCCGAAAAAGCAAATCCCGGTGAAACAAGGAGTGAACATTGGTTCGGCGGTATGAAACCTTGGGGAGTGCGGGCTGCGTTCTTATCCACAGTGGTACAAGGTTGAAGCGGTTCTAGTATCTTCGCAAATCACTGACAACCAAATGTTTTATGACCGCCGGTTAGCTGCAGTAATAAATCATTTGGGATTAGTTACTAAAAACTAAAACTGTAACTAACTGACGGAATAATAGGGAAATAACTAACTTGTTTAATTACTTTTTTGTAGGGTTCATCATTACTATCGTATAAGGTCTTGCTGTAATAGTAAAATGGATTTAAATGATTGTAAGCGTTATAAATACTGAATTGCAGGGTTCTTATACCATTTCGTTTTTGCTTGGTAAACTCTATTCCTAAATCAAGCCGGTGATAGGGTTTTGCTCTAAAAGTGTTTTTCCCTTCATATATTTCAACGGTAGTTTCATAATCCATTCCAAGTTGATCTGTAAATCCCGGATCAATATCATTTATTGCGGCATGATATCCAATAGGCAATGTAAAAGCATTCCCTGTATTAAAAACCCAGGTAGCTGATACTTTTATGTTTTTTGAAATTTCATGAATTACAGCAATTCCAATATCGATTAGCCGGTCGTAGGTGTATGGATAGGGGTTCCCAAAGTTGATATTTGAAAATTGCCGGGTGGTATGAGAGAGTGAGATTCCGGTCCAGCCCTGTGTTCGTCCTTCCTTTTTTTGCAGCAGAAATTCAACACCATATGACTCACCTTCTCCATCTGTTTCAATTTTATCCTGCCAATCCTGAGAACCCGCTAAAAGTGAGGCGCCTTCCTGGTAGTCGATTAAATTGCTAAGTCGTTTATAGTAAATTTCAGTACTTAACTCAAAACGATTATTATTCAGTTGTCTGGTATACCCTAAAGATGTGTGTAAAGCTTTTTGGGGAGGAACCTGAGCAGTTGAAAGCACCCATAAATCAGATGGCATACCTATCCCGGAACTACTAAGCAAATGTATGTATTGTTGCATGTAGCTTATGGAGTACTTTATAGAATTCCTTTTACCAAATTGATAGCTAAGCAGAAATCTCGGTTCCGCAGAATAATAGGAGACAGTATCAACAGCATAGTTGGTAAACCGGACGCCCAGATTTACTGCAAGATTGGTAGTAATATTACCCTCTGCCAGAATATAGGCATGACTTTCTAAAGAATGGTATTTTCTGTCATTAAAAGTGGTGTCATAGGATATGAGGTTATTTTGATACTGGATCAGTCTGCTAATTCCCGGAGTAAATTGATGATAGGTGGAACCGATGCCTGTTTTAATCTTAATTCTTGAAGAAGGAAAATACTCCCAATCATATTTTAGTATCTGATCATTTACTCCCGAAAAAAATGAGTTTTCTTTTTTATCCAGGCTGTCTAAATATTGCTGTTGGTTATAGGCAATTAAATATCGGTATTTACTATAGGAGTAGGTCAGGTTTCCAAATAACTTGTTGGAATATATATGATTCCAACGGAATGCGGCTACCAGATTACCCCAGGCATTTTTGTTTGTCATGGTAAAATCATTCTCATCAACAGCCTTGATCTTTGAAGTAAGTTTATCATCGCCGGTATAAAAAGAAAAATAGATGCGGTCTTTAGGCGACACTTTTGAATTAAATTTTGCGTTTATGTCATAAAACGTATAGCCTATTGACACATCAGTCATAATCTTCATCAATGGTTTTTGCAGCAGATCATACATGAATCTTCTGACTGAAATCAGAAATGAGGAGGTATCTTTCTTGATGGGACCTTCAATACTGGCTTTCATTGTTAGTAAACCAAGGCTGATATCACCTTTCATTTCTTTCATATTACCATCTTTCATCCTGATATCCAGAACAGACGAGAGTCTTCCTCCATAGTCTGCCGGGAATCCTCCTTTAATCATATGCATGCTATTGATTGCATCCGGGTTGAAAACAGACACAAATCCACCCAAATGATTCACATAGTACAAGGGCACATCATCAAGCAATATAAGGTTTTGATCAGGACTGCCTCCTCTGACATATATTCCGCTTTTAGCCTCATCTCCGAATGCAATGCCCGGCATTAGTTGTAAGACTTTCAGGATGTCTTTTTCGCCACCTATTGCGGGTAATGCCTTAACTTGTTGCATAGGAATATCTAAGATACCCATAGCGGTCATCTCCTCTCTCTGCACTTGAGTTTCCGCAGTTATTGTTACTTCCTCAATTTCAAGTTGAGGAACAAGAGCTATATCTATTGTTTGATCACGGTTGAGTTGTATATACTCAATAACACTAGAATATCCGATGTAGGAAATTGTCAGGTCTATTTCAGAACCGGCAGGGAATCGAATGCTGTAAAAACCAAAACTGTTTGTGATAGTTCCAATTTTGGAATCCTGATCATACACATTTGCATTAATGAGTACTTCTCCGGTTTGCTGATCGGAGATATAACCGCTTATGGTATAATACTCCTGCGCGATTAAAATACCAAAGCTTGTATGTAGCAATATTAAAAAAGTAATAAACTTTCTCATTCACTGGAGTAATTAACTGAATCAATATCAGAGGTATAGCTTGCGAAAATGCCATAACCATTTTCGACATTCGTAAATAATTGTACCGGATTGGCCATACCATCCCAAATATCACTTGATTGATTATTGAGATGTCTGATAAGGCTCTTCTTGTATTTGTAGAAATTGCTTGAAATGCTTCTTAATTCGACAATGATAGTTGGCTCGACACAGCCATAGCAAATGCCTTCTCTGTAATATAGGCTGATTTCCTTTTCTTCCCCATTAAACAGGTTATCTTCAAGCAAAATGCTTTCCGGGTAATAATAAATATCAGCTTCCTGCAATATTGCAGGATCCTTACTAGTCATATAGGGAATGACATAACTCGTTTCATCATCAGAGTGATAAGCTATAATGACACGAGTTTCATAGAAATTATCTTCAAATTCAGGATCTGATATAGTGTATCTTACTTCATTGAGTGTATTTCCATCTTCATTAATAAATGCATCCTTGATGATTTGAAGATTCTTAATTTCGATTTTTTGGTATGGGGTAATATCTGATGAAATGGTGGTTTCATATCCCTGGGCATTTATTTCCAACTTATACTCTCTGCCAAAAGAAGGTCTGGTTGTTTGAGAGGTATATATACCATTCTGATTGACTACCAGTGTTTCAAGATAGATATTGTTCTCAAAAAGATCGATCGTTGCTCCATCGATTGATAACAAGGCAGCTACTTTACTGGACATGGTATGTGAAAGGTGGACCGAAATTAAGCTATCCGGAGAGATTAGGCTATTAACAACAAGTCTGTCCGGCACTTCAACTTCTCTGAAAGTTACTTCTTTCTCACAGGAGAACAAACAGAGAAAAGCTAAGAATAAAGCAGATTTTAGAATATTCATTTCCCTGATATAATTATTTTGAAGGGATGGCAACTCGTAGTGCTATTCCAATCGATTGGATGCTACTATTGATCTTGGTATGGTACGAAAAGTTGTAATTCAGTCCTAGGCTTAAGTTATCAGTGATGTTATATCTTAGACCTGAATTAATATAATAGCCAAAACTGGTCCATGCTACCAAAACGTGTATATCTTGCATGCTATTCCCTACAGGCACTTGATAATAAATCTCATCTAATTTTAACCAGCCAATGCTCAAACCTGATCCAACATAAAAGGAAAAATTCTTATAAAACCTGATATTAAACTCGGGGCCTATATTCCAACCTGCATAGTCAAACGATTCAGAAATACTGCCATCACTATGTCCTCCATCAGCTCTGGTAAAGGTGTTAAGAACATTGAAATATTTATGAATTGCAAAACGGTAATCAGCTGAAAGTCCGATGCCGAGTTTGTATTCATCAAAACTGCAATAGCTGATTGAGGATTGTATTGAGAAACGTTCGTCATTCCCTTCCTTAAGGGGCTGTGATTCCAGCGAAAGCCAAGAAACGACAATAAAAAGCAGAAGCAGGATTTTTTTTTTCATTTTGATTAGGATTGATATGAGAACGGGAAATAGGAGGGAATATTTCATTTCCCTCCTTATTCATAGAGTATGATTTAATAAGTACATGAGCCGGATACGTAATCATCATCAAGGATGGTTCCAGTTATTCCATTTAAACTAGCCCAATAAAAAACGACTTCATTAGCATACCAATCCTTTAATCTATTACCACCACTATAGAAAGTCCAGGTACAACTATTATTGGAGGTGGTTTTGACAGTTCCAGCTGTGTATAGACCGTCCTCATTTTTAGTCTCATAGTAAACGTCCTGTTCAGCTTCTATTGCGAGATGGTTATTCGAAAGAGTATAATTACAATCTATGCTGGCATAAAACTTAAAATATATACCATACCTGATGTATCGGACCTTATAAGTAACGGTTCCCCATTGAGTTTGGCTCTCATCACCTTCATTGAAAGCATCACAGTAATCAGTTTCTGTAGCTTTTTCATTCGAGGTAGACATATACAAAACTTCATCCTCAAACCCATAGCTTGCTATTACTGCCTCCTTTTGGGTTGAGGTTTCCTGTTGAATCAGATGAACTTTTTCGTTTTTTGTGTCTATCTCATAAACCTGTCCCGCAATTTTTATCCGGGCATCCGGATTGAGCAAAGTTGCCAGCATATCGTCATCAACAGGTATTTCATCTTTATGAAGATATGCTATTCTCATTGAAATGAAATCAAGTTGTTCCTCCAATTTTTGGCATGCTGAAATATCTCCTTCACTCAGGAAGGTGATCGCTTTCTCATAATCATCAACTGTATTAAATGACAACATGCCATTCTCAACAGAGCAACTAAATTTAAATCACTTATTTTAGGGAAAACATCTGTTTGGTTGGTTGTTACATCTTCTTTTGAACAAGAATGAAATGCAATTATTGAAATTACTGAAAAATGGCTGGTAATGTAAAATAGGCTTTTTTCATTTTACTATTTTTAATCGTTAAACTTATGTTTAATAGCCTCATCCCAAGGTTTATTTAGAACTGGACTAAGGGATGGGGTTTATCATTTTTAGTTAGGAGAGATGATAATCTTTATAACAGAATAACTCCCTGCCAAGTAACTGCCTGGCAATTATTTTAGCATCATTTTTCAGAGATTTTTGATGTATGTAAATTATTTTTAGTTATCGTTTATAGTATAAATATAGTTAAGGTTAGTGTGATCCAAAAATTCTGTAATTTTTTAATGTTAGTAGTTACGGCATTATTACAGCTAAAATACAGATTTACAGGAATATGAGCATCTTCAGCAAAGCGGAAAACACCGCACAAAGCCATCAGGCATTTGATCTGCCGCCGGAAGTCGATTCTATGAACGGATACCTGGAAGATTGTAGATGAAAGAAAACATTTCAGATAAATTATCCCACGATCATTGGACAGGAGGGTTTGGTTTTCAGGCTTTCTGATTGTAAATTCGAAAAAATAAATCCGATTCACGCTATGATAAAGTCTTTTTTAAAGTTTATCCCTGCAGCATTGCTCCTGCTTGCTTTGTTTGCCTGTAAGGAGAAAGCCGGAACAGAAAAACCTGCAAAAAAAGCCGCCCTATCCCTGGATCACTATGCTTCCCTGCTAAGCGCAGGAGATATGGAATCGTTCCACCGCTATAACTACAGCCCGAAAAACGGCTGGTGGCGAAGAGATATCAGCCGCGGATTTAAAACCGAGTGGACCTACGATCCAGAAAAAGATCAGGTACTGGTCAAAGGGGGTTTCACCGAGCTGAATAAAGACCTCGACTTACCCCTGGGCATTGATGATATGGAACAGCTTATCCTCCGGTACTCAGATAACAGGGATTCGCTCCGGGTAGTGAATGCTGAAACCATGGAAGAGATCGCCTCACTGTCATTACTGGGAATACCAGTGGATCCAATCAGTTTCCTTCAAAAAATCGATGAGAAAAAGAGACAAAAAGGACTTTACTCTATCCAGCATTCCCCGCTGAATAACATCGTTGAAATTTACTTCAGCTCCGACAAACAATTTTTCTATGTCCCCGATACCATTATTAATCAGCATCAGCCCTCACTGCCCGATATCCATATTGATTCCCTGAGTGCGGAGGCTGTAAAATATATCCGGGAAAACGACAGAATGATACGTACAAACTGGTATTTCAACGATGATTAGTCCATACCCGCCGCCTCACATACTATGAAAAGATCACAAGTCCTCAAAGTCACCCTCATTGGTGCGGTCTTCCTGGCCGCAGTCCTTGCCCTGTACCTTCTATTCAGGAAGCATGAACAGAATAAAAAGAATGATTGCGAAGGCAGGGGAAGAAGGTGGGATAGCGGTCTTAACGAATGCCTTCCGATCGGCGGGTCGAATCCCCTGAATATTGATGAATTCATCTGGAGAACTGGCTTTGACACCACAACAAACCGGGAATTCCTCCTAAAGGGAGAGAAGCTCGGGAAATATGCTCAATCCGTAAAGACTATGATTGACCTGCTGAACCGGCGGAATACCCCATGCAAGCTGGAATACCTCGATCAGAAAGGAGACACCCTGTATATCCGGGTACTCCATGATGAATACCTGACAGAACAGATGGGAACCACCGGTGCATGGTGCTACCTGGGAGAGACTGTAGTAACGCTGACCGAGAATGAGGAGGTGAATCAGGTGAACATCGGTATGGAAACAGGATCGCATGCTGCACCCGGACTCTACAGGCGATCCGACTTTGAGGAAATGATCCTGGATTTTGATTCCCTGATCAATGAGGATATGGAACGACGGTTCGATTCGATTTTCTTTGAATGAACAAAGGAATAAATTATTTAATGCTGATCCTCACCACTACTGTATGAGCAAAAGGATTGACATCGGGTCATTTCACGAGTCGGATGAACCAGTAAAAACACCGGTAAAAAGGTGGTTCCACTGGTTTGACCACCAGACAGCCCTCTTCCCCATCCTGGGAAGACTCCACCCTGAATTCCGGTTGATATTGATCCTTGCCATTATCGCTATATTGACCGGGATCATGCTTTTTTGGGTGCTGCTGCCCGGTACAGAGGAAAAACTGATCCGGCAAAGCTGGTGTATCGAGCAAATGCACTTCAATGGTAAAAAGATTATGACCTACCGGGAGCGAAGTCAACAACATCCGGATGGGTATTGCGGTCAGCATATCCGGTTCAGGGAGGATGGGACCATTCTGCTTCCCGGGATAAACGAACACCGGATAGTGGCAAAATGGAAGTGGAAAAACCGGAGACTCACCATCAGCCCCCTTACCCCGCAAGCGGTCAGCCCCCTGAATACCAGTGAAGTGAAAACTTATTTCGAGGGGAATTATCGCGTAAAGATCAAAGGGAAAGATTTACTCCTCCAATCAGATCACATAATCATCCGGGCCAGAGCCTTTGAACAGTTGTGGGAGCGGCATGAAAAGCGGTGAGAGCGAAAAGCCAGGGGAGATCGGGATAGGTTGGTCTGTAATCAATTCGCCCATTAGCATTACCGCACCTGCGGCGCAGGAGATGCCTTGCTTCCTTGAAAAGCCGGAGCGTGCGCCTGGCTGTCTGTTCGGGGTCCTGCATAGAGATTTGCTGAAGGTTTTTCCCTATCTTGCATTCTGCAAAGAATTTACTTTGGCGCATTACAATTTACATGAATATTACCAGAACCATTAAAACCCTCATCCTCCTGACCACTACACTCCTGACGGGCATTCTGTTTCTCCCAGGAAGAGTGGAAGCTCAGCGATCGCTGCAAACGCTAAGCTCTCCGGCTGATTTTGAAAAGCTCAGCGGCCTTCCCCTTTCAGACAAATATGGACAGGTATTGGCTGTGAAGATCCTCTGGGATCTTAAGAAAGAAGAGCTACATTTTATCAACGCGAACTACTTTACCTACCATCATGAGTTCTGCAACTACCAGCAGGGCTATACCATCGAGCTTGAATACTTCAATGAAGTTAATTATTCTGAAGATCCCCGTCGTCGCTATCTTCTGGGAAATATCAACCTGTACCGGTCGCTGAATGCCTGGGCCCTGGAAATCTCCCCGGTAGATAACATGCCGGTAAGCCAGATTATTTTCCTGTATGAAAAAGTCGCTGAAGCAAGCTTCATCGGCGACAGCCTGAAATTCCTGATGAACAGCTCCCGCCTGCAACAGCTCAGGGATGAACTGACAGAGCAGCTGCCATTGATCAGTCCCGGTGATATCTACAGGAACCTGGATTTTCAGGCAATTGGAAAATTCAAAGCTTATGGCGTATTGAAATTCATTGAAAATCAGGATTCCATGCCTGACGACCTGGGTCCAATGGATATAATTGTACTCAGGGAAACTCCCCTGTACCTTCCGCGGGTTGCTGGAATCCTTGTCACTGAATTCCAGACGCCTCTCAGCCACCTGACCATCCTGGGGCAAAATCGCAAGATCCCCATTGCTGCTTATAAAAATGCGTTCCAGGACTCCACGCTACGACAGCTACAGGATCAGAAGGTCCTTTTTTCAGTGTTAAGCGACAGCTTTAGCATTGAACCCGTTGCAAAGCTAAGGGAAACCGTGAAACCTGCAGGAACCATTCGCCTCCGCGCCGATCTGAGCGTTGATACACTGACAGGTGTTGAATACCTCGATAAGAAAGCTTTCCTCTATGCCGGGAATAAAGCCTCAAATTTTGGCCTTCTTTACAGGATCAGTCAGAAAGGTTCTTTTAAAACTCCGGAATCGGCTTTCGTTATCCCCTTCGCTTTCTACGATCAGCACATCATCAATTCCGGGGCTGGTGCACTGATAGAGGAGTTACTTGCTGAAAGCGGTGAAATTCATCAGGACAGCCTCAAAGTAAAACTCACTGCCATCCGAAACCAAATCACCCAGGCACCGATGGATGAGGAATTGCTGCAGGATATAAAACAGAAAATCCTATCCTTCGGAAGCTACACCAAAATGCGGTTTCGCTCCTCAACCAATGCCGAGGATGCTAAAGGATTCTCGGGAGCCGGACTTTACACCTCAAAAACAGGCATCGTCGATGACCCTGATAAGACGGTGGAAAAAGCTGTCCGGAAGGTCTGGGCTAGCCTCTGGTCGTACGAAGCCTATAGCGAGCGGGAATATTTCAATATTGACCATCACCAGGTTTTCATGGGAATCCTGGTCCACCGGGCTTTCCCTGATGAGGAAGTCAATGGGGTAGCCATCACTAAAAACCTCTACCGCCCGGATGCCTTCGGTTTTGTGGTAAACGCACAACTGGGGGATGAAAGTGTTGTCAAACCGGAACAAGGGAATCAGTGTGATCAGTTCATATGCTATCCGGACGGTGCCGATAACATCTACGAAGGCAAACGTACTGTTGATATCATTTCTTTCTCCAATCTTAACGAAGGCAAGTTGGTTATGACTGATTCGGAGATCCAGCTGCTTGCCAATGAACTGGACCGTATAAAAAAATACTTCATGGCCCATTCCTTTTCCTCCACAGCGTACCTTGATTTCGGACTGGATGTTGAATTTAAACTCGATGGCCACAACCGACAGCTCTACATCAAGCAGGTACGGTACTATAATGATTAAGGTCTGGGGCCTTAACCCCAATAATCCGCGCAGGCTGCATCCAATACGCAAAACTTTCGTATCTTGGAGCTGATATTTTCCTCGCCGGAGGTAAACCTAACCAGTAACTTCATTAAACTCAGAAGACCATGCGAAAAATAGTTTTAATCGGGCTGATCAGCATAGCCCTCTGCCAGCTTTCAAAGGCCCAGGATCCAAAAGAAACCAGTTCCACAATAAAACATGTAACCGTTTTCACCCAGGGTGCGCAGATTGAGAGGGAGGCCGCCATCTCTTTTTCTTCCGGGCAGACGATCTTCAAACTAACCGGATTATCCCCCTATATCAGAAAGGAAAGCATTCGCATTGATGGTGACGGATCGTTTGCTATTCTGAATGTTCAGCATCAGAATGACTATGTAAATGAACTGGAGAAAAGTGAAGAGATCGCAGGTCTGAAGGAAAAGATCGAAAGCCTTGAGGACCTGATTGAAGAAGAAAAGGTAAGGATGGATATCCTCGGGGACAAGTTGCAGTTCCTGGAAGCCAACAAAACCGTCACCGGAAAAGAGCAGGCAATGAACCCTGAGACCTTTAAGTCGATGAACACCTACTACGGCTCATCCTTGGAAAGCCTCAAACTGGAGCTCCTGAAACGGAGCAGGCAGGTTGAGGTCTATGAGAAGGAAAAGGCTAAACTCTCGGCCCAGGTTAACTCCATTAGCCGGCGCAATGACCTGCCCTCCGGGACAATCCTCATCACCCTTGACTCAAAGCAGGCGAAAAGCTCAAAATTAAAGTTTACCTATGTCGTGGATAACAGCAACTGGTACCCCTCCTACGACATTCGTTTCATGGGTGTGAACGAGCCCCTTAAGATCACGTATAAGGCCAATATCCAGCAGAATACCGGCATCGATTGGAAAGATGTGGGCCTGACCCTCTCCACATCGAAAACCAATGTTTCGGCTCAGATCCCGGAACTCCAGACTTTTTATCTTCAGTTTTACTACCCGCAGATTTCCAGTTCACTGTCAGGTCAGGCTGCGGGAGTTATGGTAAAAAGGGACGCCCCTGGTGCCGCCCCGCAGATGCAGATACGCGGCATCTCATCGGTTAATGAGGCTGAACCCCTATATGTGTTAGATGGTATGCCGGTGGACGACATTTCAGGCATAAATCCCGATGATATTGCCAGCATGGAGGTCCTGAAAGACGCATCATCTTCCGCCATCTATGGCAGTGATGCCGGCAATGGTGTGGTTCTGATTACCACAAAAAAAGGCGGAACAGAGAAATCATCCGTGCCTATGACCATCACCTCCAGGCGTGAAACCTCAGCAGAGTTCACCGTTGATGCCAAACAGACCATTGTCTCGAACAGCAAAACCACCAGTGTAAGCTATAAAGAGGCAAAGCTCGATGCAGGTTTCGTATATCAGTCAGTTCCAAAATTGTCCGAACATGTTTATCTGATCGCTGAGCTGACCGACTGGTACAAGGCCAACCTGCTTGACGGAGAAATGAATATTTACCTTGAAGACTCCTATGTGGGTAAATCCACCCTTAACACCCAACAGTTCCAGGATACCCTTGAGTTATCGTTTGGGATTGACAATAACATCAGCATAAAGCGGGAAAAGCTGACCGATTTCTCCTCCAGCCAGTTTATCGGCGTTAACCGGAAGGAGACCATTGCCAATAAGATCACCATCAGGAATAACAAAAGCTATGCGGTAACCACTACCATTTTTGATCAGGTCCCGGTCTCCACAACCAAGGAAATTGAAGTAGAAACAATTGAGCTGGCTGGAGCTAAAATGAATAAGGACAACGGGGAACTCGAGTGGGAAATCTCACTGCAACCCAATGAAACCAAAGAGCTAATCGTTAAATATGAGGTGAGATACCCTAAGAATAAGAAAGTCATTATTGAATAACATCCCCTGTGATGCATCACTTTATGATGTTTTTCCTTACTTGTTATATAAATTAAAATCCTCTTGTTATGAAAAGCCTGTCAAACATTATTTGTTGTGTACTTATCCTACAATACATCTCAGGCTGTAAGCCATCCGAAAAAAGCGATAATAAGCCTGTTAAGCTGCCTGATTACCCGAAATTTGAAGTAGTGATATCTTTCTTAGCAGACAACTATTCATGGGATGCTATCCCTCCTCAAAACCAGCTAAAACTAATAAAAAAGAGAGATGGATGGCACATCGCAGAGACGACAATCGAAGAAGATGAAAACGGTGAAGGCTCCGAGAAAGTCCTTAAGGATCAGCTTTTCTGGTCTGCGAGAAATAAATCCTATAAAAAGCTGGACTATCCCGCTGCAGGATCCGGGAATAAAGACCCCCGCCGTATAGAGCAGCTGCGACAAAGAAGTTCCGCATACAATTTCGACAATGTCCCCTATTACGGTTATCCCGGTTGGCATAAAGATGTGATCGATGACTATGGAAATAAATCCAATCTCTCCGACACGATGCTGAATGCCCTGGCTCGCGCATATTCCAACTATACTACAGAGTTAGTATCTAACCAGTTTGGCACCGCTCTTGAAGAGCTCCAAATGGATCTGCCTAAGGGGCAGAATGCCCTGGATGAAGAGCAATTAAAGACCTTCAGGAAGTACGCTCATAAATCAACAGAAACCTATAAAAAACTCCTGGATCTTAATCCTGATTTTGAGACTTCTATAGGGAACATCAGTACTTCATATGCCAATGAATATGTTCACAATTACCTGATTCTGAAATATTTTCAAAATCGTAACGAAGCAAAAAAAGAACTTAAAGAAGGTCTATATGATACCTTCATGCTGGATCAAGCCAGAAGGTACCTGAATTCGTGCGATAGCAATGCTATCCTTTTCACCAACGGAGACAATGACACCTATCCTTTATTATACATTCAGGAGGTTTTGGGCAACCGTCAGGATGTATCGGTTATCAACCTGTCATTGCTTTATGCTCCCCGTTATATCTCACACCTGAGAAAAAAGGATTTTGTCGACCAACCTGTCAAGATGCAAATCCCGGATTCATTTTATAATGACTCAAGAGCCGATTATATATACGTGAAAGAAAACAATTCCAACGCCTCCTTAAATTTGGGAGATATGATTGACTTCATTGTCTCCGATGATCCCTCCACCAAGTTACAGTTATACAACGCCAAAAGGGATTATATACCTGGAAGGAAACTGAGCATGGATATCTATTCATCTGGTATTCCTGATTTTGAGCTATTTTACAATCAGACTCCTGGTCAGTCCTACAGTTTACCGGTTTTTCTTCAGAATAGTATCGTGACAAGGAGTGATTTGGCAGTCCTCGATATTATCAATAGCCAGGGTTTTATTCGTCCTGTTTATTTTACAAATCCTTATCTGCCACAATCCTTCGGATTTAAAAACTATCTGCAACAGGAAGGACTTGCCTATAAGCTGATGCCCTACCCTTGCGATATGATGAATACCGCAAGGCAGTATGACATTCTGTATAATAAGATAAATTATCCCATAAACCTTAATAAAAAACCGGAGAAAACCATGCAGATGGTTTATTCAATTCTCCTGAATACGTATAGTCAACTGGCAAACAAACTGGCTTCGGAGGGCAAGATAGAAAATGCCATGAATATTCTGGACTATTGTGATCAGAATTTTAACCCTGACAAACTTGACCCCGACTGGAATTATCTTGCGCTGGCTCAGGCCTGGTTCGTGATGGGTGAACCTCAAAAGGGAGAGTGGCATATAAAAAAACTTCTGGATGTGGTCCTGGAGGACACCAAAGATGAAACCTATGAGCTTCCTGCCAAACAAGCAATTTTTTACAGAATGTCGCTACTCTGTAATCAGTACGTGCCAGACAGTGAGACTGCAGAAAACGTCAACAGGGAGCTGGAAGCCCTTTTCCAGCATGGAGAATAACAATCCGGCATCTTATTCAGTATCAAAACTATATGCGGAAATGCTAAAAATTCTTAAAAAATAGTTTCAGATTTAATAATAAACTTCATTAAATTTATGAGGTAAGCCATACAGTTACCTTACATCTGACTGATTCCAGCCTTCTCTTCTCCTAAATGGGAAGGTTACAGGTAGAGTCCTGAAACTACTAAAAAAACGGGGCGTATCCGAAAAGCCTTATGAGTAGGACAACTTAAATTATTGTACTAATTATGAAAAAAATTACTCTGTTATTTGTCGCCGCCTTAATGGTCTCTTTCCTTATGACAAACTGCGGTAACAGCCCTAAGAAAATGGCTAAAAAAATGGTTGAAGCTGTTTGCGACGGAGACGAAGAGGCCTTCGATGAATTAGAAAAAGAC
The DNA here is from genome assembly GCA_016931575.1 of Bacteroidales bacterium. Taxonomy (GTDB): domain Bacteria; phylum Bacteroidota; class Bacteroidia; order Bacteroidales; family UBA10428; genus UBA10428. Next base: position 76,990 of record JAFGEO010000055.1, on the reverse strand, counting down.
ATGGACGAGGTTACCAAAGACATGGACGATAAGGAGAAGAAAGAGTGGATGAAAGAATACCTGGAAGCTGTAGTTGATGAAGCAAAAGATGCTAAAGACTGTAAAAAACAGGATGAGATCGACATGCTGAAGGAAATGGATCCTTCTATGTTCGAATAATATCGAAACAAAGAGCAAATTTTTCCGGCTCAGGGGGTATTTCCTTCTGGGCCGGAAATATTATTTACCCACACGAATACCGGCCAGCCCCTGTTTAATGCACTTCAAAGAAGGCATTAATAGCCAACTTTCTTTTCCCCTGTTGATATCTGTTGATAAAAAAATCAGGGAAGGATCTGGATTTGAACTTAAGCAGGAATGCTTGGATAATCAGGAGTTTCCCCTGACCTCTGTGACCTGCCGCTCAGGCGGATGCTCACTTTCAGATGCTCCAATAAGCCGTAAATGCCCTTGGTGGTTTAAGAAACTTTTGTACATTTAAAAGTGAAAACCAGGTCCCGGCATCAGGATTATACTATAAGTATCCTGACTCCCGCTGGTTTTTTGGATGGTAGAGTCCAGTCACTACCTTTTAAAACGGGGCGGAATCCGAAAAGCCTTATGAGTAGGTAAACCTTAATCTAGACACCGCATGAGAAGAATTCCTTTTTTATTCATCATACTAATCTGTATGATAGGCTTATTCACTGCCTGCAATAATCCTGAAAGCTTGGGCAAAAAATATGCTAAACTCGACTGCCAGATTGACGAGCTGGAAGAAGAATACGACGACCTTCGAGACGACATGAATGACCTTGATGAAGATGACAAGGGTGACCGTAAAGAAATTGAAAAACTTATGATCAAACAGTTAAAGCTCCAGAAGAAAATCCTTAAGCTGGAACTGAAGCAGGATGACATTGAAAGCAAAAAATGGAAAGTATTCGACGATGAGGATAAGTACGATGATTGGTTGGAAGATTTTGAGGATGCTTATGATGATGCTTATGACGAGTGTAAATAATTAAGCACTTGCCATGGTCTTCCGCATAGCGGATACCTTTCATGAATCCATACCTTATTTTTTTTTATTACATAATTTTAAAATAAAGCATATGAAACGAACAATTATATTCCTGATTATAGGCACGTTCCTTTTGTCATTAGGTACCTCGTGTGGCAGGAGCCCAAAATCTTTAGGTAAAAAAGTCGCAAAACTTTCCTGTGAAGAAAAAGAACTCAGGGAAGAAATCTCTGATCTTCAAAAAGATGCCGCTAAACTGGATCTGGATAAAGAGGACGATAGAGGGGAATACGCAGATATTCAGATGGATATCGAAAAACTCAATAAAAAAATCAGCAAGCTTAGCCTGAAAAGCATCGACATTCAAATTCAGGCATATCGCAACTACGACGACAAGGAAGATTATGAAGATTTCTCGGATGAAGCCGAAAAAGCCTTTAAGAAAGAGTATAAGGAATGTGATTAACCGGCATTTTCCCGCCTGATCATTCAGTGTAATTAACATACCCTTACAATCAATTTTTCCCTTTATCATAAGGTAGAGTCCTGTAACTACTATAAAAAAAGGGGCGGAATCCGAAAAGCCATACGAGTAGGTAAACTATAATTGAGTTATCTATGAAAAGATTTATGTTATTTTCTATTAGTGCTCTCATGCTTGTTTTTTTATTCACCAATTGCAAAGGCCCCAAACGTATCGGTAAAAAGATGGGGAAAATTACCTGCGAACAAAGAGAACTAAACAAAGAAGCCTCTGATCTGAGAAAAGAATTATACAAACTTGATCAGGAGGATGAAGACGACCGGAAAGAAATCGAGGATATTCAGATTGACCTTCTGGATATTCAGCTTGAAAGCATGGAACTTAGTATGAAAGCCATGAAACTCAACAAAGCCCTTCTCAAAAAGTATGACGATGAAAAAGCATATGACGACTATGAGGAAGAGCTTGAAAAGGCCATGGAGGAATACATAAAGGATAAGTGCTACGACAAAGAAGTAGACGGAGATTAGGAATTCCGCTGACATTACCATTGCAAGCGGGGGCAGATTTCTGATCTGCAACTGTTAATTGAAATTCTGCGGCCTGGTGTTTTAAAAAATGCGGGGTCGCAGAATTTGTTTTTAATCCTCACAATGGGATATCCTGAATGGTGACCTAATCCAGAAAGCTTCGAAAGAAATTCATGGAACTTTGAAAGAAAATCCGCAAATTTGATGAAGCACAAGAACAAAATAAATCCTGACCTCGACAGGTCTGCAAAAGGCGGAATCCGAAAAGCCATATGAGTAGGAAAACCTAATACTGAAACACGATGAAAAGATTCTTACCCCTGTTTATTGCATCGCTCCTTCTGACAAGCTTATTCATGAGTTGCAGTAATAACGATCCTGAAAAACTGGGAGAGAAAGCCGGAGATCTTGAATGTGAAATCAAAGACCTCTCCAAAGAACGGGGAAAACTGGATGAAAAGCGTGAAGATCTCGACCTGGAGAAGAAAGCAGACAGAAAAAAATATGTCGATCTGACAGAAGAGATCTATGAGCTCGATGAGGATATGGCCAAACTGGAACTAAAAATTGATGACCTTTTTTCCAAAGGCTGGAAAGTGTATGAAGATGAGAAAGAATACGAAAAATGGGAAGAAGACTACACAAATGCCAAGGAAAAAGCCATGAAGAAATGCAAGGAGAAGGACGAAGACGAGGAAGACTTTTACGATGACTTCAATGACGATTACGATTATTGATCCGCATGTACCATAGTAATCGTTTTTCCCTCCCGAAACATGAAAAAAAAGTAGACGCCGGTAACTACTATAAAAACGGGGCGTAACTGAAAAGCCTTAAGAGTAAGAACAAAACAGATCCGAAGATGAAAAGAAATATAAATCTGATACTAGCTGCTCTCGCGGTTATTTTCCTGACCACTGCCTGCAACACTCCTCAGTATGGCGTAAAAAAAATGACCCGGCTGCATGTCAGGCAGGCAAAACTCATGGTGGAGTATGAACTTGCCCGATATAAACTGAAATACCCGCAGGAGGACAAAAACCGGGAGGAGTATGCCAAACTTATGCTGAAGGAGAATAAACTAAGAAAGAAGGCTATCCAGTATGAGCTGAAAAAGAACAGAATTGCATTGAAGGTCTTTTCAAAATATTTCGAGGACGAGAAACAGTGGGAAGAAGTAGCAAAATTATTTAAGTCTACCGTTGATTTGCCCTACGATCTGAATCCGTCCCCTGACGATGAGGAAGACTCCTTTAACTACGAGGATTATTACTAGACGAACGGGAATTATCTTACCAGATTCCTTTTGGCGGACCTGAAAATATGCCGGACTGGAACAGACCGCCTCAACAAAAGAATAGACTGGTACTGCCAATAATTTTCTCATATTTAAAATGAACAGATGAAAAAAATCACCCTGGCCACACTGGCCATCAGCTTTTTCCTTTTCCTTTTTTCAGGATGTAAATCAGGTGAGTCCGACGGAAAAAACCAACTGCCCAAAGATCCGAAAATTACCGGAAAAGAATTAGGCACCCTGGAATGCAAACAAAAGTCACTGATCGAAGATTACAATGAACTTGCGGAAAAGATCAACCAACTTGACGATCAGGATGAGGATGACCGAAAGGAGATCGTTAAACTTCGGACAAAAATCAGCAGCCTGAATAAGGAATACCTGAACACCCAGATTATTATGGCTGATCTGGCAGATGTTCAATGGCAGTTCTTTGCAAACCAGAAGAAATATGAAGAGTGGATGAAAAGCTTTCAGAAAGCTTTTACCGAAGCTGTTCAGGAATGCAGCGAGGAAAATTAGGGGACAGCGCCCTTCGCCTGACAGTCAGTTCCTCTTTTGGTTTTCACACAATTTACGTACTTTTCGGTAACTTATGCTTATGTGCTGTCGGACCTTGTGATAGAAGAAACTAAAAACTCACTATCATGCATGAAAATCAGATCCTTAAAAACCTGGAGCACCCGGAAGAGCTTGAAAAACTTTATCGCAAAGATAAAAAAGCCTTCGCCAGGGATTTCCAGGCTGTTTATCCAACAATAGCCGATAAGCCAGCTGCCTCCTTCTGGAAGGCCAGACTTGATATACACGCTGCAGGAACAACAGAAAAAGGTAAAATTACCAGAAATGATTTTTTATTCCTCCTGCTCTCAGCCATCCTGGCTGCTGTTTTGGTTAAACTTCCGGATATTTTCTCATTTGATGAAGGACAGTTTCATTTTTATGAGCGCAATCTTTTTGTAATCCTTGCATTGGGTATTACACTCTACACCGCTCTTTCCATGGGGATGCAAAAAACCCGTAAAGGGCTCATTACCTTAGTGGCTTTCGCGCTACCTGTTTTGTTCATCAACCTGCTTCCCGCAAGGGATGAAGGCCATGCCGTATTCCTGTCCTGGATCCATACCCCTTTGGTACTTTGGTGCATTTTTGGTTTGGTGCATATAGCTTATGACCTGAAAAATCTGGACAAGCGAATAAATTTCCTTCGCTATAACGGAGACCTGGTGATCCTCAGCACCCTGATCTATATTGCAGGAGGTGTTCTGACAGGCGTTACCCTCGGGCTTTTCTATGTCATTGGAGTTGATATCGCCGAATTTTACATGGAAAACATCGTTATTTTTGGATTTGTGATCGTTCCAGCTGTGGCAGCCTTCCTGCTGCACAATTATCCAAACATTACCAACCGCCTGGCCCCGGCGATTGCTAATATTTTTGTCCCCCTGGTGCTGATCACCCTGATCATCTACCTCTTTGCTATTCCCCTTGCCGGCATTGATCTCTACCGCAGCCGTATCTTCCTGATCGTCTTCAACATAATGCTGCTGGGAGTCATGGCCATCATTGTTTTTTCAATTTCAGAATTTTCATCTGACAATCAACAAAAAATCAGGAAGCTTATGCTCCTTTTGTTGTGTATAATAACCCTCATTATTGATCTGATCGCCCTGTCAGCCATCATTTACCGGCTTGGGGAGTATGGATTTTCTCCTAACCGGACGGCAGTTCTCGGCTCGAACCTGTTAATCTTCGGCAACCTGGCCCTTATCACCCTTAGATTCTTTCGGGCTGTTTTTATGCATGGAGAGATAAAAAGCATTGAGAAGGCAATTGCCATCTGGTTACCGGTATATGCAGCATGGGTTCTGATCGTTGTTTTCACTTTCCCCTTTATTTTTGGGATTGACTAAAAAGAATCATGACGAACAGGTAGAGCTGAGCATTAATTCAAGTACCTATAAACAAACCTCTTGCAGCTTTTTTTGTTAGTTCAGACACAGGAATAAAATTAAGCATTTGCCGTGCGTGAATTCACGATGAAAAAGATTTCCGTTTTTTGGTTTCGCAGGGATCTGCGTCTGGAGGATAACCTGGCCCTTACTCAATCCCTGAAAGGAGGCAGCCCGGTACTGCCCCTCTTCCTATTTGATACGAACATCATCGATGAGCTGCCGGCCGATGATGCCCGGATCTCCTTCATTTACCGCCAACTTGAAAAGCTTAACCAACAGCTCTCTGTCTTTGGGAGTTCTCTCAGCATCCGCAAGGGAGATCCACTCACCATCTGGAGGGCCATCCTTTGTGACTATGAGCTTGATGGCTTGTACTTCAACCGTGATTATGAACCCTACGCCCTGGAGCGGGATAGAAAAGTTACCGCCCTTCTGTCTGATAAGGGAATAGCTGTTCACAGCTACAAGGACCAGGTAATTTTTGAAGGCGGGGATATCCTTAAATCGGATGGAAAACCCTATACCCTCTTCACTCCCTATAAACGAAAATGGCTTAAGCAATCCAGGAACCATAAACTCTCCCCGTTCAGCCTGGATAATACAACGAACTTTTACCGTTCGAAATTCCCCTTCCCTGAGTTAAAAAATCTGGGGTTTATGCCTTCAGCTCAGCGAGTAAAACCTTTTGATCTCTCACGGATTGATCAATATGATCGGTTGCGGGACTATCCGGCGCAGGATGCAACAAGCCATCTTGGTCCTCATCTCAGGTTCGGAACACTAGGGATCCGACAACTGATGAGCCAGCTGAAGCCAAGCGGGGAAGTATTCCTGTCTGAGCTGATATGGAGAGAGTTCTTCGCTCAGATCCTTTACCATTTCCCCGAGCTTACAGACCGGAATTTCAAACGGAACTACGATGGCATTTCCTGGCGGAATGATGAAGAAGAATTTCGGAAATGGTGCGAAGGAATCACCGGCTACCCCTTGGTTGATGCGGGGATGCGCGAGCTCAGTGCCACGGGGTACATGCATAACCGGGTCCGGATGATAACCGCCAGCTTCCTTACCAAACATTTGCTGATCGACTGGCGCTGGGGGGAGGCCTTCTTCGCTGGAAAACTTCTTGACTATGAGCTTTCATCAAACAATGGCAACTGGCAGTGGGCTGCAGGTACAGGTTGTGATGCAGCACCATACTTCCGGATTTTCAACCCACTTGAGCAGGCCAGGAAATTTGACCCGGATAGAGCCTACATCAAAAAATGGATCCCTGAAATCGACACTCCTGACTACCCTTCACCCCTGGTTGAGCACAAAGTGGGACGCGACAGAGCCATTAAAATATACAGGAATGGCAGGCTATTTTCTTAAACATCATGCAAAAGGCTATTTATCAGGACATCGCATCAGGAATTGAAGGTCGAATTAATTTCATTTTTGGGTGGAATTTTTAAGTTAATTTTCCGAATTTAAATGATTATTTTATTTCCTTTGCGAAAATTTTTTTAAAGTACGGACCTGAAAAGCTTCAAAAACAAATGCAGCATAGTACTGACAACTTCACTAGCTATTGAATAAATGAAGAATACCTATTTTGACCTGATTGAGCAAAGCTATTACTTCCCGCAGGAAGGCTTTGACCTTAGAGATGGCTATCTTACGTTTCACGGTGTCTCTCTAAAGTATCTGATCGAAAAACACGGCACTCCCTTCAGGTTTATATACCTTCCAAAAATTGGTGCACAAATAAAAAAAACCAGGAACCTTTTCAACCGAGCCATAAAAAACAACGGGTACAGAGGTAAATACCATTTCTGCTATTGTACCAAGTGTAACCACTTTTATCATGTCATACAGGAAGCCCTGAGGCATAAAGTCAACCTGGAAACCTCATCCAGCTTCGACATCGACCTCATTCTGAACCTTTATGAGAGAAAGAAAATCGATAAAAGCCGCATAATTATTCATAATGGGTATAAGACTGATGACTACCTGATCAAGATCCTACAGCTGCAGGAAAACGGCTTCTCCAACTCGGTGATCATTCTTGATAGCAAGGAAGAGATGGACCGTATCATGAAAATGAAAACCACCAAGCCCATTAAGATCGGGCTAAGAATGGCAATTAACGAAGAAGCTCAGTCGGCCTACTATACCTCTCGTTTGGGAATTCCTCATACAGAGCTGCTGGATTTCTTCAAACAACATATCCGGGACAATGAGAAAGTAGAGCTCCGGATGCTTCACTTCTTCGTAGACTCCGGCATTAAAGATACCCTGTACTATTGGGGTGAATTTCAGAAAGCCCTCAAGCTTTATGTTGAATTGAAAAAGGAGAGCAAAAACCTGAATTCATTCAACCTGGGAGGTGGGTTCCCCATCCGGAACCATTTGGGTTTTGAGTACAATTACGAATACATGATCAACGAGATCATCAACAATATCAAGGATGCCTGCACGAAGGAAAACGTGCATGAACCAGATATCTACACCGAATTTGGCAAGTATACGGTCGGGGAATCGGGAGCCATCATTTTTAAGGTACTTGAGCAAAAGCAGCAGAACGACACGGAAACCTGGTACATCGTAAACAACAGCCTGATGAATACCATTCCGGACGCGTGGTCGATCCACGAAAAATTCATCCTCCTTCCCATCAATAAATGGGAGAATGAGTACGGAAGGGTTAATATCGGCGGGATTAGCTGCGATCACTCCGATTACTATAACTCTGAGGACCTGAACCAGGAAGTGCTCCTACCCAAGTACAGCGATAAGGACAAGGAACCCCTTTACCTGGGATTCTTCCATACCGGAGCATATCAGGACTCCATAAGCGGATATGGCGGCATCAAACACTGCCTGATCCCTTCTCCCAAACACGTCATAATTGACCGGGATGATAAAGGGAATTTTGTTGATTACGTTTACCGGGAAGAACAATCTGTAACCGAGATGTTTAATATCCTGGGGTACAATAACAAATAGGACGCCCAAAGAAAAAAAACATTTAATGATCTGCGATATGTCAAAGGGAGAAATCAAAGCCTTCATGCTGGAACACTATCGGCACTTCAACTCTGCAACAGTTATCGATGCTGCCAAAGCCTATGAAGAACAACTGAAGCAGGGAAATAAAATGATGATTACCCTTGCCGGAGCCATGAGCACAGCCGAACTGGGAAGGTCGCTGGCTGAAATGATCCGCCAGGATAAGGTGCAAATCATTTCCTGTACCGGTGCAAACCTGGAAGAAGACCTGATGAACCTCGTCGCCCATTCAAAATATCAGCGGGTACCAGGGTACCGTGACCTTACTCCTGAACAGGAGTGGGCCTTGCTTGAAAAGGGCCTCAACAGGGTAACAGACACCTGTATCCCGGAAGAAGAAGCATTTCGCAGGCTTCAAAAACATATTCACGAGATCTGGAAAAATGCCGAATCGAAGGGTGAGCGCTACTTTCCTCATGAGTACATGTATAAGCTCCTGCTTTCCGGAGTGCTGGAGCAGTACTATGAGATCGATCCCAAAAACAGCTGGATGCTGGCAGCAGCAGAAAAAAATCTTCCGATCGTGGTTCCGGGCTGGGAAGACTCCACCATGGGCAATATTTTTGCCTCCTATTGCATCAAGGGGGAACTGAAGGCACAAACCATGAAGTCGGGGATCGAATACATGGTATGGCTGGCCGACTGGTATACTGAAAATACACAGAATAATGGCATAGGATTCTTCCAGATCGGAGGAGGGATTGCTGGTGATTTTCCAATCTGTGTGGTCCCGATGCTTTACCAGGACCTTGAGCGTACAGACACACCTTTCTGGAGTTACTTCTGTCAGATATCCGACTCTACAACCAGTTTCGGTTCCTACTCGGGTGCTGTTCCCAACGAAAAAATTACCTGGGGAAAGCTGGGGATCGACACGCCAAAATTCATTGTCGAATCAGATGCGACCATCGTAGCTCCCCTGATTTTTGCCTGGCTGCTTAACTGGTAGGGAAAATTCGAAACACAGTCTTCCGGTTTTTATTTTTGCACGGAAATCTGTAAGTTTAAAATCTTAATGAGTTTATTCTGGTCTCCTTAAGGGTTTTTTACGTTAATACCACCAATTACCCATGAGATGGTACCTGCTTGGTTTTAAGAATTTCCTGAATTTCAGAGGAAGAGCTGTACGCAAGGAATTCTGGATGTTTATGCTCGTAAATATCCTTCTGTTAATCGCTGCTCTTATCATCGACAACACTTACTTCCCCGACCTCTTCAAACTGCCGTTTGCTTACTGTTTTCCAGGCTATTTGGCTGTGATCCTGATTCCTGCATTCTCTGTAACGATCAGAAGATTGCATGATGTCGGCAACACAGGCTGGATCCTGCTGCTTACCCTGATCCCGGTGATAGGGGTCCTGTGGATCCTATCGATACTGGTCAGGGATAGCAACCCGAAAGAAAACATCTTTGGCTCCAATCCCAAAGTGGTGAGGGGCTCCAGACCGGAAAAAGAATTCCCTGCAGATACCCTGATTCTCATTTTTGTAGGATGGATGCTGCTGGTGCGGGCATATTACGCGATCATGCTGAAATATTTTCCTGATTTCTTCACCTCCCTGACCTTTGCTGTCTCCACCAAGTTTATTGCGCTGATTTGGGCTGTAATCCCTCTAAGTCTGGCATTTGCCATTCGTGAAAGGAACATTCAGTTAGTTGTCTTCTTTGCCGGAGGAATATACCTGACCTACAGTTTATATTCACTTGTTGTCCAGATAATTTAATGCATTCTTAGAAGTAAAAAATATGAAACGAAGCCCTATCCTTATAGTGATGCTCTTGCTAATAACTGCTACGGTTATCTGCCAGGATTATCCTGAGGAAGAGGGATATGTGAAGGTGAAAGGCGGACGTATCTGGTATAAAAAAATAGGCCGTGAAGAGGGAGTCCCCCTGCTTCTCATCCATGGCGGCCCCGGAGGGAGCATCTGCGGAATGATCCCTTATTTTTCAAAACTGGCCGGTGAGCGGCCGGTTATTTTCTATGACCAGCTTGGCTCCGGATGCTCTGACCGTCCTGAAGATTCAACACTCTGGAATTTACCGCGCTTTGTCGATGAGATCGATAGTTTACGCAAGGCCCTGAACCTTGGTGAACTGCATATCCTTGGGTCATCCTGGGGAGCAAGCATCCTGGTTGAATACATGGCTTCCCGGAATCCGAAGGGAGTATGTTCCATCATCTTTTCAGGCCCCCTGATAAGCACCCCGGTGTGGATGCAAGACTCAAGGATCCTTATCTCCCGGATGCCTCAGTATTTGCAGGACACCCTGCTGAAATATGAATCCCTGGGAGATTACCAGGCATCGGCATACCTGGCTGCAGCAGATTCTTTTTATTCCCGCTATATGAACCGGGGGAACGGACCCTACCCGGATTTTCCTGATTGCGACAAATGTTCGGGCTTCAACGATGATATCTATAATTACATGTGGGGGCCCACGGAATTTACCGTTACCGGTCCTCTGATCAACTTTGATCGATCGGCTTTCCTGCCGGAAATTACACAACCCATCTTATATATGGCCGGTCGCTACGATGAAGCCCGCCCGGAATCAGTGATGAACTTCAAAGAACTATCGCGGAATGCTGAAATGGTAATAATTGAAGATGCCGGCCATGCCACAGTTTATGACCAGCCGGAAGCTGTTCTGAAAGCCGTTCATGACTTTCTCCTGAAAGTGGAAAGCAAATCCACCTGCCCGGAATAAAATCCGACGCTCCTCCAAAGCGGTAAGAAATTGCTCTTTGAAGAATATTTTCCTCAAACATACATCCCTGGCCCTGATTTTGTGTCTTTATAGAGCGTTGAACCAAAACTATACTACTATGAAAAAGATAAGTCTGATATTTCTGACAGTGATCTTACTGAGCCCGATAAATGCAAAAGCCTCCGAACGTGAACGAGAATGGCGGATTGGTGTTGCTGCCGGCTTCGACATGGCCGATGTCAGAGTGGCAAGCCAGGACCTGGTTACCAGTGGCGGGACGTATATGAGCATGCCCTCCTTCAACCTGAATGGCTATCTCGGGTATAGAAACGGACGTTTCCTGGGGCTCTCGATGGAACCCGGCTTTATTCGCAAGGGTGCACAAAGGAACAGCGATTACAGGTACAATTACATCGATACAAAATATGAAATGAACTACTTCCACATGCCTGTTTTAGTTGACCTGTATCTTACAAAAAGACTTTCCGTTTCGGCCGGCCCGGAACTCGGTTATTTATTCTCGGCATATGTAAAGACCGTCGATGGACGTTTTGATTGCATCCAGCTTTACACTAACAGATTCGAGGTATCAGGTCTTTTCGGGGTACAATACAGCCTTTTTAAGTGGTTTGATGTCGGATTGCGCTACAATCGAGGATTGATGTATACCAGTGCTACAACACAGACCAACGATATCGGTGATATACTAGGTGAAGAAAGGGAATACAACCAGTACTGGCAATTAATGCTCCGGATAAAGATCTGAGAAAGCTCGAATACATGTCCGTATCCGGACACTGGAGAGCCGGGATTACATAAACAAAGTATGCATTTCTAACCTAAGAAATTCATTCAAATTACAAGGTTGATTTACTGCAATTCATTAACTTAGGGCCGTTATTAATATTAATGTTTTTATTATGATCAAAAAGACGTCTATTGCCCTGCTCCTGCTTTTAGTCACCTGTGCTGTTTTTTCACAGGGTAAACATGTTGGTATTTGGAAAGGTACCAGTGATGGTGAGGTAGGTTTTTTCAAGTTCGATGCGGATGGATATGCTACCATCACCACGGATGGTGAAACTATGGGAGGAAAAGATTTTATCGTTGAAGATACTCATGTTAAACTGACCTACACGATCGATTACAGTCTTGCTCCGCACCATATCGATTTTGTTCTTACCACCCTGGATGATGCAGAAGAATTTGGACGTTTTATTGGAATCATTGAGTTTTTAAGCAAAGATGAAATGAAAATCAGGATCGACTTCAACAATGAAGGAAGGCCCACTGATTTTCTCCCGGAAGGAAATGAGGATACTGTTATCCTGCACCGGGTAAGCAAAATGGAATAGGAACAACATCCACCAGGATATTCAGGGATTATGCCTGCACCATGGCATAATCCTTTTTTTTACCCCGGGTATACAATCCGGTAAAGTATATCCTTGGATTCTCATTCTTATTTATATGGAATTTTCTATCTTTCGGGCATCAATTCTGATACTAAGCTTCAAACCATGACTCCTGCAGATAACTCCATTGCCATTGATATCCAGCAGCTTTCCAAAAATTTCGGGAAGGTAAATGCGGTAGATGGCATTTCTTTTCAAATCAGGAGAGGTGAGATCTTCTCACTCCTCGGAACCAATGGTGCAGGAAAAACAACTACCATTAAAATGCTCTGTTGCCTGCTTACCCCGAGTAAAGGTAATGCCCAGGTAATGGGGAACAGCATTACAGACCATCCGGAAAAGATTAAGAAGATCATTGGTGTATCCCCACAGGAAACAGCCATAGCCACCCACCTGTCCCCTCAGGAAAACCTTGCCCTGATAGGAGGTGTTTTTAAACTAAGTAAGGACCTGATTAAAAAACGTTCTGCAGAGCTTATAGACCTCATGGAGCTCACAGAGAGAAAAGGCTCCCAGTCAAGGAAGCTGTCGGGAGGAATGCAACGCCGGTTGAGTATCGCCATGGCGCTGATGTCGGATCCCGAAATTGTCTTTCTGGACGAACCAACCATCGGCCTCGACCCCCATGCCCGGAAATCAGTATGGAACTATATCGAAAAGCTAAAGGGAGAGAAGACCATTCTGCTTACAACACATTATCTTGAGGAAGCCGATGCCCTGGCTGATCATATTGCCATTATGAAGGCAGGAAAAATTATTGACGAGGGTACATCTTTCGAGCTAAAAAAACGATTCAGAAAAGGCCAGTCCCTGCATATTACCACTGATATCATTATTCCTGAAGTACTTGAAGGTTTGAAGGCAAAGAATCTGATGGTCAGAAATGACAATACAAACCTTTTCATTGAGGCAGACGAGCTCGATATTTATGATATTATGGATTATCTGCGCTCCAAAAAACTGAAGATCGAAGGACTCCAGCTTCGGGAACCAACCCTTGATGAGGTCTTTATTGAACTTACTGAGCGGGGAGGTGAGTCATGAGATTCCTCAGCTTATCCAAAAGAAATTTCAAGGAGCTGTTCCGTGATCCGGTGACTGTACTCTTAGGCATAGCCTTACCCCTGGTCATGGTTTTACTCTTCGCTTCCATCTATGAACGAACCAGGTTCCACGTATTTTCACCTACTGAACTGGCACCGGTAGTGAACATTTTTAGTTTCACCTTTCTGTTAATGTTTTCAGCCACCCTTTTGGCGAAAGATAAACAGAGTGCGTTTTTACTAAGGCTCTTAACCACCCCCCTGAAACCCCTGGATTTCATTCTGGCCTATCTGCTGCCATTCCTTGCCCTTTCGTTGCTAATGATTGCTTCATGCCTGCTTACAGGCTATGCCATTGGTGCCAACTATGCCAATATCCCTGGAATCCTGCTGATCCTGTTCCTGGTCGGCATCACCTGCATTGGTTTAGGATTAATCCTGGGTTCTTTCTTCACTGTCAGCCAGGTATCGGGTGTGGGCTCCATCATTATTACAGCCGCCAGCCTTTTTGGAAATATCTGGACTCCACTGGAAATGATGGGTGGAGTGTTTAAAACAGTTGGATATGCTATGCCTTTTGCCCATGCTGCCGATGCTTTGAGGTTCATGGTATACGGCGGACGCCTGCTGGATGTATCGGAACACCTGATCTGGGTGCTGGCCTATGCAGTTATTTTTATTGTTGGGGGTGTGTTTGCTTTTAAATGGAGCACACGGCCTAAATAATATCGAGCTTGTTAACCAAAGCAGATTGCCTTCATACTCTGGGGTAACAAGCTAACAGCTGCCGGTGCTTTGCATGGAAATACCGGCAATCTGCCCTACCTTTGTATGGCACAAAGTACGAAATTTATCATGCAAAAGCGCCCGGTCAAACTTAACCTACTGATCCTATTCCTCTTTTTGCCCCTGGTGGCTGAACTGAATGCCCAGTCAGCCTATCAACCGGATAAAGACCTTGGGCAGCTCTTTATTGACGTCCAACTTGGCGACCAGATATTTCCTGACAGTAAAACCTTTGTAGATTGTATCCCAAAGTACCCGGTAGATTCTATCCTCCAGGCATATGGCAAGCTCGAAAACAAGGAAGGGCCTGGTATACTGAAAAAATTCGTGACCGACCATTTTATCCTTCCGGAACACGACGACACCTACAGCAGCGATTCATCTGAGATTAATATCCACATTGCACAGCTCTGGAATTACCTGGAACGACCGGCCGATACATTCGGGAGTGGCAGTCTGATCCCCCTTCCCTACCCATACATCGTGCCGGGCGGCCGATTCAGAGAGATCTATTACTGGGATTCGTACTTCACCATGCTTGGACTAATGGTTGACGGGAAATACACCATCATCCGCAATATGATCGAAAATTTCACCTGCTTACTGGACACTTTCGGACATATTCCCAATGGGAACCGGAGTTATTACCTTGAGCGCTCCCAACCTCCATTTTTTTCGCTGATGCTTGAAATCCTGGCTACCAGGGAAGGTGAAAATGTATATGCTCACTACCTGGATGCACTGGAGAAGGAATACACATTCTGGATGCAGGGAGTCGGAGAACTTTCCTCTGACTGCAGGCAATACAGGCATGTCATCCGGCTCGATGAAAAGAACATCCTGAACCGTTACTGGAGCGGAACCGGGACACCCCGTCCGGAAAGCTTTCGCGAAGACCTGGCTACTGCCAGGGAAGTTGGTCAAAACGATAATTCTGCAAATAGACCGTTCATATTTCCCCAGCTTCGGGCTGCTGCCGAGTCAGGTTGGGATTTTTCCAGCCGCTGGATCTCACCGGATTCAAGCGGCAGGTATAGCCTTTCGGCAATCCATACCCTGGATATCATCCCGGTTGATCTGAATGCCTTATTATACCATCTGGAGCTAAGCCTTGCCAGGACCTATACCCTGAAAAAGGATAGTCTCAGATCGTTGGAATATACCGAGAAGGCTGCCAGACGCAAGCAGGCTATCCAACAGTATTGCTGGAATGCTGACAAAGAATTCTACATGGATTATGATTTTATCACCGGCGGGCATACCCCGGTAATGTCCCTGGCCGGGGTTTACCCCCTGTTTTTTAATATTGCCACACCCGAACAGGCATTGGCTGTTGCACAGCATATTGAAGAAGAATTTCTGAAGCCCGGTGGTGTCGTCGCAAGCCTTAACCACACCGGGGAACAGTGGGACGCCCCAAATGGATGGGCACCCCTGCAATGGATGACCATCCGGGGGCTTAGGAACTATGGATACTACCAGCTGGCCGATACCATAAAAAGCCGTTGGCTCAGGCTTGTAGAAAAAGAATATTATCGCAGTTATAAACTTCTTGAAAAATACAATGTTGAAGACACAGAGGCCAAGGGTAGTGGAGGAGAATACCCTAATCAGGATGGTTTCGGGTGGACCAATGGAGTTTACCAGTATTTATCGAAAGAAAACTTTGAACCGGAATGAAACTCCTGATCCTTTGTACAGGAAATAGTTGCCGCAGTCAGACGGCCCATAGGTTTTTACAATTTATGTAATTGAAAAAGAACTGTGGCTGAATTAGGGAAACTCAACCACAGTTCGAGATCTTTTCCAAAAGAGTTCCTATGAATCGGACTTGTAGGTTAGTTTTACCTTTGAAGTAAAGCTCTGCCCTTCCATTTCCATATCAAAGTCAGCCTTTATGTATGATTCATCAACATTTCCCCTTTCCACGTTGAATATAATCTCACCATCCATATCTACATCCTTGATCGACTCCCCGGTGAGTTCGACGATCGGCTTAAGGACAGCAATCTTTTTATCCTTTGAAACGGCTTTTACAAGGTAAGATCCTTTGAAATCCATATCCATGTTCATTGAGTTCCCAATTTTTAACTGGCCCCCTTCGTATTTCTCCCCGGTACGGATTGAATCCAGGCTTAACTGCTGAAAGGATCCGTCGATCAGGTTCTGAAATTGCTCATTATTAAGCAGGGAGCTGGCAGCGGCAAACGTTCTTGAATGAGGGTTAGCATCAAGATCACCAACTTCTCCAAGAGATGAAACCAGGGTAGGTACTGCTTCATCAAGCAGTTCGTTCATCTGGTAATATTCCTGATTGGAACGATCCGATTTTTTATCAGAATCATAGTTTACCTCCATTCCCGGCATGCCTGAGATATCGAATTTCACCTTTTTGATATACATCATAACAAGCGCATATCCATCGGGGTAAACCGTATCCACATCATAGTACCCGTTAAATGCCATATCCATTTCCATTTCGCCATAACCTCCAAGATCCATCTCCATCAGCATTGTATAGTCATAATTTACCCTTTCACCGGGAGTAAATTTATACCGCAGGAGCACGGGCTCATCGGATACTTCACCAATCTCCAGGGAGGGCATGGATTTATCCTCATCCTTTTTAGAACTTTTTGAATCTGAGCCGGAATCACATGCGATTAACGTCGCAACCAGCATCAGACCAAGTAATAACCAATTTTTCTTCATAATGTGAACTTTTTAATGTATTGCTTAATCAGAGTTATTTTAAGTATGTTTCATGTTATATTCTCATAATCAGCGGCAAATATCAAACGCCTCAGGGTATTATTTATGAATTGTAGCAACTTGAGATAGTACGCTAAATATAGACTTTTATTTCCAGACGGGATCAATCCTTCCGGAAATTTGAACAGATCCGGCTAATAGGGATCCTGCCCGTTCCACTTTCCACCTCCTGCCAAAACAGTATATAATGCGTCATGACTCATGGTTTCAAAGATGGTAAACTCTGTGTAATAGATCAACCTGAGATCGTCGTCAAAGATACGCTCAGTGGCACGTTGATCAACCGGGGGCAATATCTTTGGCTTGTACCACCCTCCGGCAATACCGGGACCAAAAATGGTGATTCCGGGTTTAAGTCCAAGGCCGGTTTTTTTGGTATAAGCACTTTCCCTGTCGTGAGGATTATGGGGTGAATGAAATCCCAGTCCGGTAACATAACTCATTCCTAAAGGATTCAGTCCCAGTTTGTAATCCATCAACTGCGATGCTCCATCAACATACTTCTGTTCACCAGTAAGGCTCCAGCAGAGCATAGGAGCTCCTGCATACATGGGCTGACGCACATAGCGCCCCCAACCATCACCTTTTATCGCTCCGACAGGATATGCAGTCTGGTTCAGAATTTCCAGGTTACGATCGGCAGTTGCCCTGAGAGCATTTTTAAAATATTCAACGATATGTTGATCCGTGGGTCTTTCTTTTTCAATGACATAACTAAACAAGTAAGCAGGGTTATCGAAATGGATATCGTTAAGTGAATAGCCCTGTGTGCGGAAAATATGATATTCCATCGAATCGACAATGGTGTATAGCTCACGAATCATGTTGTGCGAGGTCTCATCCCCTGTAAGAAGATATTTTTGAATAGAATAGTACAATTTCTCCGGATCCTGCATATCCTCTTGTCCTGCTGACATGGCTCTTTCTGCCCGCTCAACAAGTTTTACTGAATGTGCGGAATCGTAAGGCGCTATCAAACGGGCGAGATGCATAAATAATCCCGCACCGGTACAGGTAGCGCGTGGGTCAGTTTTTACTGTTCCATACATCTTGTCATCCTGATCCATGGGCGCATCAAATGGATCGGGATAACCTTTTGTCTCAGTTCCAAAGTGAATGCTGCCATCCGGATTTTGCAGGTACTCCCATACCAGGGTACCCCATGCAGCCTCATCCAGAATATCGGGAATGTCATTGGTATAGCTCAGGATGGTATACTCCTCATCAAACTCTCCGGGAATATCATACTGCCCGTCGAAAAAATATTCCGGGAAGGCCTCATAAATCATCAGGTTCACGATAGGATTGACAATATGGTAGGCCCGGCGATCAGCATCACCGGCATCATGATACCCCCCGTAGCAACTGAAGTGCGGTTCATTCCCAAGCACTTCAATATTGGCTTCGCCTATTGGTCCGTCGACATCATAGACCAGGGAATGACAGGCTTTCTTTCGAATAGCCGGTTTTTCAATGGGACAACCACAGCGCTGCAGATACTGCGCCCTGAAAATGGTATATGCCAGCTTCCTGGAAAACTCGTCACCAATCCCAAAGGGCCAGGATGAACCGTAGCCTTCAACTACAATTTTGTATGGTCCCCCTTCGCTGACTTCGGAAAGATCTATGCGATAGACAAAATCACCGGAAGAGTCATCCTGCCCCAACTCCTCCATGGTTCCCCGGAGAACTACTTCCCCGGAATGTTGATCAATGACTTCATAGCCGGGAACAACACCGTCAATTTTTCTGCCCCCTCCGGTGCCGGTCCAAATAGCAAAATTCGCATACCGGACATTTGATAATGCACTGTATCCGGCTTGATTAGTTTTAATTGATTCACACAGGATCTCCTTCGCATCAAAGACAATGTCCCCGTTTCCATAGGGCGTTTGAATAGCATAGCTTTTGCCGGTCTCAAACCGATCAGTTTCGAGGTATACAAAATGCTCCGCGCCCTCGGCATGTGCCGAAGACCGAAACAGAGCTTTTGCCGGCTTTCCGTTAACCGTCCAGGCTGAAATATCATCTGTATTGAGATCATCCAGGTTATACTCAGGACTGGTAAAAAGCAGGACCAGAATCTGGTCTGAAGCAGTATGAATGTCCTGCAGCGTAAGCTGGGCAAAAATGCAGGTTTGTATGCTTAGCCCAAGGAGGATTGAGACAAAAAATCTCCGGAATTGATTCATCAGTTTATGGTTTTGTTATCAATACTATCAGGATCCAAAGATAGAAATTACTGCTATGTAATCTCGTTTCGAAATAGCTGAGTTGACTACCTTAACCTCCGAATAACCTGTGAAAGCCTGTTTATTAAATTAACTTACTTAATAAAAGCCCGCAACATTATCGCTGGTATATTATTATGAAATAGTGAGAGCAGGACTTTATAAAGGATCGGCTTTCAAGCTTTTCACAAGAATAATTCATAGATTTGGGGAAGAGAATTTCAACCAGACTCTTCAGGTCTGAGACATGACAAGTGAAATTAATACACTTCCTTGGAAAACCTGAATCTGTGTTGCTCCGGAGTAATTTTCAAGCATTTTTTTTACAAAATGTTCCTTTATCTTTGTGCAGGAATTTCCCGGAATAAAAAAGAAATACGACTTAAAAAGGCAGCACTCACTTAGTAACTAATACCCTATAAACCTGAATCCCTAACGCACAGGATCACCTCATGGATTCCACACATAACGATAATAAATTCAGAGTTAAAAGCGGATATTGTCACATCTTGCCGGACCAGATCCTATTCACAAGCAATGGTAAAATCGAAGATGAACCCAAATCTAATCTCCTAAAAATAAGCTGGTGGCGTCCTATCCTGGATTTCCTGTTGATTTTCCTGCTCTTATTCGGCGGTTTGTACCTGGCAACCATTAACAGGATTACACCTGCCATCATTCTGGCTGTCATTGCACTATACAGGATCATCAATATGATGATCAACCTGATCAGATCAAAAATCATTAAAATTGACCGTAACATGATCATACGGGTCAGGTTAAAGCCTGGTATAAAGGGTATCAGCCGTGCTACTGTGAAATTTATCTTCAAAACACCAAAAGGAAAAAAAAGACGAAAGCTTATCATACTGCCTGATGCAGCGGACAGCGGTCATGCTGAAACGGAAAGGGCCTGCCAGATCATGAGAAAAGAAAAACTCATCTATTAACCCGGATCATCAGAGGGTGATTTGTAACAAGCAATATCCTCATTCGCTCCTTTTACCCAAAATTATGCAATTATTTATGCTCAGGATTTGTGCTACGTTCCTTAATATTGCGTAAACGACTATCATGAAACTCCTGGCTCTGACAACCTGCTGTGTGGATTACTACCCTCAGATACAAAAAACCTGCATCGGCGGAAATTCCCTGAACCTGGCAGCCATGTGGAAACAACTAGACCCGGATTCAGACATTTCAATGATTGCCTGTGTAGGTAAGGACCTGTACGCTGAGATGATCCTTGAATTCCTGGAGAAAGCCGGCATAGATAGCCGTCGAATATACAGCAAGCCGGGTTCAACCGCCAGCAACCAACTGTTCGTGGATGAAACCGGCGAACGATTTGGCATCGAAGGAACGTGGAATGGGGGCGTCTATGAGACTTTTCTGCTTTCGGAAGAGGACTGGCGGTTCGTTTCCGGTCAGGACCTAATCGCCATGCCGGGCAATAATCCCAATTTTCCCGAAATGATCCGAAGGAAAAAAGCTACACAGTTCCTTACGGTGGATTACCTGGATATTGAAAACGGACTTTCAATGGACGATACCCTACTTTACACGGATATTGCCTTTATTGCAGCCAGACCGGAGCTTCTTGACCGATATCAGGCGCTGGCTAATGAAACCGGGAAACTGGTAGTAGTTACCCTGGGGGCAGCAGGAAGCTGCGCATTCTTGCAGGGTGAGAGCTATCATCAAGCCGCCCTCCCGGTGGATAAAGTCATAGATACTACCGGATGCGGAGATTGTTACCAGGCGGCTTTTTCCCTGAATTATTTCCGGCACAGGGACATTCCCCGGGCCATGTATGAAGGTGCCCTGGCTGCATCCCTCATACTCCGCGATTGGGGTGGCGCCGGGAATATCAACCGATAGATTATCCGGAATGAAAAGAAATACCATATTGCCAACAAATCTATTCCTGACTCTTACAGCTATTAAAGTACAGAGAAAGTTAAACCCCTAACCGCAAAATGCCTGTCTATGAGTAGTTTTAAAGACATCCTTACCGGTCATTATGGCTTTACTGAAACCGACTGGAAAATAAGTATCTCCCACTTTACAGCTGAAACACTTGAATCGCGCGAATTTTTCTGCCGGCACGGAGAGGTATGCGACCGGCTGGCTTATGTCAGAACAGGTATACTTCGCAGCTTTAGGGACCATGAGGATGGCCGGGAGATCACCTGCCAGTTTTTTGTTCCGGGGACCGTCATAATACTTCCTGATAGCTTCAATGATCTGAAACCTGCTGAAGAATCTGTCCAGACTTACATCCCCAGCGAACTGATTATATTACTGCAAAAGGATTACGTGGCGCTTCAGGAAAAGCTCCCCGCCTGGCAAAAGGTTTGTAAAGATGTGAGCGAGTTGAAAAACAAAAAGCTTTCGGAAAGGAGTCTTCAATTTCAGACCATGTCGGCTGCAGAGCGATATTCGGATTTTTGTAAACGCTACCCGAAACTTTCCAGGGTGGTCCCCATCGGGCATATTGCATCGTACCTGGGCATGGATATTGCGACGCTGAGCAGGATCCGCAAATCACCTGTTTAAGGAAACCCAGCGTAAATCCCTTTTTTTGACAATTGTCAAACATGCTGTTCCCGGAAAGGGTTTACCTTTGAAAATCAAAAAATCACCTCTAAGGCATGAAGAAGAAACGAGGCTATCAAAAAATACCTTTAAGCTTTAATCGAAAAATGGTGGGCGTCTCTATTCGCACCACCGGTAAAAAACATATGATCCATAGTCTCACGGAAATTAATGTCAGCTATCCACGCAGTATTCTCCGGGAACATAAGGCAAAACATGGGGAGAGCCTGTCGTTTACTGCATTTTTGGTATATGGCCTTGCTCGGGTACTGGCAAAGCATCCTGAAATGAACGCCTTTCGCAAAGGTAAAAGGATGATCATGCTGGATGATGTGACCGTATCGGTCCTTGTAGAACGAAAGCTGAAGGGGGAGCTGGTTCCCGAACCCCTTGGAATTCAGAATGCCCAGAAAAAGAGCTTCCGGGAGATCCATGAGGAAATCCGTGAAGCACAGGCACATCAGGGTAAAGAACTGGGCAGTCTGGGTAAAATGCATTGGGTTCGCCATATTCCTGACTTTCTCATGAGCAGCTTTTTCAGCCTGGCTTCAGGACACATCGGCATGCAGATCCGGTATGGTGTTGCATGCATTTCAGCCGTTGGCATGAACGGGAAAAACTCCGGATGGTTTATCCCCCATGGCTCTTCTACAGTTATGCTCACGGTTGGCGGCATGGTAAATCGCCCTGTCCTGACCGATGGAAAGCTGGAAAACCAGGAGCATCTGTGCCTCTCTTTTTCATTCGATCACGCCATTATCGACGGATCGCCGGCAGCCAGGTTTGTGAGCGAATTATGTGATTTTCTGGAGAAGGGAACTGGGCTGGAGGTCCTGTGATTAAAAGGCTGGTTTGTTTTCGATTCGTAACTACCTGGCCTATCCCATTGCTCAATCCCAGCATACCAGATAGTAATTGAACTCCGTTGTGAATGGCAAACCGATAGCAGCCAGCCCTCTTTCCCACTTAAGGTTTGGACGGACTTTGTAGTTTCAGTTTATAGTTTAATTTTGGTGCTATTAAACCAATTCCAATGCCTAATCCTGAACGCATAACAATCTATTATTTCACGGGTACCGGTAACTCAGCCAAGGTAGCTGAGTGGTTTGCCCGGGTGGCTGAATGCAGGGAAATCCCATCACAAAGTATAAACATCGGTAAAATGGACCGTTTACATATAGGCAAACCTGCAAATGATGCCCTGATTATCTTTGTCTCACCCATTCACGGATTCAACTATCCCCCTGCCATGCTGCATTTCATTATGCGGTTCCCAAAGGGAAGTAACCGGATTGTGTTGATGAATACCAGGGCCGGAATGAAGATTGGAAATTTTGTGACTCCCGGGCTGACCGGTATCGCCTTCCTGCTTTCCGGAATGATCCTCAAACTGAAGGGGTACCATATTCAGGGTATGGCCCCCATAGACCTTCCTTCGAATTGGCTCTCGCTTCATCCGGCACTGAACAAACCTACGGTCAGCTGGATCCATAAAAAAAACAAAAAGCGGGTTTGCCTGCTGGCAGAAGAATTACTCAACGGTAAACGCAGTTTCAAAAACTGGTATGAAAATATCTGGGATATTCCGTTTGCTCCGGTTGCCATTCTCTACTATCTCTTCGGAAGGTTTCTGTTTGCCAAGACCTTTTATCCCTCCGGAGCATGCGACAATTGCGGGGTATGCATTGAACAGTGCCCTGTAAAAGCCATTAAATCCGTTAATAACAGGCCTTTCTGGACCTATAATTGCGAAAGCTGTATGCACTGCATGAGTCAATGCCCCAAAAAGGCCATTCACACGGGCCATGGGTATGTCGCGGCAATCCTGGCCTTCTCCTCGATCATCGTCTGGAACCTTATCCTTGATCCGGTCTTTGATCTGGAATTTATCCTGGGACCAGTGGCAGGTTTTCTGCTGAAAACCGGAGTATTTTTTCTTATCCTTACCCTTGGATACAGGCTGGTTCACTCACTACTACCCTATAAATTCGTGAGAATACTGGTTGAGTGCACCTCTCTTACAAAATATAAGTTCTGGGGAAACCGTTATAAAGCATTAAAAGATTCAGATTTTGAATAGGCAGGCTTAACTTTGGTCCGCAGAATCAACGTTTAGTTTAATGAAACTTGAAGATATAGGATATAGCACTGTTTTTGAGAAGTGCAGGCAGGAACAAGGATTGACTGATTTCGGTGTAGCCAGGGTCAGCGCAGAGCACCGTGACCGGTATCATGTCATGGATGAGGAGGGAGAAAAAGATGCTGAGGTAATTGGCAACCTCAGGTTTGCGGCTAAAAGCCGTCTTGATTTCCCCGCAGTGGGAGATTGGGTTGCAGTTTCTGCCTACGACAGCGATAAGGTAATCATCCATTCCGTTTTTCCAAGAACCACAGTCCTGGAAAGAGAGGCTGTCGGGAAGCATGGAGAAAAGCAGCTGATTGCATGCAATATTGACAGGGCATGGATCGTTCAGGCAGTTGACAGGGATTTTAACCTGAATCGCCTGGAGCGGTATCTGACAATCTGCTACGAGTCAAAAATCACGCCCTTGATTCTACTGAGCAAAACAGACCTGATTGCTGAGGATGAACTTCAAAGCCTGAAGCAACAGCTTATTGAAAGGATTGGTAATATCCCGGTCGTAGCGGTAAGCAACCTGACCAGGGGAGGATTCGAAGCACTCAGGCAGCATATCAGGAAAGGTTGCACCTACTGCCTTCTCGGTTCTTCAGGAGTTGGCAAATCAACCCTGCTTAATACCCTGGCCAACGAAAAAATCATGGAGACCCGGGAAATCAGTTCCTCGACTAACAAGGGTAAACATACTACCAGCCACCGGCAGCTACACATACTTCCTGACGGGGGGATCTTCATCGACAATCCGGGGATCCGGGAAGTCGGAATAGCTGATTCTGTATCCGGGATGGAACTAACTTTCCGGGAAATCACTCTGCTTGCCAGCGAATGCAGGTACAGCGATTGCTCCCACGCCCACGAGGAAGGTTGTGCAGTAATTGCAGCAGTACAGCAAGGGAAAATTGACGATAACACCTATCGGAATTTCCTGAGAATGGAAAGGGAAAGCGAACATTTTTCACTCTCCCAGGCTGAAAAAAGGAAAAAAGATAAAGACTTGGGAAAATTTATCAAGGATTTTAAGAAGAATAAAAAACACATTAGTAACAAGCACGATGACTAACACCCAAAAAGCATATCAATATCTGAGAGGACAGAAACTATTTATCCGGTTTTCAGTATATACCCTGCTGCTACTTTTTTTTCTGTCTGGCTGCCGAAAAGATAATACATCGGATTTCAGGGATAATCTGACAGGGACTTATTCGGGGACCGAATCTTACGAATATTACTCCGTCCATCCGATGGATTCAGTGCGTACTATTAGTGAGGAGGGTTCTTCCCCCCGGGAAATCCTTATCAATAAGGGTGAATGCGAAGCCTGTGTTGTACTGATTCGCGATACCATTAACATGGAAGGTACGGATTTCCTGGTTACTGACACCTTAGAGTTCTCAGATGACAACAGCTTTGAAGCGACTTTCGCGCTGATAGGTGACACCTACTATAGGGAATACACTGTACTGTTTGATGATGATAGTCTGCGCGTCGCATACCACTGGGTAATCGATTCAGAAAGCTACCGGTATCTGTTTAAGGGAAAACGACATTATTGATCCTCCTGTACGCCACACGATTTCAGTTTTTCCAACGTTATAGTAAAAGTTTACTACCTGTTCAAAGATAAACTGGAAAATTCTTTAAGGGAGTATACCTTTACAGATCAAATTTACAGCTCATGAAAGCCAATTACCTGAAGGTATCTTTATTCGCCGCATTCCTCATTTTGAGTCTGAACACACATGCCCAGAGGCGCCAATATGAAAACAACAAGATTGGTGGCGGAATCGATTTTAACCTTATCCGTTTAGGACTGGGACTCGATATACGCGCTGAGTTTCCGATTAAGCAGATTGATCTCCTTGAAGGATTAAGCATTGTCCCAAAGTTGAGTTATTACCCATGGTTTAACCGGGTTCATGAGCTCTACCTGGGTTCTGATGTTCATCTGGGGGTGTATAATTATGAGAGCTGGAAATTCTATGGCCTTGTTAACCTTTCGTACAATGGTTTCATAAACTATGAAAATAACCTCTACCGCGAGGATAAGGGATTCTCGAATTTCGGAATGGATATCGGAGGTGGCGTAAAAACAAAACTGGGCAAATGCCTGCACCCCTATCTCGAGCTAAGGCTTAATCTGGTATTTATTGAGCCACATATAAGCCTTGGGATGCTGTATGATCTGAATTGTGACCGCCGGGGAGCCGTTCCCTGCTCTAAAATTCCTCCCCAGCCTTCTTTCTGACCGCAGTAAGCGCATTCAAACCTGGTGATTCTGAAAAAATGAAAGAACAGCCAGTTTATGCTACCAACCTGATTTCAGGATCTATTTGACGCTCCTTGATTTTTGTTGCCAGGAAACCCTCCTCTTTCGCAATTTTTAACCTGCAAATTAAAATTTGAGGGCACAGCATTTGCTTTATTTTCCCAGTTCTGAATTATGATTTCCGGTGTCCGCATCAATATTTTAGTTTTTATGCAACCCTTTGATAGTGTACGCCGTAGAACATAACCATAACCAGAAATATAACAAATAACATGGTGGCTGGTATTTCAGGAAGAAATAGTTGGATGGGGAAGTTTAAGTTCCCGTTATGGATGGCGTCCCTGTGGGTTCTTCTCATAGTACTTTCAGGACCTTCAGCCTACGCACAACGGAAAGTCACCATTCTTCATACCAATGACCTCCATTCCAGTCTGATGGAAGAAGATATCCCTACAGGCCCATACGGTACCGTAGGTGGTTTTTCGCGGATTGCAGGGATAATCCATGAACAGTCCACCGGTAGCAATAACCCGGTTTTTACTATGGATGCCGGCGATTTTCTGATGGGAAGCCTCTTCCAGGTACTTGAATCCCGGACCGGCTTTCAACTGCACCTGATGAAAGAAATGGGGTATGATGTTGTTGCCCTGGGAAATCATGAATTTGATTTTGGCATAGACAGCCTGGTCAACTATGCCGAAAGGGCCAATGCTTTGGGATCTCCCGTATTGCTTAACTCCAATATCGGAAATAAGATCTGCCTGCATGAGGGCTACTCCGGTCTGTTGAAACAGGAAATAATTAAGCCTTATCACATCATTGAAAAAGACGGTATACGCATTGGTGTCTTTAGTCTGGTCGGCAGGGAAGCTTTCAGAACAGCCCCCAATGCCCATATTCTGAGTCGCTCGGGAAGTATAAAAACAGCCAGAAAAATTGTTAAGAAACTAAAGAAAGAAGAGGATGCCGACCTGGTCATCTGCCTTTCTCACGGAGGGGTTTACCACGATGATAAAGGTAATTACAGAAACAAGGAGGATATACGCCTCGCTAAGAAAGTTAGGGGTATCGATGCCATAATCAGTGGCCACACACATTCACTTCTGGAAGAACCCATACTGGTTGATGGTACCCCGATCATCCAGGTGCAGGATAAAGGGCAATTCGTTGGAAAGCTTAGTCTTGACCTGGATAATAAAGACTTTCTCGAATACGAGCTGATTCCTGTTAGCCGTGAGTGTGCACCGGATCTGGCCATTGCATCAAAGATTGAGGAACAGTATGATCTCGTGAAGGAATTTGTTCAGAATGAAGCAAAGATAGCGTATGACTCAAGCTATTTCGAGACTGAATTTATGCTGTCACGTGATGATCAAAAACCGGAAGAAGCCAATATCGGTGGTTTTATTGCGGATGCTATGCACTATTATGTGAACAAATATGATAGCATTGGCACTCACATTACCCTTATTGCTCAAGGATTTATCCGCGAAGAAATACAACCCGGCATGCAAAGCCTGGAAGGAATTTTTGAGGTAACCTCGCTTGGGACGGGCTACGACCAGCTTCCCGGATACCCCTTATCCCGATTCTATTTTACTGCTGAAGAATTAAAACGAATGCTTGAATTTGTATTCATTGCCGGCACCAGGGATCCAAGTTACTATTGCTTCTTCAGCGGAATCCGGATTGATATTAATCCCGACGGAGGATTATTGAACAAGATCAGTGCGGTGTACCTTGCTGACGAAAACAATGCGTATCACCCCCTCGACTGCTCAAAGGATAACCGTGAGCTCTACGCATTTACCACCGACAAGATATTGGTGGAATTTTTTACCGAGGTTCGGAAAATGAGCTATGGCCTCATCAGACTAAATCCGAAACATGCAAATGGTGAGATTGTAAAGAATATTCAGGCAGCACTGATCGATATCGATCCTTACACACCCGGCATCCAGGAGGCTAAAATATGGAAATCAGTCCTGGAATACGGGTGCTCATTTACCGATGTTAATGAAAACGGAATCCCGGACCTTCCTGATACGTATCGCAGGACCGATAGCGATGATTATTTGCTACCCGGAAATCTGGTAAAAAACTTATAAATACTATAAACTTCATTAATGGATTATGAAAACTAAATTAATTCTTGCAGCCCTTCTGTTGGCTGGACTTTTTGGATGTGAAAAACAGAAACTTGAGAACCTGGAGATAAAGGTTGTAACCATAAATCCCTTTTGTTTTCCTTCTGATTCTCTCGTAATGAATAATGAGAACATTTTTTACAATATGTTCACCTACTGCATGAGCTCAGAATATAATCTGGAGGAGGCTGTTAATGCAGAGGACTGGAATGAAATCCTGCAACTCTTTGACTGGAAAACCTTTAAAAAGGTTGAAAGCAATACCAACAACATTGCTTCTGATGGTTCCGATACTTACATCGAAGTCAGGTATGGAGCCGCTACACACCGGGTTCGTTTCGGATCTCCTGAAGATTCTGCGATGGCTCCCATCCAGCTTTTTGCTGAAAAGCTGGTTGAAATTAAAAGTGGATATTATGTCCACGGTATTTTGGGAGACTGGAACAAATAATTCGTTAGAAAGCCCCTTTCCAGGGGCTTTTTTTTCTTAATCCATACCTGCAATGAAGAAACTGGGATTCTTGGCAAGCCTGTTTTTTATGATTCTTTGTACTCCGGCTGATTCAGGCAAACCAGGGAACTCTTCCAATGTCAGTGATCCTGCTGCAAGCTCCCGGACAGGCCATTTAATAAACTACAGCAAATCCCTTCCCTCCCTGCTTGACTCCCTGGACATTGCTAAGGAGGACCTGCTCCTGAAAATCGACAAGTCTGATTACACCCTGACAATTGCTACTGATAGCCTGATTATCAAGGAATACCCTTGTGTATTCGGGGGGAATCCGATTGATGACAAGCGCAAAGAGGGGGACCAGTGTACCCCGGAAGGGGAATTCCACATGATCACTAAGTACCCGCATAAAAGCTGGTCAAAATTTATCTGGATCGATTATCCAACTACCGATTCGTGGCGCAAACACAAGGCAGCAAAAGCGAATGGTAACATACCCGGGAGTGCCTCTATAGGAGGTGAAATAGGAATCCACGGGGTGCCCGAAGGGATGGATGAGCTGATCGACAGAAAGTACAACTGGACCCTTGGATGCATCTCATTAAAAAACAAAGATGTGAATGAGATCTATCCTTACATGACCAAATCCATACCAATCCTGATCACCCCCTGATCCAGGACTCCCGGCAAAGCTTTTCCCTTTCCGGTAATGAAGACAGCTCCATACATTTCATTTTATGGTGAGATATCCTATATTTGCAGGCCTATAATCAAAAACAAAATGAGTAAAGAATACACGAAGGATCTTCTGCTAAGTTTCGGAGAAGATGGAGAAACCCTTATTCCTGTGGTAACCCAGGATTACACAACTAAAGAAGTCCTTATCCTGGCTTTCGCCAATAAAGCTGCTTTTGAAGAAACCCTTAAGAGCGGATATGCAACCTATTGGAGCCGAAGCAGAAAAGAGCTCTGGAAAAAAGGAATGACCTCTGGGGATATGTTGAAAATTGAGGAGATCAGGATTAATTGTGAACAAAATTCATTGCTATACATGGTTACCCCGCAGGGAAAAGGTGCCTGCCATGCAAAAAAGGAGGATGGCAATCCCCATACATCCTGTTATTACAGAAAGATCGAGGGCGACAAACTTACATTCACAGAATAGAACCCTAAGCGGTTCCTAAAAACCATATATTAATGAATAAGGAGCAACTCATCATCGGCATGCCGGCGGGTTCTTTGGCGAATCCCAACCGGGGTGGCAATCTTATTTCTTTGCTTGAAACTGCCGGGTTTGAAACCAGGGGGTACGAATCCGGCGGCCCGACTTCCTTCTCCACGGTCAACTTCCTGTTTGGCTGGGATGGCCGTCCTCAGGAATTTGGCTCCCAGCTGGGAATCGGTGAACTGGATGTTGCTATTGCCGGCGATGACTGGATCAGAGAGCGCATCCTGGAATTACAGCTTGAGTACAACACAGCGATCAGACTTGAGAAGGTACTGTCGCTGAATCGGGGCAATGTTCGCCTGGTTGGTATTACCAATGTGCCGGAATATCCTACAACAGAGGATTTCCTAAACCATTTATGCAGCGAAAAGGAGCTTATAACGGTGGTTACCGAAATGCCTTATCTGGCCTTGAACTGGATCCGGGAAACCCTGAAAAAAATAGGCCTTTTTGATTCATACTCCGAATTCTCGGTCCAAAAATACAAAACTCCCAGCCGCATCCGCAAGGGTATCCTGATCTATGAGACCTGGGGGAAAACCGAGGCAAAAATCAAGAACGGCGGAGCAGACATTGGGCTGGAGATCACCCAGAGTGGAAGTGCCATCCGTAACTATGGCCTGCACATCACCGAAACTGTGATCGAATCGGAAACCGGGATCTACATTAATCCTGAACTTAAAAAGGACCCCGAAAAACTTGAGCTGTTGAAAATGTTCCTGCTAAACCTGTATGGGGTTGTGAATGCCGAAGATAAGGTGCTTATTGTCTTCAATATTTCAAATGACAGGGTGAATGACATCGAAAAATACCTGGGCGAAAATGTCCTGTTCGCGGATGAACCTACAAAAAATCCGGGAAAATCATTCACCGAGTTCAGTATCCAGGTTAACCGCAGCGACAAAAATCTGTCACTGGCTATGGTGCGCTACCAGCTCGCTAAGCGGGGAGCCGCCAATATCGATACCATCCCGATCGATTCTTCGATCCAGAATATCGATGTATTAAATCTTTAAGTTTTTAGGTATCAGCAGGCTTTGATCCCGACTTAAAATCAAGGCGGTCTTTCAGGGCTTCGATCACATTGAATACAATTGGGCAAATGGAATAATTTTCCATGATACCAAAAATGCGTTCTACAAAATCGATCTTATGAAGGTTGGGATATTCCTGGCAATCTTCCGGCCTGTAATGGTATATGGTGCATTTGTTGTTTTTCAGAAATGAACAGGGAAGATTCTTAAAAAGCATATCCCCTTCTTCATCCATCTCAATATATTCCTTCTTAAACTTCGAACGGGTCATCTTCGTAACCTTAACAAGCTGGTCGATATCACTTTCAGCAAGAATCGGGCGCAGTTTTGTACAGCAGTGTCCGCAAGCTGTACAAGATATCTCGGCACTGAAATACTTATTCAGCTCCATAACCAGATGATCGATATACCTTTTATTTTTTTCTTTCAAAAAGGCAATAAATCTAAGGTTTTCAGACCTTCTCTTCCTGGCGAGTTTTTCTATTTCTGTAATATCAATAATCATCTCGTTCAATTAGAGCCCGGCTGGCCAAAAGGTATTGGTAACTTTTTCCGGACTCTATTTCCTCCCCGCAGCATCCGCCACGCTGATGGCTACAAGTCGATAAAAGGTATGCCCGAATTTTGTGTAAGGCAGATAAATGATGACAAACCATACACAAACCAGGTGAAAAAAGTACAGATGATAGGCTGAACCCCAGTTGCCGAATCTTGCCCATTCAATTACCACTCCGGAAAGGGTTAGCAACAGCAGGGAGATTAAAAGGAGCCAGTCGGAATAGTTACTGTTTACGGTCTTCCTGCCGACCAAACGTTTCACTATCATCATCCCCAGTCCGATAACCAGCATGAATGCTGCTAAGTTACCCAATATTTTGAAGGGATTGAAAAATCCAAGGGGGTACCTGTGTGTCAGTGCAGCATAAATAGCATATACTGTAACCAGCAGCAAGAGGTTAAAGCCATAAAATACGAGTAAATGTGCCCACTTTCTAAAGCGGTTTACCGAACAGGAACCAAATTTTGTATGAATGGCTATCGTTCTGCTGCTACGAAGCATTTGAAGGAGGATTCCCCCTTTAAACTTCAAATCCGGAAATTGTCTTCTTAAATCCTTAATGAAATTTTTGAGGCTGTAAACAGCCAGACCATAACTGATCAGGGTAATCAGGGTAAATGAACTGTTTAGCCACGCATGGGGAAAGAATTTGGAATAATTCACAGAACCATCCGGAATTTTCAGAGTCCCTGCAAGGGCAAGGATGACTGCAATGATCACCACGGGAAATATCAGTGCAAGCGGCAGCCATTTTACTTCGCTCATCATCCTGGCAATACATGACGGACGGGCATAATAGCGATAGCTCATTTGCCGCAGAGCGCTCAATACATCAGCTGGCTTAACCCCTCTGGGGCAATACGTGGAACAATCCCCGCACTGATGACACAACCAAATATCCGCATTACCCATCAACTGGTCCCTGATGCCCCATGCTGCCCAAATCATTTCCTTCCTGGGAAAAGGCTTATCATCGGGCGCCAGTGAGCAGACCACCGAGCAGGTTCCACACTGCATACACTTGCTTAAGGGTGCCTGACTGGTCTTTATCAGCTCTTTTTTAAATTGTATATCCGGATTAATTTCTAACATACATTTTACTTATCAAGTAATTACATCCCCTTAAATGGATTCGGTCCGATGAGCTCAATCTCCTCCAAATATTCCGAGATGATCTCAGGGATTCGGTTATACTCCGTAATTTCAACAAATTCGGTTCGGATGCGTTCCGGCTCCAGCATCATGGTTTGCAGGGTTTCCTGTATATTCTCCCCTCGTGTTTCTGTCAGCTCGCTGCCATGAATGAAGTGGCACTGGTAATCGTCACCAGGCTTGCAGCCTATTTGAAGGATCCCGTCGTAACCACAGGAAAGGGCATCGGAGATCCATACTTTATTAATGGATCCTATACACCTTACCGGGATCACCCGAATGCAAGGGTTCCATTTGAGACCTTTTTGAGCAGCCATGTCAAATGCAGGGTAAGCATCATTTTCACAGACGAATACCAGGATCCGGGGTTTTTCCTCGAACTCATCCGGAATTTCTACAGCTTTAATCATTGCCGAAATTGAATTAACGGAATAATCTGCAAAGCTTATCACGCGCTCCGGGCACGAACCCATGCAAATGCCGCAACGCCGGCATCGGGTTGGATTTGGCTGTGGTGTGCCTTTTTCAGTTTCATCATAGCTCCCGAAGGGGCATTCTTCCGTACACCTTTTACAATCAGTACAACGCTCCATGTAGAGCTCAGGGTAAGAGATATCCCCCGAACGGGGATGCACTGCCTCTCCCCGCCGTGTTGCCTCGATGCACTGAATGGCTTTAAGCATGGCCCCTGCAGCATCCTCCTCCGAAGAAGTTATGTCCATGGGAGCCCTGACGCATCCGGCAGCATAGATCCCGGTCCGCCTTGTTTCGTAAGGAAAACAGATGAAATGAGAATCAGGGAACTTATATTTTAATTCCGGCAATGCCCTACCCTGCCGGTATGACAGGTTAAGATCATCGGTCCCGGCGGGTACCATTCCGGTTGCCAGGACCACCAGGTCAACTTTCAGGCTTACCTCTTCTCCCAGAAGCGTGTTATGCATAACAACACTGAGGCCATCCTCCACTATATCAATAGCCTGCACTTCCCCTTTTGTAAAGAACACCTGGTCATCTGCCTGAACACTTTTATACAATCCTTCATAAGTTCCCGGTGTACGGATATCTTTGTATATAATGAACACGGAAGAGTCCGGGTTGCTTTCCCTGATATATTTCGCCTGTTTCAGCGATGTGCCACAGCAAAAATTGGAACAATACGGTAAATGCTCCCTGTTCCTGGATCCGGCACACTGGACGAATAAAATTCTCCCTGGCAACTTTCCTTTCGGATCAGCCTTTATTTTCTCCTCAAACTCCACATTTGTCACTATCCTGTCCGACAATCCATAACCGAGTGACGACAATCGGGTTGGATCGTAGGGTTTCCATCCCATGGCAGAAACCACGGCACCTACTTTCAGGGATTCTTCACCCCTTGTGCTCAGCTTTACTGTGAAATCCCCCGGCTGACCTTCAATCTTTTCGATGGTAGTGGAAGTTCTGAGTACAATATTTTGAGTTGACTCCAGCTCCTTCAATGCTTCAAGGTACACAGGTTCCCGAAGTGTTTCGTATGGAGGGGCTGAAGGCATTTGCCTGTGCAGGCGGGCAGACCAGCCCCCAGCCTGTGCTTCCTTCTCAATAAGATGCACTTTATATCCTGCTTTGGCGCCTTCCAGGGCTGCGGTGATCCCAGTGATCCCGGCACCCACGACAAGGATCTCATCCGAAAGATCCTTAGGGATAAAGGGCTGCGGATTCCGGATGCTCTTCAGGCGGGCAACAGCCATCCGGATGTAATCCTGTGCAGCCAGTTGTCTGTCCTGTTCATCCCCTTCAAGACTCCAGGCAACCTGTTCCCTCAGGTTCACCCTTTCGGTAAGCAGGGAGTCCGGGAAAGTAAATACATCCGACTTTTCCCGTGGTGAGCATGCAGCAAGTATTACAGCATTCAGATCTTCTTTCCCGATGGCTTCCATGATTAACTGATAGCCACTGGCTGAACAAAGTGCAGAATGCCCTCTCACTACCCTGACAGTTTCATCTGCCGATGAAGCAGCCAGCTGATCTGTATCTATCCGGGTACAGATATCACATCCTTTACAAATAAATATGCCCGTTTTTCTTTCCAACTTTTACTGCATTAAGTTAACTGAATTGCTTTAAGTGCTGCTGCGGTAGCATCTTTCACAGATGCGGAAACATCCATGGGTCTTTTACAGCAGGCAGCGGGATAGATACCTGAAGACTGCTTTGCGTTGATAAACCCGGAAAACCCTGTCGAAAGGTCTATATCGGGAAGTTGCGGGACTATTCCGGTGGCCAGAACAACGAGGTCAGCTTCATACCTTACTTTCCTGCAGGCCATAATGTCTTCAGCTTCCACCTCCAGCTTACCGGTTTCCCTGTCAGCCCTGATTTGTGCAAGTTTTCCTTTGATAAGTTCAATTTTCGGATTCCGCGACACCCGCTCCAGAAAATCCTCGTTTCTTCCCATCACCCGAAGATCGATGTAGAAGATCCTGATATGAGTATCGGGATACTTTTCCTGGACTGTCAGGGCATGTTTCAGGGAAGCTGAACAACATACTGCCGAACAATAAGGCAGGTGGTTCTCATCCCGTGAACCCGCACATTGAACAAATACTATCTCCTTTGGCTCCTGCTTATCGGATGGACGCAGAAGTCTACCCTCTCCGGGTCCGGATGGAGCCATCAGCCGTTCAAATTCCACATTGGTGACAACATCAGGGTTTTCCGCATAATGCAGGCCTTCCAGGAGCGAGGCATCGTAATTCTTCCATCCTGTGGCAACAACCACCGATTCCACTTCGATAGGGATATCCTTTGCTTCAGCTTTTAGATCGATAGCCTGGTAGGTGCAGACCTTTGCACACTCGCCACAATCTTCAAATCTGCAGGATTTTTGATGTATGGAGAACTTATGAGGAAAAGCCATGGCATGGGGTAAACCAATGGCCTTTTCTTTATCCAGACCAAGATTGAATTCACCCGGGCCTTCTTCAGGGCATACTTCAGCGCATTTACCACAGGCAGTGCACAGGTCACTGACATACTGAGGTGCCTGATGCAAACGGACGCGATAATCGCCCCGACTACCTTCCAATGATTTGACTTCAGTTTGGGTAAATACTTTTATCCTGGAGCTCTGCCGGATACGACGGAAATTGATCTCAAGACCACAGGCCGGCGGGCACAACTTCGGAAAATAATTATTCATCCGAACCACATTCCCGCCCAGGTAGCTGTCTTTCTCAACAAGGACTACGTCACGTCCCGTCTCTGCAATTTCGACTGCTGCAGTGATCCCACTCATTCCTCCTCCGATGACCAGAACTGGTTTTTTAGTTGGTTTTGACATAGATTTTCTTGCCTTAAGCTGGTTAGCAATTCGCTCTTTTACTGTATCACTTTCAACTAGTCCCTGATCACTTATTTGTTAATTCTTTAATCTCCCGCTTCGTCATTTCCCACTCAGT
Source organism: Bacteroidales bacterium (assembly GCA_016931575.1). Taxonomy (GTDB): domain Bacteria; phylum Bacteroidota; class Bacteroidia; order Bacteroidales; family UBA10428; genus UBA10428. The sequence continues at coordinate 40,690 of JAFGEO010000055.1, read as the reverse complement.
AGTTTCCGGATTCCAGCGGCAATTGGCAAAACATTTCCAGTCGCCCTTCATCTCCGGGAAGTCAGTACGGAAATAATACCCCGGCCAGCGGGTTTCTTCGCGGAAGAGCATGGTCCTGATATGGGCATCAGCCTGCCATAGCCGGTGGATATTCTCCCAGCAGCGCATCAGCTCGTTCAGGTCTTTTGCAGCCAGCTTATCCGAATCCTCGTGCATGTATTGTAAGAATTCAAGCCCCTTCTCCATCAGCTTTTCAGAGGTTTTAAAACCAACCGATGCACCTCCGGCATATTCATCCATGATCTTCTGAAGGCGGAACATGAACATCTTGGGTTTGATGAAGTTAGGGTTCACATCCTCATCATTGGCATAATTCTTATGCTCTTCAAAGGTCTGCAGGGGCTGCAGGATCCTGGTCTTCAGCGCTTCGATCTGATCTTCGGTAAAAGACACTGTCCCTGGATTATCTGCGCAAAAAGCCAGGGCTGATTTGGCCGCGATCCTTCCTTCCGTAAACGATCCGGAAGAAAACTTATGGGAAGAGGCACCGGAAGCATCTCCGGCGGCGAACAAGCCTTTTATGGTAGTCATATTCGTGTATCCCCAATGGTAACCCTCAGGGGAAAGATCGGCAGGTCCGCTTATCCAGGCCCCTGATGCCCCCGAATGGGAACTTATGAAATAAGGTTCACATGCAGCAATTTCGGATGGGGTTTCCTCAGGCATGATGTTGTGCGCTGCCCAGTTGAGGGCCTGGCTGACGGTCATATCCAGAAAGTCTTCCCAGGCTTCCGATTCCAGTTCCTTTAGCTTTCGTTTTGCCTGCTTTTCATCCGGAATATTTGCTACAAGCTCCCTGATAGCTTCGTCTGTGCGCATATAGATGGGTCCGTTCCCGGCTTCAACTTCAAGCATCATCAGGTAATTCCGCAGGTTGGCAGGTGTAGGTTTTGCGGTACCGTAGGGTGCCCATTTTTCCAGTTCGGCCGCACGGGTTTCCATGTAATCTTCACCTTTGGCATTGGTAGCTTTTGCTTTGAATAGCAGGAACCATGCCCCTACCGGACCATAAGAATCTTTAAAACGTACCGGCACAAAGCGCACTTCCTGACAGGTCATTTCGGCACCGGCCTTTAGGGTAAAGTAACTGCCCGCACCCGAATTGAAAGGGGGATACCATGAACGGCCAAGACCCTCACCTACAGATCGCGGACGGAAGACATGCACTGCCCCTCCCATCACATCCAGGACCGATTTTGCCTTAAAAATGTAAAACTTATTCTCCCTCACACTGAAACCTGCTGCACCAACACACCGGTCACCGTTCATAATCGGTTCTGTGATGAATACCCTTTCAAAATACTGCCCGTCCTCACCGAGTTCTTTCAGTGCATTTTTCGCAGCCTCAGAGACTATGGATTTATAGGATTCGCCATGGATCATGATCTGCCAGCGCCCTTCATTAACATACTTACCTTCTTCATCCTTCCAGATCGGGAGCCCCCATTTTTCAAAGAGGTGCACAGTGGAGTCGACATGGCGGGCGATATTGGCTACCAGATCATCCCTGGCAATACCCATCAGGTCTGTTTTCACATAATTGATATAATCGCTGATGGTATTCTTTCCCTCCTTTAACCCAAGGTACAAATTGATGGCAGAAAGTCCCATGGCCACTGCCCCGCTTCGTTCCATGGCGGCTTTATCTACAAGGCATACTTTCAGCTTATGCTGTTTTGCCCAGTGCGCGGCTTCGAAAGCAGCACCACAGGCGGCCATGCCCCCACCCACGATCAGGAGGTCGGTTTCTATTATGACGGTTTCAAACTGTTCAGAAATCATGGTATTTAAGTATGGATTAAAATGAGGATTCAAAAAAAATGGAGAAGCTCCGAAAATAAAGATGCCTACAGCCCGGTAAAAAGATCCGTACCAAGAGAGTCCGGTTCGGTTCTCAGAAGAGGACTCCTGAGATCTGTGGTTCCGGTATTAAACCCAGCATCAGGTACAATACTGCCTTCCGGTGTTGTGCGTATCGGAAACTTGAACCGTTTGACAGATTTGTTGCGAAATTTAACCGCCCACATAATGGCATCTGTGCTGCGCATGGGTTGAACTACAGCTCCAAGTGGCATGAAATCGGCATAGCCCCTTATCTCTATGGCCTGCGTTGGGCATATCTTTACACAGCTGTAACATTCCCAGCACATTTCCACCGCACGGTTAAAGGCCTTGTTCTTCTCTTTATCAAGTACCATCAGATCGTTCGGGCAGATGTACTGACAGGCGGTCCGGTCCTGAGCTTTACAACCGTCGCATTTTTCAGTGATAACAAAACTTGGCATAATGGCTTAATTGTTAGTATTAGGATAAACACAAACATACTAAAATATTTAAACTGCACCGCCCTGAGTGCTAATGACTATGATTTCTGCCTGATAAATTGTAAGTAAAATACTGGCAGCATGCATGATAGGAGTGCCAATTGTTCAAAAATAAATATTATTTATACTGAATTTAAGAAACCGGGGATGTTTGACCCTAAGTTTTCAGGAATACATAAAAATCAATATCTTTAGTTCGAAGAACCGTTAATTCCTGCGAAAATGAGTAAACTGAAGATTCAATCCCTAATCTTGCTTATACTGGCAAGTATCATGACCCTGCATGCTGAAGATGGCTACAGGCTGTGGCTCCGCTATGAGAAAATCAGCAATGAAGCCCTGATAAACGAATACAATGAAGCCCTGGAGCAACTTGTAGTTGAGGGTAGCTCAGAGACCTGTGCTGCCATCAAAGCAGAACTGGAACTAGCGCTGGAGGGAATGCTGGGAAAAGAAGTTCACTTTGCTGATAAGCCAACCAGCGGTAATGTTCTGATTATTGGCACTCCGGCGTCTTCAGCCATGATCCGCTCCCTGAAAGCTGAAAACAAACTGCAAGACCTGGGGGATGAAGGTTATGTGATCTATACAACTCCCTATCGAAACAGGAAAGCCACCATCATAACAGCCAATACCGATATCGGGCTGTTATACGGCACATACTCATTCCTCCGGCTACTACAAACCGGGCAAAGTATTGCTGAATTATCTGTCAGGGACCAGCCGGAAATAAAACTCCGCCTGCTCAATCATTGGGATAACCTGGACGGTCATGTTGAACGGGGCTATGCCGGAAATTCACTTTGGGACTGGCATACCCTGCCGGATTATATCAATCCCAGGTATGTTGATTACGCCAGGGCAAACGCCTCAATTGGCATCAATGGTACTGCCCTGACCAATGTCAACGCGGATGCCCAGGTTCTGACAGCCGAATACCTGGAGAAGGTAGCTGCACTGGCTGATGTATTCAGACCCTATGGAATAAAGGTTTACCTTACCGCCCGCTTCAGTGCGCCGGTAGAGCTCGGGGGACTGGAAACCGCAGACCCACTGGATGAAGAAGTTATCAGGTGGTGGACCCTTAAGGTGGATGAGATCTACACCTACATCCCTGATTTTGGGGGATTTCTGGTCAAGGCCAACTCTGAAGGACAGCCGGGCCCACAAAACTATGGCCGGACACACGGCGATGGGGCCAACCTGCTGGCCAATGCCCTGGCCCCGCACGGAGGAGTGGTGATGTGGAGGGCCTTCGTCTATTCAAATGAGGAGCCTGAAGACCGTGCAAAGCAGGCCTATAATGAATTTATCCCCCTGGATAAGCAATTTAAAGCGAACGTACTGATCCAGGTAAAGAATGGCGCCATTGATTTTCAGCCACGGGAACCCTTCCACCCCCTTTTCGGAGCTATGGAACATACCTCCCTGATGATGGAGTTCCAGATCACACAGGAATACCTGGGCCAGGGTATCCACCTGACCTACCTTGCACCTCTGTATAAAGAATGCCTCGACGCTGACACCTATGCAAAAGGGGAAGGATCCACCGTTGCCAGGGTTATCGATGGTTCCCTGTTTGATCATAGCATAACAGCGATGGCCGGGGTTTCAAATATTGGTGATGACCGCAACTGGTGCGGGCATCCCATAGCACAATCGAACTGGTATGCCTATGGCAGGCTGGCCTGGAATGCTTCCTTCAGCGCGGAGGAAATTGCTGAAGACTGGATCCGGATGACCTTCTCCGAAGATCCTGAAGTTATCAGCATCCTGAAAAAAATCATGATGATGTCGCGCGAAGCCGGTGTGAACTATCGTACCCCGTTGGGCCTTCATCATCAGATGGCCTGGCACCACCATTACGGCCCGGGGCCCTGGATCAAAGATAAGCCGAGGGCAGACTGGACCTCGGCCTACTATAACCGGGCCGATACTGTGGGTATCGGTTTCGACCGTACCAAAAGCGGGAGTAATGCCCTTAGTCAGTATTTTCCGCCTGTTGCTGAGAAATTCGCAAACCTGAAGACCTGCCCGGAAGAATTTTTGCTCTGGTTCCATCATGTTCCATGGGATTATAAAATGAAGTCGGGACGAACACTCTGGGATGAATTATGCTACAAATATTACCTTGGAACTGATCAGGTAAAAGAAATGCAGGCTGACTGGGAAAAACTTAAGGGCCGTATAGACGATGAGCGCTTTCGCCATGTTCAATCCCTGCTTAAAATGCAGGTTCGCGATGCCATCGAATGGCGAAATGCTTGCCTTCTTTACTTCCGGACTTATTCAGGCATGCCCATTCCCGCCGAGTATGAGCAAGCTGAAAGGACCCTTGAGGAGTATATGAAAATCGACCGCAAATTCCTGCCGGGAAGCTGATCCAGGCTTTCCGCAGCCCTTTGCGATGACTTAATCGTCATTTTTTAAACTTTACCCCTGTCATATAAATCGTTGATAAAAATTGTATGTCAGAAACATTGATATGTCTGCTGATGCCATAATTTTGTCAAACGATACTTTTGGGAGTATAACCAAATACTGTATTCTACGTTAAATGCTTCTGAAAACCACTCAGTAATTCAACTATCATGTTATTCAACTCGATTGATTTCGCGATTTTTCTACCCATAGTTTTCATACTATACTGGTTTGTAATTAACCGTAAGCTAAAATATCAGAACTTCTTATTACTGGTAGCAAGTTATGTTTTTTACGGCTGGTGGAATCCCATCTTTTTATCCCTGATCGTAATCAGCTCAACCGTGGACTATTGGGTCGGAATCCAACTTTCCAAAGAAGAGAGGACCGACAAGCGCAAACTTCTTCTGCTGACCAGTTTGTTGTTGAATCTGGGATTTCTGGGGGTTTTCAAGTATTTTAATTTCTTTGTCCAAAGCTTTGCAGATGCCTTTACCCTGCTGGGAAATCCCATTAATACAACGGTACTGCATATAACCCTTCCTGTCGGGATCAGCTTTTATACCTTCCAGACCCTGAGCTATTCAATCGATGTATATCGAAGAAAACTGGAACCTACCAAAGATGTAGTAGCTTTTTTCTCTTTCGTAAGCTTCTTCCCGCAACTTGTTGCAGGTCCTATTGAACGCGCTTCAAACCTGCTTCCCCAGTTTTATCAGAATCGAAAATTCGACCCGGTAAAAGCGACAGACGGCATGAGGCAAATCCTTTGGGGGCTGTTCAAAAAGGTGGTTATTGCTGATAATGTTGCAACTTATGTAACGGAGGCTTTCAATAACTACCAGGACTATAATGGGTTTACCCTGTTTATTGGCGCGGTATTCTTTGCCTTCCAGATCTATTGCGACTTCTCCGGCTATTCCGATATCGCAATCGGTACAGCAAGATTATTCGGGTTCACCCTGATGCGAAACTTTGCCTTCCCCTATTTCTCCCGCGACATTGCGGAATTCTGGAGGCGCTGGCATATTTCCCTTTCTACCTGGTTCAGGGATTATGTATACATCCCCCTGGGCGGCAGCCGGGTTTCAAAAGCAAAAATGATTCGCAATACATTCATCATTTTCCTCGTCAGCGGATTCTGGCATGGGGCAAACTGGACCTTTGTGATCTGGGGTGCGCTTAATGCCATCTACTTCCTGCCACTGCTATTGATGAAGCAAAACCGCAGGAACCTGGATATCGCAGCAAAAGGCAAATACCTCCCGTCCATCAGGGAATTCCTTCAAATAGCTTTAACCTTTTTCCTGACTGTCATTGCCTGGGTATTTTTCCGCTCTCAAACCGTTGCAGAAGCATTTATCATTACCAAAAAAATATTCACCTCGATCTATGTTATTGATGTGGCTGAATTACGCTCGCTATCCAACAGCCTCTGGGTGACCACCTCACATGTCGCACTTGTTATCCTGCTGGTAGTTGCAGAATGGCTGCAACGGGACAAGCAACATGCGCTCGAGTTCGAAAATACCAGGCTCCCAAGGTTGGTAAGGTGGGCTTACTACTACTTCATCATCTTTTTGATTTTCTATTTTACCGGTACACAACAGGATTTTATCTACTTCCAATTCTAGGATTATGAAACAATTTTTAAAAAAATTTCTGTATTTCCTGATTCCCTTTCCTTTATACATCCTGCTGGTCATCGTTGCTGACCCTTATAATTACTGGGATAACAACATTCTGATCCCCCTTGAAACCAAACTGGAAATTTCAAGGGAATTAAACGGGCGTCTCTGGAAAGTTGTCCAGTATAGCAAAAATCCAAAGGCAAATGTGATGCTGGGAGATTCACGGGTTGATATTATCAACTCAGACCGGATAAAGGAGTTGACCGGTGAGGATTATTTCAACTTCGGGTATCCCAGTGCAACACTTGAAGAAATCATCATTACATTCGATAAGATAAAAGAGCTTGCAAATGAAAAAGACGTAAAACTGAAAAACGTAATTATCGGCTGTAATTTCAACCTGTACAATAAATTCAACAATAAAAACCTGATTGAAGCGACCTTCAATTCATCAAGCCAAGTGGATTATATATTGAATGGTGCCAATATTAAAGCCATGGCCTTCTGTTTTTATGATATGCTCACCAGCAGCGGTTCATCATTTAACACCCCTGATATGGACACTGCTGCATTCTGGAAACAGCAAATCGAAGGACCCGCATCGATCTTCTACAGAAAGTATGGCTATCCGGAAACATTCCGTGAAAAACTTCAGGAAATTGCAAATTATTGCAGCAAGAACGAAATTAGCCTCACTTTCTTTATACCTCCAACACACACCGATCTGCAGGATCAGATTGCAAAATACCATCTCAGGGATGCTGAGTCTACCTTTAAAAATGACCTCATCAAAATCGGCAAAGTAGTTGATTTTGACTACCCTTCGCCCCTGACCTCAGAGGTAAAGAATTTCAGTGACCCCTTCCATCTTAATATTGACCTGGATACGATCCTGATCAATGCGCTGATTAAGGATCGATATACCTATTGCAGGACATCCACGGGTACACAGGAAACGCATCCTTAGGCATGCTGCCGGCATTTTTCCTTCCCGGCATGACCCGGATCTGATCTTTAGATGCAGAATCAATTTGTCACCCCTTCGTATCAGACGGGATATTGCACTGATTTCATGTACCTTACATGATATTTGAATGCAGGATTATTTAGACTGAAAATTTCAGATACAGAGGTCTTATTCGTTTGGCTTTTCCCTAACTTTTAAGAATTAATTCATACTTACCAGTCGCGCTGATCGTTTCCTTCTTAATTCTGGATATCATCAATGAGGCGGGTTAAAATGGAAAACTGTGAAAAAGGTAGTTCTAAGTTTTATCTTCCTGTCCTTGTTTCTTATTCAGGGCTGCGAAAAAGAGAGTCGGGATCCTGAAGATAACAGTTCAAGGGTACGGGAGATCATTTTCCAGGATGACGATGTTCCCTACAGGAAGTTGGAATTCATTTATGGGACAAACGAAATGACGCAGATAAATCACTATTTTATGGCTGATACTGCATGGAAACAGGATTATATTTCCGAGTTCAGCAATACGGATGAAGGGTATGTCCATGAATTTTACTACCTCAATCGGGGAGAACGTAAATTTAAGCGCCGGAACATTTATAACTTTGAGGACGACCGTCTGGTAGAAGACATTTACTATGTAGGATCAAAAGGTGAATGGTTCCTGAATTCAAGGTGGAACTACGAGTATGAAGATGATAAGCTGACACATTACACCATCTATCACTACACCAACGGAACCTGGAATGAGAAGATCCAGGCCTACTTTACTTATAGGAATGATGAAATCCAGGAGCATAATTATTTTGAAATACTCGACGGTCAAAGATTCCAGACGGATCGGGATACTTTCTTCTGGAAAGATGGGAGGCTAAGTGAATACCTTGATTACAACAGAAAGTACGGCAAACTTGAGCTCAATTCACGAAGTATATTTTCCTGGACTGGAGATCAAACCACAAAAATAGATTTGTTTAGCAGGCAGAATGATGACTGGCACCTTCACAATTCCACACAATACCACTACGATGAGGAAGGAAGACTGACTTCAGAGAAGAATCACTGGGGAGATGAAATGCTGGTGTTTTATGAAGAAGGCAAAGGCAATTTCAGCATGATCTATTATATGCCAGAGCTTATCGCATTTAACAAACCCATGTTCAAAGATGCTGATGAGGCATATGCTGATGACAGTGTGTACCTTCCGGCAGACATCCTTAAGCCTCACTTTTTCCCACTTAAATAAAGCGAGTCAAGGCAGGCATCGAGGTACTCGTACCTTGATATGTACCAATCCTGCATAAACCTGACTTCCTGATCAATCGTAACACTGGCATCGGGCCAGGCATTGTTGTCGCGTATAAGGGCTCCTGAACTTACCAGGCTGTTGTGGTAAACGCTGATCCTGGACTGAACAGAGTCCGGATTAAAAACAGTTTTCTTCAGATCGTTCCATCGGCTGTGCAGGCTGGTCTTAAACTGTTCAGGATCAAGTTCAAAAAGCCTTTCATACAATTTATTCCTCTGCAAGATGTGATCTTCCACCACTTCAGCACGGAAGGTTCTGCCCCAGCTGGCATCAAGGTCCCACGGTATGAAGAAAAACCTGGAATTCCGATCGAAACGTGCCAGGAAAATATTCTTGTCCTGATTATCCATCGCATTGATGATATTCATAAACAGAAAGTAATCTACCAGACTCTTCTTATCCACCCACTCAAAGATCCCTTCAACAAAATCCTTATCGGAAGACCCAATTACAAAACTCAGGTAATCATATAGCGGGTACCAGGCTTCGATACCCTGATCTTCGGGATATTTTAGCTCCCACCCCCCCCAGAATACTCCGGGCTGCAGTTCGGCGAGGCCCAAATATTGTGTAGAGGCCTGTCTGTCCTCCGATTTATAGAGCACACCTTCCAGGGATTCACCTGTGGGTACCAAACCCAGGCGCTTCTGGTCAATCCTTTCATGCAGGTAGTATAAACCGGCATACTGCATATTCAGGAATACCTCTACATATCCCCCTCGGGAACTGGTGCTCAGAAAATCCTGTTCGGGCAAGCGGTCTGCCTGCATATCGTTCCACAGGTCAAGAGATAGGGCCTTTCGCATGCGGGCCTGATCGATATACATTGCATCCAGGATCCAATCATCATCTTCGAGCAGATTAAAGAAACCTACATCCTGTTCATCGCTGTCGTATACATCCTCCTGAAATTCGATTCCGAATGATTTTTTAGGTCTCCATATCCCGGATGCACCCCGGTATTCAATACCAATATGTCCATAATGGGCGGGCTCATCCCCCTGAACCATTGAGATACTGATCCAGGAATCCACTTTAAGTTCATTCAGGATAGCTGTCCGGGAATAGATCTGAAACACAGGTAAAGAACTAAACTGCAAGAGATACTCCTCCTCCGGCTGTTCAGGAAATTGCAGTAGCACGGAATAGGTCCGGGTCAGGTCAATATTCCCGAATCGATAGACATCCTTCTCAGGGCTCCTCCCTTCGATTTTCAGAATTTTCAGGGGTTCAGCATATATCTCTACTTCCCACTCTTCCAAATCTCCTGCAGAAACCGGGCACAGCAGCAAATGGTTCACGGTATCGATCCCCAGCTGGGTTTCATTAAAGGCCAGGTAGGCATATTCACTATTCTGATCCACAGGATAGTAGACATCCTTGTAACAGGAAATCAAAAAAAAGGGGACTACCAGGAAAACTAATCCTGTACGTAGGTTTGTGTTCATAGTGTCCTTAGTTGTCAATCACCTCAAGGCCCGGATACTGATCGGTTTGTTGTGAGACCTGGACGTTGCTGAAAATCATATGGTCCAGTTTGGGAGACCAGTGGGATCTTACCATATTCCAGACATCCTTACTATTATTCAGGCTCTGCGAATTATTGACATATAGCGTTCCGTTTATCGAAGACCAGGTATAATTATCACCATAGCGGATGCCGATACCGTTGTCCAGGAATCGACAGTTATCTATCGTAACGGTATGATGCGGACTGCTGAATCCCAGCTCCAGCCCCTGTCCGCAATTAAAGAAAGTACAATTCCGGAACGTGTGGGATTTGACAGCCGGATCAACGCTTGAAAGTGCTGCGCCTTCATGGAAACAGGCTTCAAACCTTGTATTGGAGACCTCAACGGTTCCTCCGTCATTTCCTCCTGAATCCATCCCGTCATCTTTGGCAAACATGAAAATGCATGAATCGATTCTTGCATCACAATGATTGATGTATAAGGCATCGTTATCATCGTCGAGGTAGGTATAGCTATCGTCCGGAAAATCCGTAAACGTACTGCCGGTAATTGTGACTGTGGAATAATTTAGCTGACCGCTCGTTTTTGCCCTCTGAACAAGAACAGAACTTAGCTCCACCTCGGCATATATTGGATAAAAAACCTGCCCGATATGGTCGGTCATATAGCAATGATCCAGGCTGAGACTGCTGTTGACGGTATAGAAGAGGCCCTGCCTCCTGGCATGTCCCCAACTCTCATATTCCCCTGTGTCATGATATCCGCTCCGACAAAATATAGCGTATGAGGCCGTAAGATCTGCCGGTGCACCCTGCTGACCAGAGATGAATCCACCCCAGTATTTACCAGACTCAGAGCAGGTAATCAGAACAGGATTTGAAGCAGTCCCATTAATTTGAATGGCGCAATAATCGTTATAAATATTGATGGCCTCATCGACCAATACCAGGCTTCCGGCACCAATTTGCAGGGAGGCAGAACTTCCTGAAAGGTATACGTTTCCTGAGATGTGTACTACAGAATTTTCCGGGATGACTAGCGGTTCCTCATAGGTACCACTCAGTTCGTGCGTATATCCGGCAGCCTCCTGCAGGGACAAATCAACTTGTTGTCCGCCGATGTTGAATTGGGGGTTCCCCGCCTGATCCGTACTCAGAAGAACAGATCCGACACCATGTTTTACATTGAAGGAATGGCCTGCCCCCGAAGCTTCCAGGTAACCCTCCATCCTCTGTCCACCCTGGGTGGCATAAAAAATGAACGGGATGTCAATTCCGGGAAGGTATCGTCTGGGGTAGATTGAAGTGACTTCTCCTGAAAAAGATGACTCAGCTGTAAAGGTCTTTGGAACCCACTGAGGGATACCCCATTCAGCATGTTCCCGTTCTTCCGTTCCCAGTGTGAAGAGATATACATCATCCGAAGTATTACCCTTCAACTCGAGTTCATAAAAACCAGATTCGGTAAACTCATAGGATTTTCCGTAGTCGAGGGAAATGACCTGCCCATTTAACAGGATTGTTGGATATTCATCCTTGTCATTATAGAGAATAAAAGGCAGATAGTAATCCACCCGTGTTTCAAGGTCACTAAGCATGAAGCAGGCATCGTCGAGGCATTCTTCAACTACCGGTTTATTCCCGCAGTCGGAAGCCAGGAGAAAAAGGCTGGCGAAAAGTATGTAATAAGTCTTCATCATCGGCTCTTTTGTATGTGTAATTCCTGTATTATCCATTCACGTCGATCCAGCAAAAACTGTCTTTTATCGATCAGATTCTGATCAAATAGCACCTGCGTGGTCTTGTTCGCATCATATTTAGATTGCTCAATGATCTCCGGATGGTGGTAAAACGGCTGTAGGGTATCCCTGGTTTCGAGCATAATTTGTTCTATCACCTCTGCGTCAATCTTCTGCATGACATTGGCCAGGGTTTCAAGATACTTTTGATAGAGAACACTATCCTTTGCGATCTTATAGTCAAGGTCATCTTCAATAGAAAATACCAGGGATTCGCCCACATCATCGATAATATCCTGCTGCGATTCGTACGTCCTGGTCCCGAAAACAGTCCCCACTGCCCAGTCCCTGCCAATTTCATGCGGAATCTGAAACAGATCGTCATAATCCCAAGGGGAAACCCGGTAAATTTCTTTCCCTCCCAATTCCGCGGTATAGAAAAAAACCTCATCCGTATAGTCTCCGTTTTTCAACAGCAGGTCTACTGACATTTTGGTAAAATATGACGGCATATCCAGAACCGACTGCAGGGAATCGTAACATTGCATCCCATCGTACTGTCGGATATAGGAGTAGATAGAATCAAAGCGGGCAAGATATACACTGGCAGGTTTGGTTTCCTTCAGCTCGTTTATCGCAGACATTGATTTACTATGATTATAGCCTCTGCGAAGAATTAAGCTGGCTCCCTGCTCGTAGAGATAATACTCCACGGGATCTTCTATTAAAAGGTATAATCCCTGTGTATGGCCATTTAGCCGTACTTCGGTATACTCACTGTGAGTAGGCCACATCCCCAGTTGGCGAAAGATCGAGTGAGCGATGGCCCCTTCGATGTAGGTAAAGTCATACACCAGGGAAATAAGTTTGAATTCCTCCACGTCACGTGCAGATCCTTCCGCATCGATAAATAAATAAAAGCTGGTATCCATGTTAATGGAAAAGCTTTTCCTTCTGAAATTCAATGTGCTTTCCCCCCTGATCTCGAACCTGTCCAGCGGGTATTGAATACCGTTCCGCTCCAGCATGGGCAGAGGATCAGTGACCATAAAGTTGACTCCTCTCGAGTCATTGATCTCTTGTTCCTGTGCATTATCCAATTTGAAATTGAAAGCACCCTCACTGATTTCCGGATAAACTTCATATTCCTCGTAACATGAAACGAGGGATAATGCCAAGAGTCCAAGAAAAATGAAAGAAGTCGTTTTCTTCCTCACTGAATTCCTATTTTTACATTACGACGCACAAAGATAATCAATGCATTTTCTGGTTTACAGGATTGAGCCGAAAAGATAGCTTTCTTAAGCTAATGAATCTGAGGGCTATGCCCCTGCAAGCAATTCTAAAGAAAGCTAAACTTTTCTTTTCATACGATCTATTAGGAAGAATGTTAACTTTGTCAGTCCAAATAATTCTTTATGAAAGCCGATACCCGCATTGCTATATTAGGGGGGGGGAGCTGGGCAACAGCCCTGGCCAAGTTAATCATGAATAATGCCCAGCATATCAGCTGGTACCTGCGAAGCGAAGAAAGTATCCGGTTCATGAGAAAGTACGGCCACAATCCCAAATACCTGACTTCAGTTATTTTGGACACCGGGCGGATTACATTTTCTTCCGACCTCGGTGAGATCATTCAAAATAATGACTTACTGATCTGCGCGATACCTGCTCCCTTCATCGAAGAATCGCTCAGTCAGTTTCCCGTTTCATTTGAAAATAAATTCCTGGTATCCGCTGTGAAGGGTATTATTCCAAAGCATAACCTCACTGTGGCTGAATATTTCAATCAGGTTTACGAAATACCCTTCAGTTCCATCGGTATCATTTCCGGCCCCTGTCATGCTGAGGAAGTAGCCCTGGAGCGCCTCTCCTATCTGACCGTATCATCAAAGAACAAGAGAGACTCCCGGTTTATTGCCGATCTTCTGCGTTGTCATCATCTGAAATCCAACACATCAACTGATATATACGGAACGGAATATGCTGCCGTATTAAAGAATATTTTTGCCATTGCCTCGGGAATTTGCCATGGCCTGGGATATGGGGATAATTTTCAGGCTGTACTGGTATCAAACGCACACCAGGAGATAAAGCGCTTTCTGGATAAAACTTATAAAAGTAAACGGAAGCTAAACAGTTCACCCTACCTGGGGGACCTGCTGGTAACCTCCTACTCACAATTCAGCCGCAACCGTACATTCGGCACCATGATCGGGAAGGGCTATTCCGTAAAATCAGCTACCCTTGAAATGAACATGGTGGCAGAGGGATCCTATGCCGTGGCTTGCATCAAGGAGATCAACGAGAAACACAAGGTCAACATGCCCATAATGGATGCTGTTTATCACATTCTGCACAGAAAAATTTCTCCTGTTATTGAGATCAAGCTATTAGAAGAGAAACTTAAATAAATCACTTTTAGAATAATACTATGGACTTTATAAAATTAGATTTAAGCAAGATTTTCGGTTTTGCAGACCGTGACAAGGTTTATGCTTTGAAAAGAAAAGCTGAGGCAGCCAACAAGGCTTTGCATGAAAAGACAGGGAAGGGAAACGATTTCCTGGGTTGGGTTACACTCCCCTCCTCAATAACCGAAGAAGTGCTTCAGGATATCGAATCAACAGCGAACAAGATTAAAGAAGAAGTTGATGTCGTCGTGGTAATCGGTATTGGCGGTTCTTACTTGGGAGCCAAGGCTGTTATCGAAGCCTGCAGCGACACCTTTGCCTATCTGAAAGGAAATAACAAGGCCCCTCACCTGATCTTCGCCGGTCAGAATATTGGGGAGGACTACCTTAGCGAGTTGATGGAACTTCTGGATAACAAACGCTATGCACTTGTCGTGATCTCCAAATCAGGAACCACCACTGAACCGGCGATTGCTTTCCGGATTCTGAAGGAACACCTTGAAAAGAAGGTTGGCGCTGACAAAGCCAGGGACCTTATCGTTGCGGTAACCGATGAATCCAAAGGAGCCCTGCGGACCCTTGCAACGCAGAAAGGATACAAAACATACGTGATACCGGATGATGTCGGAGGCCGTTTTTCTGTCCTGACACCGGTAGGTCTTGTGCCCCTTGCCATGGGTGGTGTTGACATCCGGAA
Organism: Bacteroidales bacterium; assembly: GCA_016931575.1. Lineage (GTDB taxonomy): Bacteria > Bacteroidota > Bacteroidia > Bacteroidales > UBA10428 > UBA10428. Next base: position 25,660 of record JAFGEO010000055.1, on the reverse strand, counting down.
TCTCGTCAGGGGTGCCTGTGATATGGAAGACAAGTGCGCTGTGTCCTCGGATTTCGAATCGAATCCTGCTGCTCTGTATGCCGCAGCCCGGTTTGCCCTTTATCAAAGCGGAAAAAAAATAGAGATCCTTGCTAACTTCGAAAATAAACTTCATTTCCTGGCTGAGTGGTGGAAGCAGCTTTATGGAGAAAGTGAAGGCAAGGAAGGAAAGGGGATCTTCCCGGCCAGTGTCGACCTGACTGCCGATCTTCATTCCATGGGACAATATATCCAGGAGGGAGAAAGAATCCTGATGGAAACGGTTATCTCCATTGGTAAAGTAAACCATGACCTGCTCATTCCTAAGGATGCGGATAACCTTGACAGCCTGAATTACCTTTCCGGAAAGCATCTCGACTATGTAAATAAAATGGCCGAAACCGGTACCATGCTGGCGCATGTTGACGGAGGTGTTCCCAATATTCGCATTGTAATACCTGAAAACAGCCCGTACTACCTGGGACAGCTGATGTATTTCTTCGAAAAGGCCTGCGGCATCAGCGGGTATCTCCTGGAGGTAAATCCCTTCGACCAACCCGGAGTGGAAGCCTATAAAAAGAATATGTTCGCGTTACTGGAGAAACCGGGATTTGAAGAACAAACCAAAAAAATAAAGGCACGCATGCAATAAATTCAAAAACAGCCTGTATCTTTATTACAGGCTGTTTTTTTTATGAATTATCTGGCACACATATTTCTTTCAGGGACCTCAGACCAAATTCTCCTCGGAAATTTCATTGGTGACTATATCAAAGGGAGCGATTATAACAAATACCCTCCGACGATCAAGAAAGGAATAATACTCCACCGAAGGATTGACTTTTTTACTGACCGGCATAAGGTTGTACACCAGAGCATGAAATATTTTGCTCCAAAATACCATAAATATGCCAGCATTATCATTGATATCCTTTATGATCATTTCCTGGTGCTGAACTGGCAAAAGTTCTCACCCGAAAAAATTGAGGATATGAAAGACAGGGTATTCAGGATACTTAAAAGTAATTATGCCATCCTTCCGGAACGGGTCCAGTTCTTTGTTCCTTCCTTTATTCAGAATGACTGGATTGACATATACAGCACAACTGACGGTATTATCAATGTATTTGTGCGGATGTCCATGCGTACCACGCTCCCTGATCACAGCGAATTCGCCAGGGAAGTCCTGCGTAAGTATTATGTGCAACTGCAAAGTGAATTCCTGACCTTTTTCCCGGATATCATCCGCTATGTTAATAAAAGGTATGAGATCGACATCCCCCTGCGGGACAGTTCGATTCTTGAAGAAAAATAAGCACTACGAATCTGTTAGACAAGGTAGGTTTTCCGGCTGGCATCCAGTCTGATGAGGATAAACAACATCATGGTGAAAGCCAGAAACGAAGACCCTCCGTAGCTGAGGAAAGGTAAAGGAATCCCTATCGTAGGAAATATCCCTATGGTCATGCTAATGTTTACTGCCAAATGAAAAAGCAATACCGAAACTACGCCATAGCCAACTATCCGGCTGAACCGGGATCGTTGACGTTCGGCTATAATGACCAGGCGGACAAGCAGAAGAGTATAAAGGGCGACCAGTCCGAAGGACCCCAGGAATCCGAATTGCTCCCCGACACTTGTAAAAATAAAATCAGTAGGTTGCTCGGGTACAAACCTTCCTTCCGTTTGGGTTCCCTGCAAAAAACCCTTTCCGATAAACTGACCGGATCCGATTGCGATCATGGATTGCTCCACATTGTACCCTTTGTCATTGTCCTCGGGTATCAGTCCCAGCATAATGTTAATCCTGTCCTGATGATGGTCTGGTAATTTCTTAAACACCATTACAACGGAATAGGTAAAAATAACTGCAAAAGCTAAAAACCCAACGATCATAAAGATTTCACGCTTTTTCTCTTTTATTCCGTAAATCAAAGCGATCAAACTCACTACCAGGAGGGTTATCCAGACAATTTGATCCTTTTCAAGCTTAAGGATATCGTATTCCACAAAGAATTGTATCAAAACCACAAGGATCCCTGAGATCGCAGAGATGATCAGCAGGACAATTGGTTTCCGGGCCAGGATGGTATACACAATCAGGGCTATGGTCCCCAGGCTTATCAGGAGAATATAGTGCATATTGTGATGCTGAACGATGAGGGTTGTCAGGAATAGAAGTGCAAAACCACCAACCACAATCAACACCCACCCGGACAGTCCTTCCCGGTAGAGCACCAGAAGAAAGGCCATAAAGACCAGAAATGATCCGAAATCGGGCTGAGCCAGCACCAGCAGGGCGGGAAAACCAATTAACGCAAAAGTAATCACCAGGTCCCTGAACCTTGACATTTTGTAGTTATATGCCGACATAAACCGGGCGACAGCCAGCATCGAAGCAAGTTTGGCAAATTCAGAAGGCTGCAGACTAACGGGCCCCATCACAATCCATGACTTAGCACCGTGCTTGGCAGTTCCGATCAGCAAAACAAGCATCAGTAAAAACATAAAGAAACCATAGAGAGGATAGGCCATAAAAGAGAAGAAACGGCTGTCGAGCAGGAAAATAACAAATACAACGACCAGAGAAATCCCTATCCACACCAGCTGCATGAAAGCCGGGCTGGCAGAACCAACACCAAAAAACACTTCCCTGGATGCGGTAACGGCATAGACATTTAACCAGCCAAATACCGTCAGGACCAAATATATTGCCACCACTGTCCAGTCAATATTCGCTATCAGATTATCCTGTCTTTTCATTCGCTATACAATAAGTTACCGTTGAGCATGCGCTCTTCCATATTCTTACGGGTCCAATTATCAGAAATGCTATCGGTCAGGTATTTTTCTATCATCAGACTGGCAATAGGAGCAGCATACCGGGCTCCGTATTCACCATGCTCAACATAGACGGAAATGGCAATCCTGGGATCATCTTTCGGGGCAAAGGCCATAAAAACCGAATGCTCTTTTCCATGGGGGTTTTGTGCGGTACCGGTCTTTCCACAAATAATAAAATCAGGGTGCCGTACCCAATAGGCTGTACCATGAAATTCGTTTACGGCAAGTTCCATCCCATCAATGATCGGTATAAAATTAGCGGAATCAATATCCGTTTGGTGAGGTACGGTAAAGGGCTTATCTATCTGATTCACTCCGGCAATGCGTTTCACAACGTGAGGTGTATAATAATATCCCCTGTTGGCAATGGTTGCAGCCATATTAGCCATTTGCAGGGGAGTCAGCAGGATCTCCCCCTGACCAATGGCCAGTGAAATGACGGTTGCAGCCCTCCAGTGCCCGGATCCATAAATGTTATCATAATACGTTGTATCGGGTATCAATCCTCCTTTTTCGTACGGCAGGTCAATGCCCAGTTTATCTCCAAGCCCGAATTCCATTAACAGCCTTCTCCAGTTGGTGTATGCTTTTGCTGTCGAGGAATATTTCTTGTCCTCCAGCAATAATTTATAGGTATGGCAGAAGAAGGCATTGCAGGAATGCTGTACTGAATGGGTGATGTTGAGCGGAGAAATATGATCATGGCAGCGCACCTTTTTATACCGGGTATAATAGTACCCCAGATCGCAGTAAATGGTAGTCCGTGTAGTAAGGACTTTTTCCTGCAGGGCCACCAGACCATTCACAGGTTTAAAGGTTGAACCCGGGGGGTATTGCGCCTGAATAGCATAGTTATAGAGTGGTTTTAAGGTATCCTTTGCCAGGTTGAAATAATTTGTTTCCCGTTGCCGCCCCACCAGCAGGCTGGGATCATAGGAAGGTGCAGAGATGTATGCCAGCACTTCCCCGGTAGAAGGTTCGATGGCTACAATACTTCCCCTGTAGCCATCCATAAGTTTCTCTCCGTATGCCTGCAGGTCGGCATCGATTGTCAGGTACAGGTCCCGGCCCTTCTGGGCAGCAGTATCCCTCCTACCCTCCTTATAAGAACCCTGCTCCCTGCCTTTGGCATCGATTTGCAGGTACCGGCAACCCTTTTTACCCCGAAGGTGTTTCTCATAAGAATACTCTACGCCACTGACCCCATAGTAGTCACCGCTTTCATAGTACCGGTCGCGCCTGATCACACCGGCATCAACTTCCCCGACATATCCCAGAAGGTGGGAGGCAATTTCCCGCTTGTATTCACGCAGTGTCCGGCGGCTGAAATAGAAACCATGAAAATCGTACATGCGTTCCTGAAGCTTTCCGTAAGTTGAGTCTGATAATTGCTTAATGATTGGGTTGTATCGTTCATCAGGGTGTTTCAGGACATTCTGTATCCTTCTGATCAGGGTTTCCCGGTCGACATTCAGCAATTCACACAAGAGCGTGGTATCAAAAACTTCCAGTTCATAGGGTGCAATTTTAAGATCGTAGGAGAACTTGTTTCCGACCAGGAGTTCCCCGTTCCGGTCAAAAATAAGCCCCCTGTGAGGATACACCACTTCTTTCCTGAGAATATTACTTTCCGACTCACCCGTATAGTCCATGACCACCTGGATAATAAACAGACGAACTGAAATAATCAGGCTGATCAACAAAATGATCCCCAGGATGATAAACTTCCGGTTCGTATACTGTTCCATACTACTTTCTGAAAATAAAAAACTGACTCAATACGATCAGTAATGACGAAAATATCGTGCTCAGAATAACCCGTAAAAAGGTAATGAAGAAATCATGGAAATTAAAAACTTCGATATAAAACAGGGTAAGGTGGTGGACAAAGATCAGTATGGTGGCATATTTTAGAAACCAGGGCAGACCATAGTAAAAAACCCTGGGGAACGATCCTGACTCATAACCTTCGCGAGGTGCAAAAAATGATAGCACACCGGGCCGAAGGAAAGCCATTAAAACCGTAGCTGCTGTATGCAAACCCAGTGACTGAGAAAATACATCAATCAGGAATCCCAGGAAGAATGCAAGCAGGAGGGTCATCCAACCCGGAGTTTCAAATGGCAGGAGGAGAATAAAAAGGACATAGATATAGGGAATCATATATCCTCCGATCTCGATGTTATTAAAAATAAGCACCTGAGCCAGGACCAAGGCCAGAAACCGGATAATATTTCTTCTCAGAATCTTAATCATTTTCTATTGAATTGCGGATCATCAGTTCCTCTTCATGCATGAGGTTCTTAACCAGCACAACATTTGATACTTTCTTATAGTCTGTTGAGAGTTCTACATCGATCCGGTAAAAAAGCCCTTCTTCGATCAGGTAATCCTTAACGGTGCCAACCAGGATACCCGGCGGAAAGAGCTCCGAGATGGTACTTGTAACGATGGTATCCCCTATTTCAACATCGGCATGCGTTGGTATTTCATTCATGATGGCCCGTCGGTAGTTCCTTCCCGGCCATTCCAGCGGCCCGTAGAAGCCATTCCGCTTGATCATAACATTCGGTGAAAATTCCCTGTTAAGCACAGAGATCACAGTAGAGTAATTAGCCGAACACTCCTTTACAGTCCCTACGATCCCAAACTGGCATATTACAGCCATTTCCGGCTCCACACCCTGAAGTGTCCCCCTGTCAATGATCAGGTAGTTATATTGTCTGTTCGTCGAATTATTGATTACCCTTGCAGGCATATACAGGTATTTACGCTCACCAAGTGAGTCTGCAGACCATTCGGCAAGAGGATTATAAAAGGCTTTGGGGAGCAAATTCCGGAGCCTGGCGTTTTCTTGTGTGAGTTGTTTATTTTCCTCTGCCAGATTAAAATATATTCTCATGTCATCGAACTTGCGTTCAATACCACTAAACATGAATATTCTGAACTTATAGATCCTGGATTTTTGGTAACTCCCAAAATTAGCTATAAGGATAAAAGCTATTATCTCCAGGATGAGAAATAACAATACCGTATGATACCTGATTAAGAAACGTAACAGGCTCCGCATAGGAATCGAGCTTTTTTACCTCAATAAGAATGAAAATTTATCCACATTCTTAAGGGCTATACCTGTTCCCCTGGCAACTGCATGCAAAGGATCTTCAGCGATATGGAAAGGTATATTGATTTTATCAGTTAAGCGTTTATCGAGACCCCTGAGTAAGCCGCCGCCACCAGCAAGATAAATACCCCGGTTGACGATGTCGGCATAAAGTTCGGGAGGAGTCTGCTCCAGTACTGCGATGATCGCTGATTCAACTTTGGAAAGTGATTTATCCAGACAGTGTGAAATTTCCTGGTACGAAATCGGAATATCGATAGGCATGGCAGTCATCAGGTTCGGTCCGCGAACATTATAATCAGGTGGCGGGTTATCAAGGTCGGGAAGCGCTGAGCCAACCTGAATCTTGATTTCTTCAGCAGTCCGCTCGCCAATTTTGATATTATGCTGGTGTCGCATATACGACTGGATATCAGCAGTAAAGCCATCGCCGGCAATTCGTATCGACTGGTTGCATACGATACCTCCCAGTGCGATCACTGCAATCTCGGTAGTACCTCCACCGATATCCACAACCATACTTCCTTCAGGGGCTTCTACATCGATTCCGATACCGATCGCTGCAGCCATGGGTTCATAAATCATATAAACATCACGGCCACCTGCATGCTCTGAAGAGTCCCTTACCGCTCTGATTTCTACTTCAGTACTACCTGAAGGGATACATACCACCATCCTGAGTGTCGGGGTGAAGAATTTCTGTCTGGGATTAATCATCTTAATCATTCCCCTGATCATCAATTCTGCTGCATTAAAATCAGCGATTACCCCATCACGCAATGGCCTGACCGTCTTAATGTTTTCATGCGTTTTGCCATGCATCTGTCTGGCCTTCTCCCCTATGGCAATAAGTTTACCTGTTGCATGGTCAAGGGCAACAATGGAAGGCTCATCTACAACCACCTTGTCATTATGTATAATAATGGTGTTGGCAGTCCCCAGATCTATCGCAATCTCCTGTGTGAGAAAAGAAAATAATCCCATTCGTTTTAGTTAATTTTTAAAGGCATGAAGGTATAAAACTAAAAAGAAAAAATATTAAGAACGATTCAGAATCTATCAAGAAATCAACATTTTTCAGGATCGGGGACCTGCCTTTCCTCAATCCTGAATCTTCTTAGTGTTTAAAGTGACGTACACCGGTCAGCACCATGGACATATTGTGTGCGTCGCAGTAGTCTATTGACTCTTTATCCCGAATTGAACCGCCGGGCTGAACAACTGAAGTGATACCTGCATCATGAGCGATCTCAACGCAGTCCGGAAATGGGAAAAATGCATCGGAAGCCATCACTCCACCATCCAGCTCAAATCCGAAGCTCCTGGCCTTATCAATTGCCTGACGCAGCGCATCAACACGAGAAGTTTGCCCTACGCCACTTGCCAAAAGCTGCTTATTCCTTGCAAGAATAATGGTGTTAGATTTGGTGTGTTTCACCAGTTTGTTGGCGAACTCCAGGTCAGTGAATTCCTGAGCGGTGGGAGTCACTTTGGTGGCAGTTTTCATCCTGTCCTTTCCTTCCATGGATAAGTCCCTGTCCTGCTCAAGAACTCCGTTCAACAGGGTACGGAACTGCTTCTTTGGTAGTTCACAATCCTTACGGACGAGTATGATCCGGTTCTTTTTCGATTTCAGGATCTCCATGGCTTCATCCACATAGGCAGGTGCAATCACTACCTCACAAAACAGATCATTAATCTCAGCAGCCGTATCCTTGTCGATAGTTTTGTTCGTGATCAGGATCCCACCAAAGGCAGAAACGGGATCCCCTGCCAGGGCATCCTTATAGGCATCCACCAGCACTTCACGGGAGGCCAGTCCGCAGGCATTGTTATGCTTCAGGATGGCAAAAGTAGTTTCTTTAAACTCATCGATAAGGTAAACAGCTGCTTCAATATCGAGGAGGTTGTTATAGCTGATTTCCTTGCCGTGCACCTGCTCGAAAATCTGATCGAAATTTCCGTAAAAAACACCTTCCTGGTGCGGATTCTCACCGTAACGCAACACTTTCGCCGGTGTAACCGACTGCTTGAAAGCTTTATACTCAGATCCTGCATTAAAGAAATTAAAGATGGCTGTGTCATAGTGGGAGGATACCTGGAAAGCTTTCATGGCGAGCTCTTTTCTCTGTTCCAGCGTAGTTTCGGCACCATTTCCCAGTATTTCGATTAAATCCCGGTACTCAGCCTGGGAAGGTATAATGATAACATCTTTGAAATTCTTGGCCGCAGCACGGATCAGCGAAATACCTCCTATATCAATCTTCTCAATCACATCCTGTTCGCCGGCCCCCGATGCCAGGGTTTCCTCAAAAGGATACAGATCCACGACAACCAGGTCAATCTCAGGAATACTGTATTGCTTCATCTGTTCAATATCCAGCGCCTCATCACGACGTGACAGGATACCCCCGAAAATTTTCGGGTGAAGGGTTTTAACTCTGCCTCCCAGAATTGATGGATAGGAAGTCAGTTCCTCAACCGCAGTAACCGGCACATCCAATTCTTCAATAAAGGATTTTGTACCTCCGGTTGAAATGATTTGAATACCTAATTCATGGAGTTTATTACAAATTTCGTCCATATGGTCTTTATGATAGACCGAAATCAGGGCGGTTTTAAGCTTTTTTGTCGTACTCATCTGATTTATTGTCATTTAGTTATTATATTCCTGTGAATCACTCACTAAGATATTAACTTTTTAGGTACTGCTTTCTGACAAATTCCATTTTGTTAAAATCTAATGTCAATCGTTAAAAACTTCCTGAAAAATGACCTCCTGGCCAGGGTAAAGAAATCCGGATTTCTGCCCTCCTGGCCAGGGAATCTATGAAAGTATGGTATACAAAAAACGGCTTAATCCGAGGTAAATAAACATCCCGAGGATATCGTTCATTGTTGTGATAAAAGGGCCCGTAGCTACTGCCGGGTCAATCTTGAAACGGTTCAGTAAAAGAGGGATAAACGTGCCGAAAACCGAGGCGAACATGATCACAGAGAACAGGGCTGCACTCACCGTGATGGTAAGGTGCAGGGAGGGACTGAAAATCAGGTTATAGGTAAGCATCAGGCCGGCAAATACGGAAGCGATCAGCAGCCCGATCATACATTCCTTCAACAGTTTCTTCCAGGTTGAATCCAGGTCAATGGATTTGCTGGCGAGTCCCTGAACCACGATGGAAGAGGACTGTACCCCGGCATTACCCGCCATCGCAAGAATCAGCGGCAGGAACATGGCCAGCCGGGCATCTTTAATGATTTCGTTCTCGAAGATGCCTATCACCTGTGCCCCGAGTATTCCCCCGACTAATCCGATAAACAACCAGGGTATACGCGCCCTGGTAATTACCAGGATATCATCCGATGGCTCAATGTCTTCGGTAATACCGGAGATCATCTGATAATCTTTTTCTGCTTCTTCCTTGATCACATCCACCACATCATCGATGGTGATCCTTCCCACAAGTCTGCCGATAGCATCTACAACCGGCAGCGCGATGATATCATATTTTTCCATCAGGTTGGCAACATCTTCGGAGGAAGCATCGGTCTTTACATAGATAATATCCGGCTTATAGATGTTTTTAACCTTGGCATTTGACCGGGCCAGCATGATCCGCTTCAGGGATATTGTGCCTTTCAGGATCTCGTTATTGTCCACCACGTAGACGTAATAAACCTCCTCTACTTCGGAGGCCTGCTTGCGGATCTCCCGGATACAGGTCTCAATATCCCAGTTCTCATTCACCTGGATGAGTTCCTTCGCCATCAGACCTCCGGCAGAATCCTCATGATATCCCAGCAGATCAACAATCTCACCCGCCTGTTCGAGGTCATCAATATTCTGAAGTACTTCCTCTTTCTTATCCTGGGGAAGGTCCCCGATCACGTCAGCCGCATCATCGGAATCCATTTTCTCGATGAACTGGCGGGCGATAACTTCTCCGGGTAAAGCGTGAAGAAAGCGGTCCCTGTCATCCTCCTCAAGCTCTATGAGGACATCGCCGGCTTTTTCGTTATCGAGAAGGAGGTATACATACTTGGCCTCATCCATGCTCAAACCGCCATAAAGCTCTGCTATATCAGCCGCATGGAGGTCCTTAACAAGGTTATATACCAAAGTTTCATCGTTGGTCCCGACTGCTTTTTTAAGCTCATCAATGAATTCCCGGGTAAGTTCAAATCTGGCTGGCATGGAAATAGGTCTTAAGGGTTCAACTTCCGTAATGATCGTGTGAGTTCAGCAAACTGTTCAACAGTAAGTTGCTCAGGCCGTTTTGTAAGCAATTCACTCCCGATGGGTAAATTTAAGAAAATACTCTTAAGGGAGTTCCGTATGGTCTTCCTCCGTTGGTTAAAAGTGGCCTTTACCACTTTATGAAAATCGGAATGCTCACAATCCAGACGGTCCCGATCATTGCGTTTCAGTCTGATTACGGCTGATTTCACTCTCGGTGCCGGAGAGAAACAATGTTCATGAACAGTGAACAGGTAATGGATATCATAATACGCCTGTAGCAAGACACTGAGGATGCCGTAGGTTTTATTTCCGGGGGGTGCTGCAATGCGCTCAGCAACCTCTTTCTGTATCATAAACACCATCTGACTTACACTATCCCTGTATTCCAGGGCACGAAAGAAAATCTGGCTTGATATGAAATAGGGGAGGTTACCGATCAGGGCAATGGGGCCTTCATGTTTTTCCAGGGGATATTTAAGGAAGTCTCCAAATACAAAACGCCCGGCATGCTCCGGGTAATGAATCCTGAGATAGTCGATGGATTCCTTATCGAGCTCAACAGCAGTAAATTCAGGAAACTGATCCTGTAAAAGCAAACCGGTAAGTATCCCCGTTCCGGGTCCAATCTCTATCAAGGATCTAACTCCCTCGCAATCAAGGGAGGACACGATCTTCCGGGCAATATTTGCATCATTCAGAAAATGTTGCCCCAAACCTTTTTTTGCACCTACCTTCTGCATTTAGCGAGATTTTTGCCAAAGGTAAGGAAATCTGGTTAGCGGCAGCCTTAAGGGCATATAAATGCTAAAAAACAGAATCCGGAGAACATTTCCCCCGTCAAAATCAGAAGAATCATTAAATTCGGAAGCTTAAAATGAACACATAGATCATGAAAGATAAAATTCTCATCATCCTGAGCTCACTGCAAACGCTGGCCTTACTGGCCATTTTATGGTTTCTGCTTTACCATAACGGATATTTAGACCGGCCAGTTGAAGAATACATTATCAAGGAAAAGCCTGTCACCATGACCGGTGATGATACCATCAAGCTTACCGCCGACGATCCGGTCTGGGGAAGTAACTTTGCCCCTATCACCCTGGTGGCTTATGTGGATTTTGAGTGTCCGTACTGCATGGACCTTTACCAGAATATCAAGGCCCTGGAAAGTGAGTTTATCACAACAGGAAAGGTCAAGGTGATCCTCAGGGACCTTCCGCTTAGCATACACAGCCACTCAAAAATCCTTGCAGTAACCGCAGAGTGTGCCCGCAGGAATGGACATTTCTGGGATTTTACCGACCTGGTTTTCTCCAGCTATGAACCCTTCAGTCGTGAATTACTGGACAGCTGGGCAGCGCAGGCTGGTATAGATGTTACTGAATGCCTGAGCAATGAAGCCGCTATAAATACCGTAAGAAAAGATGTTGAAAATGCCTCAGACAGAGGTCTGAAAGGAACTCCTGCTTTATTCATCAATAATACCTATTACAGAGGGACGAAATCGGTAGAAGACCTGAGAAAACTCTTTCAGAACCAGAAAGTAGCACAAGACAGCGGCGACTCTTGTGCTGAATAAAGGAGTACGCGATCCTCACTTTCAGAAACTCATCCATACGAAGCCCCTGGTTGAATTTTCTGTGATTTACACTCCTTCCTGAAAATCCCTGCTTTGTTGGTCCGGATGCCATAAATTAAAGCTGTAGATCAATATCAATAAGGATATTCCAACAATTATACTCCTGAATAAAAAAACGGTTTACCTTTAAAAAAGTGACGAATATCACCAATTCCTTGCCTTTCATCAAGCGATACCAACCTACTCTGGGGTCCGGCGTAAAAAAACTACAACCAACAATTACCAGGATGGAAAAACTAACCATTAAGGCAACAAAACAGACTCCGAAAATCACTTTCAATCCGAACGGACATTTGAAAATGGAAGGCCGGGCATTCCCGGAAAATGCAGCTGCATTTTTTGATCCGCTCATCGGGTATATTAGTGGACTGAATGCCGAGCATATTGTTTTGGACATATACCTTGAATATATCAATACAGCTTCCAGTAAAAAGCTCCTTCAGCTGTTGCAGCTTGTGGACGACTGCGAAGAAATCAAGTCGGCAGTAGTAAACTGGCACTATGAAGAAGGAGATGAAGATAGCATTGAGACTGCCGAAATATATATGGAATCCCTTGATCGGATCCGGTTCACCTTCAATGAATGTGCTGACATATACCTATAGAAAATAACCAGCCCACACAGTAGGAATCATCCAATTCAGATTCCGGCAGATAAATCAGGAGGCTGTCAAAAGTCCGGGAAGTGTTCATTCTGAAATTTAAAGACTTTTGACATCCCCATCTTTTTGTCCTTCCAATTTCTTCTCCCTCAACGAATCTTTTTGCACATACAAAATCGCAGGACTTCTTTCTTTTTTGTCGATAACTTAGTATTTATTCGAATGAAAGATTAAATTCGGGATAGATAATTCTTGACCTGTCCACCTTTCAGGAATTTGAAAGGGTAATGCAATCAGTATTCCACCAGAACTCAGAATCAAGCTATGCGCCTTTTCCTCCTTATCATACCTGCTTTGCTTTGTGCAGCATGTTATTATGAAAGCGAAGAATCGCTCCTGTCAGCAAACGCTTCACAATGTGATACCTTATCCCTGAATTACTCCGAAGACATAGAACCTGTCCTTAGCAGTCATTGTTACGGCTGCCACGACAATACACATGCCGGAATGTTTGGGGGCAATATCTTCCTTGAAAATTATTCTGATGTGATCAATCGTGTGGACGATGGAAGCCTTGAAGGTTCCATCAATCATCAGGAGGGCTTCTCTCCCATGCCCCGCAGGAGCAGCAAGCTGGATAGCTGTACCCTGAAGGTAGTTTCTTCCTGGATCAGCCAGGGCACCCCTGAAAATTAAAAGGTACCGCTATGCACCGGAAAATATTGTACCTGATTTTACTATCCTTATGCCTGGCCCCATCGGCGGCAGCCCAGGATATTGACGAACTTCTTGAGGAAGCTACAGAAAGTGGTACACAGTATACCCTGGCAACCTTCAAATCGACACGCATCGTTAGCGGCCATTCCATCGAACGGATGCCTGCCCGGCAAATGGACTTCAGGATCTCGCACCGCTTCGGAGCCTTCAATAACGGAGCCTATGAGTTCTGGGGCCTTGATCAGGCCAGCATGCGAATCTCACTGGAATATGGCATTACCGACTGGATTATGATAGGCGTCGGGCGAAGTACCTACGAAAAAGCTTATGATGGCTTCCTTAAATTGTCATTGCTGCGGCAATCAAAGGGTGAAAAGCTAATGCCGGTTTCTGTTTCATACCTGGCTGCAACAACAGTAAACACCCTGCGATGGGAACAGGAAGCATCGCTCCCGTTTTTGTACAGGGTGAGCTATGTGCACCAGGTACTTATTGCCCGAAAATTCAACCAGAATTTCTCCTTAGAAATCAACCCGACCTATATCCATAATAACCTGGTTGATACCGAGCAGGATGCAAACGATATCTGGGCGCTTGGAATTGGGGGCCGGTATAAAATCACCCGCAGGATCTCAGTAAATGCCGAGTACTACTATGTATTCCCCAGGGCGCAAAATCAACAGGCAACTCCCACCTTTGCACCCCTATCGGTTGGCGTCGATATTGAAACCGGCGGCCATGTATTCCAGCTTCATATCACAAATTCCACCGCCATGACTGAAAAGGGTTTTATCGGAGAGACCACCGGAAACTGGCTGGATGGTGATATCCGACTTGGCTTTAATATTTCACGGGTTTTTAGCCTGTAATGATCAATTTCTCATTTTGATTGTTAACTATAAAAACCTTTGTTATGAAAACTATAATTTTTGCCGCAATCCTGATCCTGAGCACTTCTTTTGCAAGTGCTAAACAATATATCACCAAAACAGGTCAGGTGAAATTTTACTCCCATACCCCTATCGAAGATATTGAGGCCATCAACCGACAGGCTGTGGGCATTCTGGATACTGAAAGCGGTTCCATGCAGTTTAAACTGCTGATCCGTTCCTTTGAATTTGAAAAAGCCCTCATGCAGGAGCATTTTAATGAGAATTTTATGGAGTCCGATCAGTACCCAAAATCGTCCTTTGAAGGCTCTATCATGAATCCTGAAGAAATTGATTTTGAGGTTCCTGGAACCTATGTGGCAGATGTATCCGGGAATCTTACCATTCACGGGGTCACAAAGGCCATCCGGGTGAAAGGGAGTATTACTGTTACCAAGGACGAGCTAATTACGAAATCAACGTTTAAGGTTAATCCTACAGATTATAATATCTCGATTCCTGAAGTTACCCGGAAGAAGATAGCTAATGAAATAGAAGTAACAGTTGACGCTACATACACCCGATAAATCTCCCGTTATGTCAAGAAAACTACTGATCATTTTAATTTCCTTCCTGCTTATTGCCGGAATAGGGGGATTTCTGGCCTATCGCATGGTATTTCAGGATGCCCCGCTTTCGGTGGAAAATGAGAAAGCAGATTTCGTGATCTCTGCCGCAGCTTTGGTCAGTGCCTTTGAGACAAATGAATCGCAGGCAATGAAGCGCTATGGAGGAAAAATTATCGAGGTGCATGGCGAAATCGATGAGATCACCATCAAAGAAACATCTACCACGATTGTACTAAAAAGCCCGGAAGACCTGTTTGGTGTGTTATGCACCTTTGACAGCTCCGTAGCAAACGCCGGTTCCTTCAGAAAAGGTAGTGCAATTACTGTAAAAGGAATATGTAACGGATACCTTACAGATGTTGCCCTGAACAAATGCTCTCTCATAAAATAAACCGGGATCAGCTGCCTCTCCCGACCCCTCATTTTACAATTTTTTACATTCTTTTGACATTAATTTACAGGGAGTACCCATGAACATTTAGCGGCTTTGCGTTATTTTGTAAAAACCAAAACCATAACCATGACGCGCAGAATTCTTCTGTCATGTATTTTGCTGATTGTTGCTGTTTTTGCAGTTAGCGCACAAAAGAAAATTTACACCACCCAAAAAATTGAGGGCCCCGCACCTCGAATTGATGGCGTTTTCGATGATGCTGCCTGGGACCAGGTAGATTGGGCCAATAATTTCGTGCAGATGCAGCCCCATGCCGAGGCACCTGCAAGTCAGAAAACCCGGTTTAAAGTAATCTATGACGATAACAACATCTATTTTGCTGTCATGTGTTACGATACTGCCCCTGACAGCATTGTGAGGCGAATGTCACGACGTGATGGCGATATAGGCGACTGGGTGAAGATCATCATTGATAGTTACCATGATCTGAAAACGGCCTTTTCTTTTGGCGTTAGCGCTGCTGGAGTAAAGATAGATGAAGTCGTTACGAATGGCGGGAACTGGGATTCCAGCTGGGACCCTATCTGGGATGTGAAAACGGAAATAAACTCCGAAGGCTGGACGGTGGAAGCCAGTATACCGCTTTCTCAGTTGCGGTTTACGCTAAAAGACGAGTATGTATGGGGTCTGGAAATCGGGAGAAGGATCTACCGGAACGAAGAATATTCCGTATGGGAGTTTATCTCCCCAAATGCACCCGAAATGGTAAATCTTTTCGGTGAATTGCATGGTATTTCAGCTATTAAACCCCAAAAACAGAAGGAGGTCACCCCCTACCTTGCTACAGGACTGGAAACCTATGAACCCGAAGAAGGTAACCCCTTTTCAGATGGCCGTGACCTGATCTTAAATACCGGGTTGGATGGTAAAGTAGGCCTGACCAATAACCTGACCCTTGATTTTACGCTTAATCCGGACTTTGGACAGGTTGAATCGGACCCTTCAGAGATGAACCTGACAACCTACGAAACCAAATTTGATGAAAAACGCCCATTCTTCATTGAAGGAAAAAATATCCTGAGCTTCCGCCTGCTGAACGGTGGGGGCCCCCTGGGCAACGACAATTTATTCTACTCACGCCGTATTGGTTCAACGCCAAGCTATTGGCCCGAGCTGGCTGACGGTGAATATATGAAACGGCCTGGCAACACCAGCATCCTGGGGGCTTTCAAGCTTACCGGAAAAACTGAGAAAGGCTGGTCGGTTGGAGTACTGGAAAGTGTGACACAGCAGGAACATGCGATAATTTCAAGAGAATCTGATTCAGAGAGGGAGGAAGTCATCATAGAACCCATGACCAATTATTTTGTCTCCCGTGTTCAAAAAGATCTGAATGAGTCGAATACCCAACTGGGAGCAATTTTTACGGCAACGAACCGGAGACCCGATGAACCCGCCCTGCAGGATTTTATGCACAGTCAGGCCTATACCTCCGGCATCGACTTCACACATCAATGGAAAGACAAAACCTACTATATCAATGTGATGGCTGCTGCCAGCCGGGTGATCGGTACCGAAGAGGCAATTTATAATACACAGGTCTCCTCCCCACATTACTTTCAGCGGCCCGACCAGAACCATATGGTAGCGGATTCCACCCTCACACAGCTGGATGGATTTGGAGCAACCGTACAAGTTGGGAAAGCAGGAAACAGTAAAATCAGGTACCTGGTCTGGATAACAGCCCGTTCCCCGGGCTTCCACCTCAAAGAGCTGGGATATCATAACCGGAATGATGAAATTCAGGAGATTTTATGGGTAGGTTTCAACCAAACAGAGCCCTGGTGGATTTTCCGGAGCATCAACCTTAATTTCAACCAATGGTACGCCACAACATTTGGGTTGGAACACAAGTACTTCGGAGGTAATTTTAACGGACATGCAAGCTTTAATAACTATTGGAGCATTGGACTTGGGATTGACCGTGATGCACCCGGGTACACTACCGATGCCCTTCGCGGTGGCCCTAAAGTACTTTACGAAGGTACTACCAATTTATTCTCCTATTTTGAAACCGATGAACGTAAGAAAGTAATGCTTGCCTACCAGTTCTTTATCAACCGGCAGGATCAGCAACTTTCAAAATCAAACGGACATTTCGCTTTTATTCGCTTCCAGATGTCCGATGCCTGGAATATTTCCCTGAATCCGGGATTCATCAGAAATTTTAATGAGCTCGAATATGTAAGTTCCCTGGACGACCTCGAAGAACCTCGCTATATCAGGGGTGACCTGAACCAGACTACCATACAGATGACTATCCGCAGCGATCTGAACATCACCCCCGACCTGACAATTCAGCTCTACATGATGCCCTTCCTGACAGGGGGAAACTACACCGATTTCAAATACATTACCAACGGGGTTGCTGAGAATGTCAACGACCGCTACGCAACTTACGATACTGAATCTCAACTTAGTTACGACGGCGATAACCAGGTCTATTCTGTCGATGAAAACAGGGATGGCACAAGCGATTATAGTTTTGACCAGCCCGACTTCAGGTTCTTCGATTTCAATCTTAACCTGGTTGGCCGCTGGGAATACCGGCCCGGGTCCATACTTTACCTGGTGTGGTCACTCAATGGGAATGATTTCAATAATGACGGAGATTTTAATTTCAGGAACAATATCAAACCGGTAAGTTTTGAAACTGACTCACGAAGTGTGATCCTTCTTAAATTGTCTTATCGTCTGGGATTATAGTCCCTATTTTCAAGCAGGAATGAAAGTGATTCCAACCCTGATCATCACATTTTGTTTTATCCGGCACGCTTTCAGCGCTGAAATTTGATCCGATTCGCATATTCACCGCATATTCATTTTAACTACAGGTAGGCAACTGCCTGTTAACAGAATTATGAATTATAAGGTCTATATTCCTGTATATCTGCATACTACACTAAACGTCCTGCTTGTGAATCTTTTTTTTTAATCCAAAATAAGCCTATTCCGGGCTACCTGCTCTTATTTAGAAATTATTTAATAGCCCTATTAAAAGACCATGATGTCTTTTATTATACATTAGCAACAGACTCACCAATAACCCAAAAGATGAAAACAATCAACCTTATTGCCACCCTGGTTCTAATCCAGTTGACAACAAACCTTCAACCCGCCGGTGCTCAACTGAATCATAATGAGAAACTCTACCTTACGAACAAAAAATTCCTGGCAATCCAAACAAACCCCGGGAACCAACATGTTCCTGCCATACCCGTTTCCTATCCTATATCATTCCACAACTTGCACGCGATTTACATGCCATCTAACACATACCTTCAGGAGATTGTGAAGGTAAAACCTGAAGAGCGCCCGGTTCTTGAAGCATGGATGCTTGAGCCAAAAGGTGAAAAATGGTCCAAATCTGAAGAGGAAGACCTTCAACTTGAAAACTGGATGACGAACCCGGAATCGTGGGGAAAATGAAAGGCCATCATCCTGCATCCCGGATAGGCTAAAGTATTTCCCGCCTTTTTATTACTACTTTGCGCTTCTGAAAAGTATGATCATGGGGTGGTCCTTACCCGATGTGTAATCCTGGAACACTTTACGGCCAGCATTTTTTGATTCGGGTAGTTGATCGGATCAATCTTGGATTTGTATACGATGCAATAAACAGCTCGTCAATCCGGATCTCGAGAGGATTTTCAGAAAGGAAACTGCGCACACGGTTCTCCACCTCCTGCTTAGTTCCATCAGCTCCGTCCCATTCACCCAGAACCATGTAAAAATCATTATCCCCTGAATACTTATGCCTTGCATGGCATCGCTCTCCCATTCTGTCCCTGAACTTCATCAAGCTATTTGTGCTAAAACTGCCTTCCAGATGGGGCCAGCCCATCAGCACCACCCTGCCCTGTAAGGCATCCAGGAAAAAGGACCGCTCCCATGGACTTTTTCCCTGACTTAGGAAAGGTTCGTCCTCCGATCCGAAACCCCCGATCCGGATTTGCATAGGAAAAAACTCCCGGATAACCTCGCTCATTTTTGTTAAATCCATTGGCAGCAGTTTTTCTTCCCTTTCCTTAAAATTCAGGTTGTATTGTTTTCCTCCAATCTCAATGACTTCCAATCCGATCAGGGTTCCATGGACCTGCTCCAGATCATAGAAATTAAACTGATCCCGGAGGTTCGATTCCCTAAGGATCGACCGGATATGAGAAACATGACGGGAAAAGGCCTCTGGTTTGTATCCGTACAAGCTGATAAGAGTCTCCTGTTCCATGCTCAATGATTTAGACCATAAGTCAGTTACAAAGATTGTAAAAGCTTCCGGGAATCTGCGTTTTCACCTCCAATTTCTTAGTTGGTATATTCGTTAACTGTGTATTTTTTCATAAGTTTAAGGAAGAATCCATTTCAGAAATGAAAACCAAGCTATATGAATACTGATAATCAGAAGAGTCTTAAGCCTTTGGCAGTACGATTAGCAGGCTACAGCCTTACTGCAGGAGCCCTGGCACTTACAACGGGTATTACTTCCGGACAAGTCACCTACTCCGGAATCCGGAACCTTGGCTTTGATGAACCGGGGATACTCAATCCTATTGACCTGAATGGCGATGGAGTAACCGATTTCAATGTCGGACTGGCCTGGGATTCATACCTCCTGAATAGCTATTCAACCTACAGTGCTTTTATCCAAAATCCGGCTTCGAACTCCTGGGTTGGATCCTCTTCCGCCCCCAGAATACTATCCCAGCTTTACGAGGTTAGTAATTCTCTGCTTTTTTCAAATAATGTGCTATCGTATTATAATCTGGGTTGGGCTACCTCCGGAGATTTCCTGGGTAAGGGAAATGTATTTATCGGAGTACGCTTTATCATTCCGGATCCGACACCAACGGAGCATCTGGGCTGGATACGGGTAAATATAGACGCCTATGCCACCGAATTCGTAGTCGTAGACTGGGCATACCAGGAGAATGAGCTGACATCCATCAGCTGCGGAAAGCTTCCTCTTGATCAGATACCCCCCGAACCATCCCTGTCTGCGACCGCTACCAGTCCTGTATTTGATGATTTTCCTGTTGAGATCACATTTTCTGAACCGGTAAGCGGTTTTAAAGAATCCGATATTGAAGTGGTTGGCGGATCAGTCGTGGAGGGCAGCCTGGCAAGCCAGGATAAAATAGCCTATACAGCCATGATCCACCCTGTGACAGACACGCTCATCACGGTAAAAATACCGGGAAGTGTGGTCACCGATGCTGATGGCAACCTGAACATGCCCGGAGCCAACAGAATTTACCTGGAATACATCAGCATACCCAAAGTCACGCTATCTGCCCTGGTTGAAGAACCTGTCAGCAGTGCTTTTGACATAACGATCGAGTTCAGCGAAAATGTCTCGCAACTGGGTTACGAGGACATTGTCCTCACCAATGCCAATATCGAGGCAGGATCACTGATAAAAGTGAGTCCATCGGTTTACCAGGCACGAATCGTTCCTGAAGGAACGGGCTACGTGCTTATTGACATCCCGGCAGGTGTTATTGAAGATGCTGACCTGAATAAAAACTTTGCAGCTGAAACGCTCATAATCGAAGCTGATTATGACTCCCCGCATGTAGTGCTGTACACCAATGAAACCGAACCTGTGGACGGCAGCTTCGAAATCTTTATAAGCTTTGGGGAACCTGTAGAAGGTTTTCAAGAATCTGATCTCAGAATTACCAATGGCTTTATTACGGCGGGAAGTCTTGCTACCAATGATAACCAGATCTATTCTGTCATGATTATCCCTGC
Organism: Bacteroidales bacterium; assembly: GCA_016931575.1. Lineage (GTDB taxonomy): Bacteria > Bacteroidota > Bacteroidia > Bacteroidales > UBA10428 > UBA10428. Next base: position 4,773 of record JAFGEO010000055.1, on the reverse strand, counting down.
ATCCTCCGGGGAGGTCATCATCCACATTCCTGAGGATGCAGCCCTGGATGAGGAAGGCTTTGGAAACCTGGCCAGCGAACCACTGACTGTAATGGCTACATTAGGCACTGACGCCCTGGAAACAGCCTCAGCCGGGTTACTGAAAGCATTTCCCAATCCGACTGCCGGAACCTTCCAACTGGATATTCCGGAGGCTATACTTAAGGGCGAACTGATCATTTTTGATGCCAGGGGAATGGAGGTCCTGCGCGAAAAATCTCTTCAGCGGACGATGGATTTCAATCTTTCAGGCCTTTCCACAGGTTTGTACCTGATACGGGTTCAGGCATCCGGTCAGATATGGCAACAAAAGCTGATCCTGGAGTAAACCGGCAGGTTCGGTCACGAGCCTGGATTCGAATTCTTAAAATCTCATTCTGATAAAAAAAGGGGCTGTTAGCCCCTTTTATAGTGTATGCATCTTTAACGATTATTCGCAAATCTTATTAAGTCCCAGCGAATCCCAGCAGTGCCATGCTTCATCATAGAAGTAAGTAAGATCAGCAATGTGCCCGTTGTAATTCGTGGTACTCCACTCGATATCAACATTGCGATCAAATTCTGCCAGGTATATATTATAGTAGGCATCCAGTTCTGCATCGGTCCTTCCTGCTTCAATATAGCTGCCATAAGCCGGATCAGCGGCACGGAAATCATTAAGCTCCCTGACAAGGGTATACTTTATTCTCCCCATTTCTTCGCCATTCTTCTCCCAGTCGATCTGCAGCAGGGGTTCCTGGAAAGTTGCACTGTGGTGGAGGATCCACTGACCGCTGTTGCCATCATTCTGTGAAGTTCCGCTATACCACATAAACTCATCGAAACCACCGACACCTGCCTTTGCGATATACATCTTCCACTCGGTGTAATCGTTGAATACCTGACCGGTCAGACGTGCTGTATAGGCACTCGCAAAACCTTCGACCGTGAAGCTCCACTGCCAAGTGGCATCTTCAAGGTACACCGGTTGTTGGTGAAGAGCGGTAGAAAAGGATGCCACAGGGACTACCAGGTTAACAGTAAGAATCAGGTTAAATACGCCCACATTCAGGGCAGCCCATTGATAATTGCTCCAGATACCTTCTTCAACGTAATTACCCTCAACGGCTGCTTTGGCACCATTAAAATCACTGAAATCAATGGCCATTGATTCATATGGAGGAAGTTCGGGAGGAGTTTTTTTACCAGGTTTTTCACAGGACACAAAGCTTAATACCAGTGTCAGAACCATTAATAGAGAAATCAGTCTTTTCATGTCTTATCGTTTTTGTTCAAAAATGAATCGTTTACATCTATCACACACAAAAGCTTATACACCCTTACGCTGGTTAAGGTTACAATCACATTTTATTTTTTTTCTTATGTTCATAATGATATAACTCACTTGTTTTCACTAATATTGCCTTTCCATTTTTTTTTCCTATGCAGTACGATTTTAATGAAATTATAGCGCGTAAAGGAACGGCTTCCTTCAAGCACGACCTCACAGATAAATTCTTTCAGCAGGGCGATATTCTGCCCATGTGGGTGGCCGATATGGATTTCAGAACTCCTGATTTTATTCTGGAGGCGCTTCAGGAGCGCATTCAACATCCGGTACTGGGCTATAGCTTTCATCCCGAATCTCAATACCAGAGTATTATTAGCTGGTTACAGAGACGTTTTCAGTGGAACGTGGGAAAAGAATGGATAGGATTCTCACCGGGAGTCGTACCTGCACTCAACCTTGCTGTATTGGAATTTACCAGGCCCGGCGATAAAGTCCTGATTCAGACACCAGTATATTTCCCCTTCTATTCCGCCGTAAAAGACCACGGGCGTGAGATGGTGCTGAATCCGTTGACCTTGTCAGATGGACGGTATCAGATGGACCTGGAGAATTTTATCAGCCAGATCGACGAACGTACCACGATGCTGATCCTTTGCAGTCCGCATAATCCTACCGGCAATGTCTGGCGGAAGGATGAGCTGGAATCGCTGATGCAGATTTGCCTTGAGAAGAATATCCTGGTCATTTCCGATGAGATCCATGCCGATATTGTGTATCCGCCACATCAGCATATCCCGACTGCCAGTCTTTCCCCGGAAATTTCCGCCAACACGCTGACATTTATGTCCGCCAGCAAGACCTTTAATATCGCCGGGCTATCCACTTCGTTCTTCATCGCTTCCAGTGAGGAGCTCTTCAAACGAATGGAAGGAGCGATAGGCAGGTTGCACCTGTCGCAAGGGAATATTTTCGGAAACGTAGCCATGGAGGCAGCCTATACCTATGGAGCGCTTTGGCTGGATGAGCTGATTGCATACCTGGCCGGGAATGTTCGCTTTGCAAAAGAATTTATCAACAACTGCATGCCCGGTGTCAGTCTTATAGAACCAGAAGCCACCTTCCTGCTGTGGCTGGATTTCAGGGCATCGGGATTTAGTGACAAAGAAGTCCGGAAACTCCTGGTTGAAGAAGCCCGGGTCGGGCTTAGTAACGGCATTCTGTTTGGACCCGACGGGGAAGGATTCCAGCGGATAAACATCGGTTGTCCGCGCTCCGTGCTTGAAAAAGGCCTTGCTGGAATGTCAAAAATATTCACAATCTGATCCATTGCGCAGATAATCCCTCTACTTTATTGATTCCGGTTTTAGTATTTTTTATTATCTTAGGAATAGAAATCGAATACTAATCTTTCCTGCGAAATGAGATTTAAGATTGCAACTAAAATAGCTTTTGGCTTCGGGCTTGTTGTCATTGCGGTTTTAGCCTATGGTGTGTTAACGCTGAATGCTATCCAGAAAAATCAAAATGTCAACGAAACCATCTCCAACGTATATTCCCCTTCCCTGGAAAAGATCAATAAACTGGAAGCCCTGATAACGGACTCACGAATGCTTATCAAATCCTGGGTTTATGTTGACCAGAAACCTGATGCACCGGATAAAATAAAGCTTAAGGGGCTTATCAATAAGGAATTCCCTCAAACAGTAAAAGAATTGGATGAACTCAGTAAGAAATGGGATTCAGAAGAGCATAAAAAGGAACTGGCAAAAAGCAAGCAATTTCTCTATGAAATCAATATGCTGGTTACCGATACACTTTTCAAAAGGCACCAGTATATCATGGACCAGCTTTCCACCTTTGAGAGTTATGAGGATCCATTTATCTTCTTTGAAGTTAATACCCTGGCAGAAGAAGGGGGAGAAGTGATGCTGCTGACCGATAAGGCACTCACCATGACCCTGGAGCTGCAGGCCAGTCTCAATGACATTGTCAATAGCGGAAGGGTGGAAATCGTTGAACAGTTCAGGAGTTTTAAGAAGTTTATTTACTTCATGTCCATTTTTCTTGTCCTCGCGTCTGTGATCATCGGAGTCGTCCTGATCCGCTCACTCGCACGTCCTATCAACCGGACCAAGGAGATTCTGCTGCAAATGAGCAAGGGGATTCTTCCAAAAGGTACGTTGAAGGAAGGAAGCGATGAAGTTGGCCAAATGGCGTTTGCTCTCAACTCGCTCGTTGAAGGGCTTAAAAACGTATCAGACTTTACCGTTGCCATTGGCAAGGGTAATTTTGAGACGAAATTCACCCCCATGAGTGAAGGCGATGCACTTGGATATTCCCTGCTTGAAATGCGGGATGAACTCCGCAAAGCCCAGGCTGAGGAAGAAAAACGTAAAGAGGAAAACCAGCAGCGGAACTGGGCATCCCAGGGGGTGGCACTGTTTAGTGATATCATGCGCAAGAATAACGATAACATTGAGGCACTGGCCTATGAAATCATCAGCAACATGGTCCGCTACACCAACTCTAACCAGGGTGGCATTTTTATTGTGAACGATAATGATAAGAGCAATATCTTCCTGGAAATGTCTGCCTGTTATGCCTATGACCGCCAAAAATTCCTTAAAAAGAAGATCGAGGTCGGTGAAGGACTCGTCGGCAGATGCTACCAGGAGCAGGAAAAAATTTTCCTTACCGACATTCCAAACGATTACATAAAGATCACTTCGGGTTTGGGAGAGAACAATCCAACAAGTCTCCTGCTCATCCCGCTGGCATACAATGATAACATCTTCGGCATAATGGAAGTAGCCTCCTTCAATATATTCCAGGAATTTGAGATTGAATTTATGGAACGTATCGGAGAGAGCATTGCTGCTACGATTTCTTCCGTAAAGGCCAATATTCAGACTGCGCTGCTGCTTGAACAGTCACAACAGCAAGCTGAGGAGATGTCCTCACAGGAAGAAGAAATGAGACAGAATATGGAAGAATTGCGCGCCACCCAGGAACAATCTGCCCGCAGGGAAGAAGAATTGCTCCGTGAACTTGAATCATTGCGCAAGACCTTATAATTACTGCAGGTACCACAGGGATCTTATCCTGGTCTCAATGAAAATGTATCAGGTTACGTGGCCTGGAAGTCAGGTAATCAGATAGTTAGTGATGATTTCTACAGCTTGGAGAGATAGATATCCTGTCCGAAAAAAAATTTTAAAATAGGTTTAGGTGTTTAGAAGTGCTGACTGAGCTAAAGCGCCATGGGTTAGGAGGATGGGTTGATGGGTTTATAGGTTGATGGGGATGTGTGATGCTTGTGTTTTGTTTAGTTGTCAAGCTCCGATAAGGCTCCGGCAGATAAATTTGGTTGTTTAGAATGCTCCAAGCAAAGGATTGTTTAGTTGTTTATGCGTTTAGTTGTTTAGAATGCTCCGATTAAGGGAAATGCTAAACCCGAAGGTCCG
>JAFGEO010000054.1 GCA_016931575.1 Bacteroidales bacterium | reverse complement strand
TTGCTGCTCATCCCCGCAATCTTACTGAAAAGGTCCCTGAAGATGGCGTCCCTGTTGACTGACGTTGCCATCCGGATAAAATGCCTCGACCGGTCGGTGCTGTATGTCACCTGATCGGTAAGGATCGGGCTGTGGACAAGATTGGTCGGTATCCATGAAGGATTCACCAGCCATGCCACGGCAGTAACATCCCAGATAACTTTTGACCAGTAGTCACGGCCTCCGCTGTATTCAATTGTCATATTCAGCAGATAATCAGAAAGCGGGTTCTTACCTTTCAGGTAATACTGCATCTCGGGGATCGTTGTATGAAAATGTGCAACAACCGGCTGGCATGGCATAATGACCATGGGCACACCTGAATTGAGCACAATCTGCGCTGCCTTTACATCCTGCATCAGGTTAAACTCTCTCTGATGCGGCCAGTTAAGATCATTGCCTCCTAACCAGACAACAACAATGTTTTCAATTATTTGTGGTTCGATCAGTATGGCTGAGGCTATATTGGTAATACAACCCACCGGAACAACGTAGAGCGGGTTATCCGGAGAAGATGCCATTGCTTTTTTCACCAGGTCGAGTGCCGCTTCACTCCGGATTGGTTTTGACACATCTTCAAGATATCTATCCGAGCCCCGGAAAGCAAATCCCTCAGGAGATTTACCAAGCAGCTTAAGTAGTCTTAGTATCTCCTGGTAGCTTTTTTCCATTCCGTCACCGGCGCTTGTTGAGCGGTTATTGAAATAGGGTGCAGCATAAACAGCTTCGAGCTGAATTCTCTCTTTCGACAGATAAGCATAAACCAGTGCAAACTGGTCGTCTATTTCATTATAAGTATCGGTGTCCAATACCATTCTGACCTTACCTTTTGGTGGTTCCAGTCTCTTCAGGCGAAAAGACTCATCAAGTCCGGGAAAATCCTGTGCACTTGAAACAGGTATGTAAAGCAATATTATGCCTGTCAACAACAATGCTTTTAATTTCATCATAGAATAATTTTGACTTTATATTTCAATTCTTTTGGGATTCAAGGGTAAGCTGAATGAATTTCTGGTTCAGCTCATCTGAATCTCCGTATTTACCGCGAAGGTCTTCCAGCTTTTTGTGCAGCATTTCCCGGATCTCAGCATAATCAGGATCGTCATAAACGCTTTTCATTTCAGCCGGATCCTTTTCCAGATCATACAATTCCCATTCGTCAATGTCATAATAGAAATGCATCAGCTTGTAACGCTCAGTAGCTATTCCATAGTGCCTTTTTACCATATGGACTGACGGATATTCATAGTAGGTGTAGTAAACAGCATCGCGCCATTTTGAGCTCTTACCGCTTACAAGTTTCCGGAATGACTCGCCCTGCATTGCATCAGGTATATCAACTCCTGCATAATCGAGGAATGTAGGGGCAAAATCGAGATTCTGCACCAGCTTTTCAATTTTTGTTCCCGGTTTGATCTCCTTCGGATATCTCATTAAAAGGGGAGTGCGGAATGATTCTTCATACATGAACCGCTTGTCGAACCAGCCATGCTCGCCCAGGTAAAAACCCTGGTCTGATGTATAAACTACGATTGTATTTTTATCGAGGCCGGCTTCCTTAAGGTAATTGAGAACCTCTCCTACACCATCATCAACCGACTTAATGCATCGAAGGTAATCCTTAATATAGCGGTTGAATTTCCAGAGCCCCAGTTCCTTCCCTTCCGGCATATTTGCAAGGAATTCCTGGTTTTCGCTTTCATAAGCTGCCATCCAGTTCTCTCTCTGCTCAGGGTTCATCCTTAAAATGTCGCGGTAGAAATTTGTTGTGTCTCCATTGGGATCTACAATCAACTTAAAATCATGGCCCCACTGAGCATGTCCGTCAATCTCCATCTCCTGCTCCCTTGCCGCAGCACCCCTGCCATCATAGTCATCAAAAAAATTAGCCGGGGGATCGAACGTAATATCATCATATAAGTTTACATACTTAGGTGCCGGGAGCCAGTTCCTGTGAGGAGCTTTCTGATGGTAAAGAAGGCAGAATGGCTTTTCAGGATCGCGCTTGTTTTTCAACCAGTCAAGTGTTTTTTCAGTAATAATTTCAGTGCAATACCCCTCAATCCTTACACGCTCACCGTTGATCAGGAAGTCGGGGTTATAATACTGTCCCTGCCCGGGCAGTACCATTGAGTAATCGAACCCCTGCGGCAGTCCGTCGAGATGGATCTTTCCGATCATGGCGGTCTGGTAGCCATTGGCCTGTAGCAGTTTAGGAAAATTATCCTGATCCCAGTTAAAGGGCTGTATATTATCAACTTTCCCGTTAACGAAACTGTGTTTTCCGGTAAGCAGAACTGCCCTGCTGGGAGCACTTATGGAATTGGTTACACATGCCTTTGTAAAAATAGCGCCTTCCTGTGCCAGGATGTCAATATTTGGTGTCTGGTTCAGTCCGTAACCATAAGCGCTTATTGCCTGATAGGCGTGATCATCGCTCATGATGTAAATAATGTTTGGCCTCTGAGCATCCTTCTTCTGATGGGAGTTGCAGCCGATCACGCTTGTTCCTGCTGTTACAAGAGCTAACGACTTGAAAAGGTTATTGTTCATAGTCTGCTGGATTAAAATTATATACCCTGTTTCTTATTATTTCTCAAAGTATTTTGTTCCCGAAATCCCGGTCTGGATTTATAACTGAAATATACGAATTATTTTAAAAGACTACCGGTTATGAATCATTCACAGAGATAGTAAAGCAATTCCATCATACGGAACGCAGGCTGTCCCCAAAGTTCTTTATAATTATGAAGGACAGGCATTTTCCAGTATGGAATATCAAGATCATCTCTCGTCAGAATTCCAACCGGAAGCCCTCCCACGATATCATCCGTAAACACTGCATATTGAGGCGTAAAATCGTATCCTTCACCGTACATCAGGCTCTGGCTGAAAGGATTCTTACCCTGCATCCATTCTAACTGGGCGAGTGCGATCCTATGCATTTCAGGATCTTTTAAAAGGCGGTTCGCCGATGCAAGTCCCTGGGCAGGGGACAGGATAACAGAACTATTACCCCTGTAGGCTTGCCATACAGGGAACATCCTCAGATAGTGTTCATCATCAAGTCTGATCCCCTGAAGCATCTGTGCATCATCTTCGGTTCCATTCAGTCTGTAAATGTTTGACGGCATCATATAATAAGGAGCAGTAGTCTGGGCAATTGTCTTCAGGTAATTTGCATGTAGCTCAACTGATCTGAACCACTTAGTGTAATTTTCATGATCAGGGAGAAGCCTGCACAGCTCAACAAGGCCCAGTATGGGTGATGCGGCAGGACAGCTGTGGTTATAACCGAAAAACCTGTCAGCTCCGGGTGCCGCATAAAAGAATCCGCTTAACGGCATATTCCAGTTCATGGGTTCAACCTGCTGAAAAGTAAGAAGTGTATCCGCATATCCGATGATAACATTCTTAACTTCTTCGTTCTTTGTCTCACCATATAATTTTGTGCCGGCCATTAAAGCTATCGATACTCTTTCTGTGTTCCATGGTTGCCGGACCTCTTTCAGAAGGCTCCAATATTCATTGGCATACTCCAGGCATTTCTCTGATAATTCAGGATCTGACTCCCTTAAAGCAATCGAGGCTTCCACATCAGCAATAATTGAAAAATAATTATCGTTGACGTTTACCCTTCTGCCAGGCTGAACATGTTTATCATCGTAAGTTCCTATTATCCCGTCAGTATAGGAATCCATTGTGGTCCAGCTTATGACCTGCAGCCCGTCAAAGCGATTCTTATGAAGCCACCCCAGCCCCCATAATCCTTCATCAACAAGGCGTTCAGCAAGTTTTTTGTTCTTCTTCATGTATTGTACTGCCAGCCTGAAAAAAGCAGCTGTTGCGCTTGCCGTCTGCCAGTACGATTGAGAAAGGTCACCTGCATCATGCCATCCGCCGGCCATAACAATGGTATCGCCATTGTAAACGGTATACCAGTCAGAATGACACTTCAGATGTATCCCGGGTTGTTCGTATCCACACCGCTGAACATAGAACTGATTCGTGATCTTTTCAATTACCGGCAGCCATACATCCGAATTGATCGGGAAAGGCTTAGATTCAATATTACCATATACTATTTTATACTTTCCCGGCGATCTGACTTCTGAAAAATCAAAAACTGTAAAGGTCCCGGTACGGTCCGTTTCCTTTTGAACACCCTTTTCGAGTACGGTTTTATTCGTTGCCAGGTTAATAATCCTGAAATAATCATCGCCCGTGATTGAAGTAAAAGCTGTTTTTTTATTCCTGCTGTTATATCCTGAATGTGAGAAAGATATAGCCTTATCAGTACCCCATCCTTCATAATAATCAGCCTCAACTTTCTCAAATACCAAATTGTCAATATAATACACGATAGTATCAGCGGCGTCGGGCTCATTGCCCTGAAGCCCGTAACTGATGGTTATTCCGGTCACCTTGTCGTTCGGCAGGTGTGGAACCTCCATGACCATTTTGTTCCACTGATTGTTTTTCAGCATCAC
>JAFGEO010000053.1 GCA_016931575.1 Bacteroidales bacterium | reverse complement strand
TTCCCAGGCGGCAGAGACAGCCGTCTGAAAGCATGCTGCGTATCCTGTTAAATCCTATTTTTTCTTCAAATCCTGCCGGAAAAATCATCTTCATAATTTGAGCAGATAAAAATAACATTCTTTATTAAATGAGCCGTCGTTTGCGCGGATAAAGAAGTTGAGCTGGCTTGTCGCCGGATGGTGTATCTTTGTTTCTCCATAGTGAAGCTAAGTTTTAGCTTTTTCACAAAGAACCACCAAGTGGACATAAAGGATCGCAAAGGACCATGACGCATTAGCCAGGGAAGCTGCGATCAGCGCTGATATCCGTTTTCCTTTCGGCAAAAATCTGCAGGAGATTTTACAGTATCAGACTGAATATGGAGAATTTCGTAACGACAGAAGACTCACACTGGCGCTGCTCTATACCTCAAACTCATCCCCTATCTCAGGAATGCTGATGTTGTGAAATCCATTCTTTTCAAGATGGCTTTTATAAAATTCCTGCGCCTCGATGTCCCCGTGAACGATGAATACCTGTTTCAGCTGATCCGCATCCTGGCAATTCAGGAAGCCAAGCATCTCCTCATAATCGCCGTGACCACTATATGAGTCAATACGTTGTATATCGGCCCATACCTGGTATTTCTGACCATGGATTGAAACAACCTTATCGCCACCGAGTATCCGTGCACCGAGGGTGGTTGGGGAACAGTACCCGACGCCCAGAATGGTATTTTTCGAATCGGAGATATTGTTTGCCAGGTGGTGTTTGATCCTGCCGGCCTCCATCATCCCCGATGCAGAAATGATCACACAGGGTTTGGAGTATGAATTGAGTTTTTTCGAATCGATATGGCTGCGGATATAATGCAATGTGTTAAAACCGAAAGGATCGGGATCACTATCCATCACATCCAGGATACCTCCGTTAAAACATTCCGGGTGCAGCCGGAACACTTCCGTGGCATTGATGGCCAGCGGACTGTCCACAAAGATATCTATCTTAGGCAACCTCCCATCGTTGAAGAGGTTGTTAAGCGTATAGACGATTTCCTGCGTGCGTCCGACACTGAACGAGGGGATGATCAGCTTCCCTCCCTTATCCACGCAGGTTTCCCTGACGATAGCAAGCAGGTGTTCTTCAGCCTGGGGCCACCCTGTATGTAACCTGTTTCCGTAAGTAGCCTCAGTGATCAGGATATCCGCCTGAGGAAAAGGATCCGGTGAGCGGAGGATACGGTTTGAGGGCCTTCCGATATCCCCGGTATAGGCAATTTTCTTCTCCTCCCCGTTCTCAATGATCTTGATATTGGCAACTCCGCTGCCAAGCATGTGACCGGTATTTGTAAATTTTACGGATACTTCATCATCAATGTAAAACCTCCTGTTATAGCCGACGCCTATAAACAACTTCATACATTCCACGGCATCCTTTTTTGTAAACAGGGGATCGAGGGGTTCCTTTCCCTGTTTCTCGCGCTTTTTATTGTTCGTACGGGTATCATATTCCTGAATAAACCCGGCATCTGCCAGCATGTATGCACAAAGGTCCCTGGTAGCATTGGTACAAATAACCGATCCGGTGAAACCCAGTCTGTATACATAGGGAATAAGTCCCGAGTGATCAATATGAGCATGCGTCAGGATGATGTGGTCGATTCCCGCAGGATCGAAACCGAGTTCACGGTTCATGGAGTCCGTGGCAGTTCCTTTTCCCTGGTACATTCCGCAATCCAGCAGGATGCGTTTTCCGGAAATTGTAGTAATCAAATGTTTGCTGCCTGTGACCTCGCGTGCAGCTCCAAGAAATGAAATCTTCATGATTGATCAGTTGATATGTGAAAAGCTAAAGGTAATTAATTCGGGAAAGCATCCAATACAACCGGGGATATTTTCGGATTAATCGTGAAAGATAAGAAACCAATAAGCTGAAACCCGAAACAACCTATTTTCCAAAATCTCGTATACATTTGCTACTACTACTAAAAACCAATGTTATGAAAGTTAAGAACCTTATCATTTACCTGGCTTTAATAACATTTCTCGGCGCGCTTTCCGCCTGCGGCAGCGCTGAGAAAGCATCAAAACAAAGACAGAACCTGATGATGCCCGAGAAATCGGACCTGCCAAGAAATTCCAGGTATCAACCTGCCAAAAAGAAGAAAACCTACAAAAACAAGTATTCAAAAAAGAAAAAGCATTCGGGCATTTTCGAACTGAATAGTCCTGCAACTGAGTTCAGGACCAACACGGCGCACACCTGATCTGCTGATCATAAAACTTCTTTTCCCGGGAGTGTTGATTGCCATAAAGTCGTTAGATTTTCTGCCGGAATCACAATAAATCATACGACACTGAATGTTTAGGAAATTTCCAGGTCCGGAGATCGCATAACTTCTTAATTATATGTAAGGACTGTTATTCCGAAGCCCAATCATAATAAGCGTTTCGGGAGATTTTGGCGATTACAAAAATCACTGATTTGTTGATAACTATGCAAGTACCAAATAGGGCTGAACAGGCATATTTAGTATTATTACAGTGTTGTTATGTTACGCAGGATTGAAGCAATAGTAATTCTCTGTCTCGGTATTGGTTTACTCATCGGTAACCCCAGCAGCTTGCTGGCAAGCGGGACGAAAAGCAGCGCATCAGAGGATAGTATTTCCTACCTGTTGCACCGCTCAGGGGATGATATGCAAAAATATCCCCAATATGCGTTCAACAGTGCCCGGCAGGCATTGGATATTGCAAACCGTCTCGGTAAAGCCGATCTGAAGGCTGCTGCGGCACGCTATATGGGGCAGGCAAAACTCAATCTGGAAGACTATTTCGAGGCAAAGAAATACCTGAGCGATGCCCTTTCCTACCTTGGTAATGAAAATCCCACATGGAAAGGTGATATCCTTTTTTACCTGGCTTCAAGTAATTATTACCTGGCCGAATACGAGGAGTCAAACCTATATTACCGGCAGGCTATAGAAATCTTCGAAAAGAAAGGTGATAAGCGAAAAATTGCCATGTGCAAACAAAATGTCGGCCTAATATACCATGAGCTGGACGACTTTAAGTCTGCCACCACCTATTATAAGGATGCCCTTACACTATACCAGGAAATTGATAATGACACCAATACAGCAGCAGTTTTCCAGAACCTCGGACTGATCTGTTATGCCAATGGCGAATATGACCAGGCAATGAAATATCTGAACGAGTCGGTGGCCATTTATTCTGACCTTGACGATGCCCAAAACATAGCTGTAAGCTATAGCAATATGGGCCTGATACAACTCAGCAGGATGGAATTTGAAAAAGCTTACGGCAGTTTCAGGACTTCCTATGAAATGTTTGAATCTGCCGGGTATAAGCTGGGCAAGATGTGGGCCATGTATAACATGGGTACAGCAAACCTTCAGCAGCAAAAATTCGATGCTTCGGAAGACGAGTTTAAGAAAAGTCTCCGGATGGCCCGCGAACTCAGCAGTCCCGAGGGGGTCCTCTCAAGTCTTCAGGCACTCACCGAACTCAAGGAACTTCAGGGGGAATATAAGGATGCTTTCTACTACTTCAATGATTATGCAAAGCTGAAAGATTCCATAAACGTACTGGAATCCAAAGAACGAATTACCGAACTGGAAGCCATTTACACTTTACAGGACCAGGGCAGAAAGCTTAGCCAGTCTCAAAAAGCCATTGCCGCCTCCAAAAAGGCCATTGATAAGCAGGAAGCGCGAAATATCGTTTACTATATCCTGCTCTTTGTCATCGTAATGATCTCCGTAATCATTTACATGGCCTACCGGAAAAAGAAGTCTGAAGAAGTTAAAATGCACTCCAGCAAGCTGGATCTGGAAAACGTGCTGCTGGAAAAGGATAAAGAGCTGGAAGCGCAGATCATGGAAAGAAAGATAGCGGTAGAATCAGACAAGCTGAAATCTGCTTTCCTCGCCAATATGTCGCATGAACTGCGCACCCCGATGAATGCAATTATCGCCTTTTCCAATTTCTTAAGGGAACCGGATCTGCCTGAACCAAAGAAAGAAGAATATCTTGACCATATCACCTCGGCTGGTGACAGTCTGCTTCACCTTATCGATGATATCATCGACATTGCCAAGCTGGAATCCAATCAGTTAAAGATCTCCATCGGTCCCGTGAACATCAGCCGCATGCTGCGCGAACTCAAGAAGGTCTTCCTTAAACTTAAAACCAAGAATAATTATTCTGCCAACCTTGTCCTGACCATGGACAAGCATTACGACTACATTGTGAATACCGATGTCCTCCGCGTGAAACAGATCCTGAACAACCTGATCGACAATGCTTTTAAATATACCAGGCGGGGCGTTGTCGAGTTTGGAGCGACCCACAACGAGGATGGCCTCCTGTTTTTCGTCAGGGATACGGGCATTGGCATTGCCCCTGAGAAGCTGGGCAAGATCTTCGACCGCTTTCAGCAGATTGATTCAGAACTGAACCGGAAATACGGAGGCACAGGACTGGGACTGGCGATTTCTAAAAACCTTGCTGAGCTGCTGGGAGGAAAAATTTGGGTGGAATCTGAACAGGGCATGGGAAGTGTTTTCTACGTTCAGATACCTGCCAACAACTTCCGTAAGGTAGAGGTACTGCCCGATCCGAACACCTCTTCGCGCCTGGTAACTGAAAATAACTATAACTGGCAGACAAAAACCATCCTGATCGCTGAAGATGAAGACCTAAACTACAGGGTGCTGGATTCATGCCTGTCTAAAACCCATGCCAGGATCCTCAGGGCTGAAGATGGTGAAAGCGCTGTCCGTATCTGCTCACAGGAAAAAGTGGACCTTGTCCTGATGGATATCCAAATGCCTCAGATGGACGGCTTTGAAGCTACCCAGAAAATTAAATCAATCAATATCAACCTCCCGGTTATCGCCCAAACATCGTTTGCGATGGCAAACGAAAAAGAACGCTGCATCGATGTGGGATGTGACGAGTACATCACCAAACCTCTCGACCTCGAGAAATTACTGGCCATCATCCAGAAACTCTTCGAATAGCTTTTGCTGTCCCGTTTAATACTTTCTTTAGATTATTATCAGGTATTTTCGTATCTTTTTACTTCGATTGAAAATTGTATATTTTATGAAGAAGACCTGGATCATTATCCTTAGCAGCTTGCTGGCAGCAGGTATTATCATCGCCCTTATCCTGTGGAATCCTTTCGCAAAGGGTGAAGGGAACGCAGCGGTAAAAGAGGCTGAAGTAAACTATCAAAAAGGATTGGAATTGTATGAATCAGGTGACTTTGCCGCTGCCGAAGCAGCTTTCGGAAAGGCTGTCTCCCTTAATAAGAAGGAATCTGTTTACCTGGGCATGCTGGTTGAATCCCAGCTGGAACAGGGAAAAATTGAAGAGGCAGAAAAATCTTTCGCTCAACTGGTCAAAAATTATCCTGACCGGGCACAAACCCTCTTCCTGGAGGGTAAATTACTCTTTCTGAAAGAGAAGTTTTCCGAAGCTGTGGAAAAACTATCCCTTGCCATTGAGAAAGACCAAAGCCTGTCAAAGGCCTGGTTGTATCGAGGCCGGGCCAACAGCAGGCTCGAATTACCGGAGGAGGCTGTTAAGGACTTCCTTAAAGCAGCAGAATCAGATAGCAGCATTCTGAAAACTGCACTGGAAGGGGCAGCCGAAGCTTATGAGGTGATGAAAAATTTCCCGGAAGCCATCGCGATCTACAGCTCCTTCATCGAAAGAGATTCCGCAGATACAAAAGCCTATCTTCAACGGGCAAAAGCCAAAAACAATAATGGGGAGCCCAGACTTGCCATCGAAGATTATTCGGAAGTCATCCGCCTGGAGCCCACCAGCGGAGAAGCCTTCCTGAACCGCGGGATATGCTATGCTCAAATTGGTAAGCTTCAGAATACGGTTGCCGACTCAAAAAGTGCTGCGGAAAATGGCTATAAGCCTGCAAGTGCCTGGTATAATGCTGCCAAAGCTTCTTTTTTCATGGGACTTACTACTGAGGCGACAACTTACCTGAATAAAATCCCGGGAGAGTTGGCCGATACAAGTATTCAGGTGGATAAAAACCTGCTTTTCGGGACCATCAGGCTCCGGAATGGGGAGTTCGACCAGGCTATTGCCAGCTTTACAAAGGTTATTGCGCTGGATGGAAAACAAAAAGATGCCTACTTCAACCGGGGTATAGCATATGAAGGCCTTAAAAATTACGAAGCGGCCCTGAAAGACCTGGAAAAATCAAAAAGACTGGGGTACAATTCGCCCGATATTTATTATGCCATAGGCATACAACAATACAACCTGGGGAATTCTGATGAAGCCTGCAAAAACCTGAGAAAAGCCCTTGACATGGGTTACAAACCCGCTGAAATTTATGTATGGAGACATTGTTCAAACTAAGCAACATGAGAAAAACCTTCCTGCTTGCACTTCTGCTACTGGCTGCATGCGGTATGGCCGCCCAGGACAGCATCCGCGCTGTCAACTCCTTCTCAAATAAACTGGTAAACGGTTCTATTACAGGTAAGAAATTTCTTATTGATCAAAAAACATACGACCTGACGGGCCGGCTGCTGCTCCTGATCAGGTATGCTGATACGGTCGCCAAAATTGAATCCTATACCCGTTACTTTTATGCAGACAGCAGTGACAGGCTCCTTTCCGAAGAAACTTTCAACCTTAAAAGAGAAGTATCGGAAGTTAAAAGGTATCATTACAATGATGCAGGCCAGCTCATGGAGATTCGGATTTATGCCCCCGGTAAGGATCGGATGCAAAACATTCAAACCGAAAAATTCCAGTATACTGATGGACTGCTCACAGGGAAAACAGTACTCGGAGCAACGGGTAAATGGCAGGAAAAACAGGTGACTGCACGCCAGGACAGCATCGAGACCACACTGATAAAATACCACAAAAAGAACCCGGAACAACTGAAAACAGAGACCATTACCAGGATTTACCGGAACGGAAAACTTGTCAGCAAAAACTCTCAAAAACTATACAGGGATAAGCATCAGCTTACCCGGGAGGTAAACTTTAACTATTCGGCCAAAGGGGATGTTTCAGATAAATTCATAAGAATTGATGGTCTGCTGACAGAGCATATAAACTACAACTGGTACTCAGACGGAAGGCTCAACCTGATAAAACATTACGATCCTGATGAGCAGCTGACCAAATTTATCAGTCATTCCTTTGTCGAACGTGTGGTAACTTTCACAGAGGAAACCATGCTCGATCTTTCGAAACCGTTGTCACAGTAAGTAGGTTCTTGTTGGGTAGGTCTATTAAATCCATCCCCTTATCTTATAATAGGCAAGTGCGCAGCATTCCCTCAGTACCGTGATTTCATATTTCATGTAGTTCCACATGTTATACCGAAGGTCCAGGGCCTCCAGGGTCTGCTCTTTCAGTTTCCTGTCCCCTTTCTTCTTCAGTAACTTTTCCGGAATATCCTGTTCAAAGGCAGGGCGACCGCCTACCTTCCTGAAACCAATTTTCCTGAATACCTTCACTGCCCTGTACATGTGCTCCGGCGATGTAACGATACGAACTTTCACTGAGTAAACGGCTTTTCTTCCTACGATCTTCCTGATATTGATTGCCTGTGTCCTGGTATTCACCCCCTGTGTTTCCATAAAGATCCGCAGGCTGTCCACTCCGCGCAGGATAAGTTCATTACGCATCATCGGGGCCGGGCAATCTTCTCCCTGACAATCATCGCCAGGAACAGCGACGATTAGCCGGGCTTCCGGATATTCCTCAGCTATTTCGGATGCAAAATAACAACGTAGCAGCGCATCGGGACCGGGCATTCCCCCGCCCCCCATCAGCACAATCCAGTCAGGATCCTCCTCCAGTTCCGTATTATGCGTGCCCAGCCAAAAATAGGCCCTGAAAGGCAGATCGGTAAAACTCAGGATGATCGAGATAAATAAGATAACCCCAAAAACCAGCATAATCCGTCTAAACCATAGGCCTATAATGGAGAGGATGTGCTTTGCTTTGGGGTTTAGTTTCGGTATCATAGCAAGCGGGGCATTGTGAAAAATACTAAAAAGTTTGCATTTCTCAGTAAACAGCCATCAAGAATCTCTTAAAGGACAAGGTCAATCCCGTGAATTACGGATCGGATCCCCGGCATTCATTCTATCGGTAAATCTGCGAAAATTTCACACGCCATCACGAACAAACGAAAAAAGGCCCTGTTATACCTATCTTTAAACGTTAAAAGAATCATAAAGGAACGATATTTCATGACACCCTCCCATAACCATAAAAGAAAACGGTACAGCATACTCAACCAGCCGGTGCAGACAGTGGCTGACCTGCAAAACCTGACACCCGGTGAACAATTCCGCGTGCTGGAGGTCCGGGAATTGACGGACTCCACCTATGTGTTGCGCTTTGAAAAAAAATCCATCCTGTTTACCGCCGGGCAGCATATTACCCTCGGTCTTCCCGGTGACAACCAGGTACGCGAATATTCCGTTTACAGCCCGCCAGGGGAGGATTTCCTGGAAGTGCTTATTAAGGAAGTTGATAAAGGGCTGGTATCCAAAAAGCTTCATCGTGTTAAGCCGGGAGACCTGTTGAGATGCGAAGGACCCTTCGGATTTTTCACCCTCGATGAGGGCAAACTCAAGGATCAAAAATACCTCTTCATTGCCACCGGGACGGGCATTGCCCCTTTCCACAGCATCGCGGGTGCCTACCCCGGTCTTGATTACAACATCCTCCATGGCGTGCGCTACCTCAATGAAGCCTATGAGCGTTCAGCGTACCCCGAAGATCGTTACACCCTCTGCACTTCGAAGGACGACCGGGGGGATTTCCGTGGACGTGTAACCGATTATTTGGCAACACATCCGACAGATTCCGGTACTTTAGTGTATCTTTGCGGCAATTGTGATATGATTTACGAGGCCTATGACCTGCTCACCAAAGCAGGAATACCAGCCGATCAGATCAAGACCGAGGTTTACTTTTAGCATGTAAATCCACTAAATCCTCCGGAAACAATAATTGATAGGAGCAGCACGATGAAGTATCATTTGGTAACATTAGGCTGTCAGATGAATAAATCGGACAGTGAACGTATAGCTACCGTAATTGAGCAGATGGGATTCCATTGGACAGAGAAGGAGGAGCAGGCCGATCTGATTGGCATTGTAGCCTGCTCGGTACGGCAGAAAGCCATTGATAAAGTCTACTCAAAAATCAGCAAGTGGAACAAATGGAAAAACAAGCGGAGCCTGGTGACTTTTGTGACCGGGTGCATCTTGCCTGCTGACCGGGATAAGTTCCTTCGACTGTTCGACCTGATCTTCCAGATCAGCGAGCTGACAGAGTTCCCGGAGATGATCCGTCAGTACGGAATGGTCACCCCCTTTTCGCTGAACCGGGAGGATCATGATCCCGTAACAATCCCCGTCAATACAGGCCCGGATTTCCAGACCCTGGTCTTCGATCAGCACCGAAGTGTAGCCGGCCAGCCCGTCCTGATGAAAAAGCCCGAAACGAGGATTTCCGGATTTTGGAATGTAGAACCCCATTACCAATCGACTTTCGAAGCTTTCATACCCATACAGAACGGCTGTGACAAGTTCTGCACCTACTGCGCTGTTCCTTATACCCGGGGCAGGGAAATTTCGAGGCCTTCGGAAGAGATCCTGGAAGAACTCAGGCATCTTGTGGAAAAAGGATTTAAAAGCATTACCCTCCTGGGACAAAATGTGAATTCATACGGACTGGATAAGCAAGGAAAAGAGATCTCATTTGCCGGACTGCTTGAAAAGGCCGGTGAATACGGAAAAAGTTCAGGGAAAGACTTCTGGCTGTATTTCACCTCCCCCCATCCCCGCGATATGAGCGATGATGTACTTCAGGTTATCAGCAGGTATTCCTGCCTGGCAAAGCAGATCCATTTGCCGGTTCAATCGGGAGACGATGAGGTACTGAAAAAAATGAACCGCAACCATTCCATGGCCGACTACCGCCGGATAATCTCATCAATCAGGGAATACCTTCCGGAGGCTACGCTGTTTACGGATATTATTGTTGGCTTTACCGGCGAGACCGAGGAACAATTCATGAATACGATGGCTGTTATGGAGGAAATCCGTTTCAATATGGCATACATCGCACGTTATTCGCCCCGCCCGGGCTCAGCATCCTCCCGCTGGGAGGATGATATCCCACACGCAGTGAAAAAAGACCGCCTGCACCGGCTGAGCACTCAACTGCAGCAACATTCCCTGCAACACAATCAGGCTATGGTCGGAAAAACCTTCAAAGTACTGGTTACGGGTACCGACCGCAAAACGGGTTACATTTCGGGCCTTACAGAGGGCAAGGTGATTGTGCGAATCACCTCCGGGAATACGAAACTCATTGGTGAATTCGTGGATGTCAGCATAAATTCGGCTGCAGATTTTGCCACTGAAGGAGAACTTGTAAACGTGTATTCATCGTCATGGGCAGAAGCATAAAAAGGAAAGCGGCATTTAAAACCCTGGGGTGCAGGCTGAACCAGTTTGAAACCGATGCCCTGGTAACGGATTTCACAAGAGCGGGATATGAAGTGGTGGACTTTGGCTCGCCAGCCGATGTGTATGTCATCAACACCTGCACGGTAACTAACCAGAGCGACAAGAAATCAAAAAATATCATTAACCAGGCCGTTAAGGCAGCCCCTGGCCAGGCCCTGGTGCTGGTAACTGGTTGTATGGTCAGCAATCAGAAAGAGTACCTGGAAAGCAGGGGTGACATCGATTACGTAGTGGATAACAAACGGAAAAGCTCGATCCTGCCTCTCATGGAAGCCCATTTCAAAGGGGAGATCGTCAGTCCGTCCGGGTATGAGAAGAACCTATTCAATTTCAGCGTGGTAGAAGATGGTTTTCACACCCGGAGTGCCATCAAGATCCAGGATGGCTGCGACAACTTCTGCACCTACTGCATTGTCCCTAAAGTCAGGGGACGCGCCACCAGCCGCCCACCGGAGGATATCCTGGAAAATATCCGGAAATCGCTGGCACTGGGAAACCGGGAGATGGTATTAACAGGAGTGAATATCAGCCGGTATGAGTATGAGGGGATGAAATTCGATGACCTTATTGAGAAAATCCTTGAACTTCCGGGTGATTTTCGGGTACGAATATCTTCCATTGAGCCTGAAGGATTTACAGAAAAGCTCCTTAGGTTATTCGAAAACCCGAAACTCTGCCCCCATCTGCACCTGTGCCTTCAGAGCGGCTCCGACAGTGTGCTGAAAAGGATGCGGAGGTTCTATACCCGGCAACAGTTTGAAGACATTGTTCAGACCTATCGCACCGCCTACCCCGCATTCAACTTTACCACCGATATTATTGTAGGCTTTCCCGGCGAAACCAGGGAAGAATTCCAGGATACGCTGAAGGTTGCTGAACAGGTAGGCTTCAGCCATATTCACACTTTCAAATATTCAAAAAGGGATGGTACAAACGCCATTGCTTTTCCCGACCAGCTGGCTGAAAAAGTCAAGAAGGAACGTAGTGAGGCTGTCCGCGACCTGGCAGAAAAAAATAAACTTTCCTACAGAAAACAGTTCATCGGAAAAGAACAAAGGCTGCTGGTGGAACGAAGTAATTCCCGGGGTGGGTCCAGGGGATACGGAGAGCATTACCTGCCGATCATCGTCCGGGACGGGAAGCTGACAAAGAATGCATTCTACCGGGTGCGTATAACAGGGATCCTGGATGACAAGGAAAAGACCATGACCGCTGAGCTAATCTGATCACCTGCCATCAATCAATCGCTTCACCCCCAATCATAGCCTCAACAAGTACCATATTTGGATTTAAACAAAACCCGCAAGCTTTCCTGATAAAGCCTATTCCGGGAGCCAGCCAGATGCTGTGTTCTTCATCACACATCCCCGGAACATCAAAACCGAAATGATAGCAATCGGGGATCGGAGTATCTCCAACAACTACGGTATCAGTTTTACTATGCAGGGTCACCACATATTCACCATACATCCAGTCATCACCAGCATCAGCTGTCAGATTAAATTTCAGGTCCCCTTTTTCGCCGGAAGTGCTCACATATACCTTACCATTCTCTACCCGGTAATACGTTGAATATTGCGGGGTTTCCAGGATATAATACTCCTTCCCGCCGATCTCGGTTGTGCCGGTAACCCTCGTTGTATCGATGAATTCCAGCTTCCAGTAGTTACCAACTTCGAGGGGCAGGTAGTCATCAGATAGGATCACATTTTTCTTCTCACAAGCCATAAAGACAAGGGCTGCTATTACCAGTACAGAAAGTGGTTTGCTTCGTTTTGTCATACTGTTTCAGGTTTTCAGTACAGATGCAGACAGGCGGTAAAAGGTTGCCTGGAGGGCGTCTAAAAAGGATACCATGAAGCCCTGTGACTTGTGACTAACCTATCCCCACAATTCCGTAATGATTTGCTGTTCGATAAAAAAGGAATGATAACTTTGCATCTTTAGCCATTGAAATACCAACAGAGATGAACAAAGATTATAAAAGCTGGACTGCCCGTTTATTGATTTATGCCCTGGTCCTGTTGTTTACCGTGATTGTGATGACCAATAAATTCGCTGACAAGGCTGCTGATCCCCAGCGATTCGGGGAAAGGCTGAACATCATGTTCTATGCCTTATGGGGCCTGAATATCCTGGGCATAGTCCTTACCATACTCGGATTAAAAAAGGAAGAACTGAAGAAAGACATCAACTTCATCCTGCTCGGAGTTGGTCATGTAGGTTCGATCGTGGGGTCAGTTATTTTGTTTCTGACAAAGTAATAAGCCTGCAGGGGCTTAAGCATCTCCCCAGGATATCAGCTATCCTACCTGCTGAAAGCCTACTCTCACTCTCGATACCCACTCTCACTCTGTTTTCAGTCGCCCCATCAATTCCTTCTTCCGCGTGGCCGACACATCCAGGCAAACATCCCTCTCCAGGTATACCTGTCCGCCTTTCCCCTTCTTGTATCGTTTAAGGTACTGAAGGTTGATCAGGTGTGATTTGTGTATTCGGAAGAAGTCAAAATCGAACAGCAACTCTTCGTAGAATTTCAGGGTGCGGCAAATCAGCTTCTTCGAACCATCAAGAAAGTGGAACTCCGTAAAATTATCTTCTGCACGACAGTACAGTATCTCATTCACCCTGACCACCTCAAAACCATCCAACAAAGGGAGGATGATTTTTTGAAGCTGCTTATTCTCAATCCTGATATTCTCGATAAGGATCCGGGTACGAAGGTTATGTTCTTCGGATTCAATGGTTTCTGAAACACGCTCCACCGCCCTGACCAGCTCATCAATATCGATGGGTTTCAGGAGGTAATACGATGCGCTGAAGTTTATTGCCTTCAATGCATAATGGTCGAAAGCCGTCACAAAAATGGTCTCAAAGTTTTGCTCCTCCACCTGGTCGAGAAGGTCAAAGGCATTCCCGAAGGGCATTTCCACATCCAAAAACAGGAGATCGGGTTTATGGACTTTGATTTCCTGCAAACCGCTTTTAACAGAATCCCCTTCGCCCACCACCTGAACCGAAGGGCAGTATTTTAACAGGTAGGATTTCAGGGTCTCCCTGCTGGCTTTTTCATCGTCAATAATCAGGGCTCGTACCATAGTCAGTCTTTAATTTCTTGTTTTGCCAGGGGAATTTTCAGTAACACCCTGGTTCCTGTTCCGGTTTCCAGATCCAGGTCCCCGACCTCCACCTCATATTTCAGTGCATACACTTCATTGATGATGTCGAGCCGTGAGCGGGTATTCTTCATTCCGGTAGATTTATTCTGCTGCTGGTGGGCGGTTTTCAGCTCCTGCGAGCGGCTCCTCCCTATTCCGTTATCCCGCACTTCAGCCATCAGGATACCTTGTTCCAGTCTCATCTCAACATCCAGACTACCTTTTTCTTCCCGGTAACGAAGTCCGTGCCAGATGGCATTTTCAATGTAGGGC
The DNA here is from genome assembly GCA_016931575.1 of Bacteroidales bacterium. GTDB lineage: Bacteria > Bacteroidota > Bacteroidia > Bacteroidales > UBA10428 > UBA10428. Next base: position 20,921 of record JAFGEO010000053.1, on the reverse strand, counting down.
TGGATCAGCATGGGCGGTACGGTATATTCAGCATTCATCAGTTGCTCATCGACCTCGAATGTGTAGTCGAACCTCTCCGCGAAGCGTGAATGTTCAAGCTTCAGGTAAAGTTTCAGAACGTCGATCTCCGACCCCAGGGCTACGAAATCATGCTTAGAATTTTCCAGCACCTGACGCATAAGCTTTGAGAAATCCGAGAGGTACTTATTCGCCTTCCGTTCATCGTTAGCAGCGATATAGGCATTCACTGAATTCAGCGAGTTAAAAATAAAATGCGGGTTCATCTGGCTTCGTAAGGACCGCAGGGCCAGCAACAGGTTTGCTTTTCGCTTCTGCCGCGAACTGCGGTAAATAAGAAAGGTGGAGAGGCCGAGTCCAAACACCAGGATCACGAGGGCGAAGCTCACCCCACGCTGGAAATCCAGCTTATTTTTCATGAACTGCTGTTCATCCGAAGTGAAGTTCTGCTCCTTTTCCAGAAGCTCGACGGTCTTGCGGGTAAGTTCGTAATCCTGTTCCAGCAGTTCAATACGCTGGAGTTTCCGGTTCATCTCCGCAATCCAGTCGAGGTTTTTCTGTAGCTCCCTTTCCCGTGAAGCGTATACGGAATCCATCGTCTCCGCATATTGCTTGTAGCTTAACAGGGCCTTATCGGATGCACCCTGCCGGTCGTAAACCTCCGATAGCTTTTTCAGGGCTTTGCCTTTGGAGGGAAGGTCGCCCGACTTCTCCGCCAGGTCGACACTCTTCCGGATGTAGGGCAATGCCTCTGAAGGTTGCTGTGTCTGCAGGTAGAGGTCTCCGATCATGAGGTTATCTTCTGCCGCTTCTTTCAGCGGAGACTTCCGGTTGCTGATTTCCAGGGCTTCCTGCCTGACTTTCAGCTCCTCACTGTACTGCTGGTTTTGTCGGTATACGGTTGCCTGGTTCCTCAGCGCTTCCGTTTTCAGGTCATCGGCATTGATCTCGTCAGCAATTCGTTCCGCATTCTGATAGTTCGTGATCGCTTCCTGGCTTTTATTCTTTTTTTGATAGGCGCTGCCGCGCATATTATTAGCCTGGGCAACACCCCGCAGGTTCAGCAAGGTATTTTCCAGGTCTTCAATGGCATTATACTCCTCAATGGCGGCCGTAGGATTATCGCCGGCCTGGTAAATCCTTGCCAGATCGTAGCGCATCTTCACCTCGTCCTCGATGAGCCCCGCAGCCTGAGCCTGGCCTATCGCCACCTTCAGGTACCGGATAGCACCCAGTCCGTCATGATTCTTTTCCAGAGCCAGGGAATACTCATAGTTTAAGCGCATCTGCTCCCGTGAGCTCAGCACCGATTCATATTTCCGGGCTTTCCGAAAGTAATCGACGGCCAGGTCATACTGCGACAGGTCGTAATGTGTCCGTCCGAGGAGCTGATAACTCCTGACCTCCCCATATTTATCGCCCTTGCTGATACTCGTCTGCAGGGCTTTTTGCAGGTAATCGAAAGCCTCGGGCAGGTCCTCCTTCATTTTCACTTCAGCGGTATCAAGAAGCAACTCCACACTGGCAGACTTGCTTACCTCCCTTTTCTGTCCGGAGACCTTCTGCGCAAAGGTGAAAGCTGTGCCATTCAGCAGGACCGCTGCGACGATCACGGGCTTTATGTAGGTTTTTATGCTTTGCATGGCAGTGTAAAAATACATACTAAAAAAGGAATTGAAAAACCGGATGCCTCCAAAAACCCTTATTTTCAGGCATTTCAGGCTCGGTTTTTCCATACTTACTCACCCTCTGCACCTTTTCACTAAGTGAAACGTCCGGTTCCCTAAGTTCAGCTTCTTTTTCGGTTTTTGCACACCTACTTTTACACCGTTAACCAACGTTTCACATAAATCAAAATACAATGAAAACAATACGTTCGCTTACAAAAAAATATGTATGGGCAGTCCTTGCTCTTTTCCTTTTCTCCATGTTCTCGGTACCGGTAAAAAGCCAGCAACCACCTCCCGAAAGGAGTTCCCGGAAAATTCAGATCGCCCTGCTGCTGGATACCAGCAATAGCATGGACGGGCTGATTGAACAAGCCAAATCACAACTCTGGAATATTGTGAACGAACTGGCAAAGGCCTATTGTAACGACGGGCAGCCCGAACTTCAGATTGCCCTCTACGAGTATGGAAATGACAACCTCCCCTATGCCGAAGGGCATATCAGGCTGGTAACCCCGCTGACCAGCGACCTGGATGAGATCTCAAAGGACCTCTTCGAGCTTACCACGAACGGGGGGAATGAATTCTGTGGACAGGTTATCCACACCTCCCTGAAACAGCTGAAATGGACCGATAACGACAACGACCTCCAGCTGATTTACATTGCCGGCAACGAGCCTTTCACCCAGGGAGTTTTTAGTTATCGCACCGCCTGCAAAGATGCTAAAGAGAAGCATGTGTTTGTCAATACCATTTTCTGTGGTGATTTTCAGGAAGGGATAAATACCTCCTGGAAAGAGGGTGCCGATATTACAGGAGGCAGCTATGCCAGCATTCAGCAAAACAGACGGACAGTGTATATCTCTTCACCTTACGATCAGCGGATCAGCGAACTGAACAACCAGCTGAATGACACCTACATCCCTTATGGCTCCTCCGGAATGGCAAAGAAAGAAAACCAGATCTTGCAGGACAACAACGCCGGGAGCTACGGACAGGTGAACAGTGTGAAAAGGGCCGTCAGCAAGAGCAGCCATGTTTACAAGAACACTACCTGGGACCTGGTAGATGCCGCACAGGAAGATGATTTCGACCTTCAGAAGGTAGATGAAAAAACCCTGCCCCGGGAAATGCAGCAGATGTCAGAAACCGAGCGTAAAAGCTACATTGACAAAAAGACTAAGGAAAGAGCGGTAATTCAAAAAGAAATCCAGGAGCTTAACAATAAGCGGGTAGCTTATGTTGCCGAAAAACAAAAAGAAAGCACACAGGATGAAGTTCTGGAGAATGCTGTGCTATCGCCGTTGAAATCTCAGGCTAAAGCAAAGGGTTTTGTGATTGAGGAGTAAAACCGAGAACCTGAAAGTATATATACATTAAGACTTAACAGTATGAAAACCGGAATTATAATTCTTAGCCTGATCTTGTCTGCCGGAATGATCTCCGCCCAGGAATCAATGAAAACGCCAAAGTATATAGAAGTGACGGGCAGCGCTGAAATGGAAGTGGAACCGGATGAAGTAATCTTCGTCATTGAGGTCCAGGAGTATTGGGAGGAAGAGTTTGAGAAGAATAGTGAATTTAAAGATTATAAAACCAAAGTGCCGATAGCGAAAATCGAAAAAGAGCTGATGGAAAAGCTAGCCATGGCCGGAGTCAGGGAGGAAAGGATTGTAATCCGTGAGGTTGGAAACTCATGGCGGTACTTTGGTAAGGAATTCCTGATCAACAAACAAATTGAACTGTCACTCAATGATCTGAACATGGTGAACTCCCTGGTGCAATCCATAGATGCCCGTGGCGTAAAATCGATGAAGATAGGCGAACTAAAAAATGTGAAGCTGACCACGCTCAGAAAGCAGGTCAAAATTGAAGCAGTTAAAGCAGCCCGGGAGAAAGCTGAGTACCTGTTGGGTAGTATCGATGAAGAACTCGGAGGTGTTCTGCAAGTTGAAGAGCTGGAAACACAACAAAATCCCTGGTGGCTGAGGGAGCAAAATCTACTCAGCAATGTGGCTGTTTCCTCCCCTGATAACAATGGAATTGAAAACCTTCGTACAATAAAGCTTAGATACGAGATCAAAGCAAGGTTCGAGATTCTGTAGGTATACGGGAAAATTCTTCATCAAAAAGGTGTAAGGCTCCTGTCTTGCACCTTTGCTATTTTGTCTTCCTGGTGGAAATATCTTTTAAGCATCGCTTAACAAGGATGGCGGCTTTGGATAGGGCTGCTTCGAAATGACGGCGCTTTAATTGATGTAATTTACCCCGCGACGAGCTTAGAGACCACCTTCGATAAAGCAGGGACAATCCTCTGATACAATTTCCACAATTATTGAACAGCAGTCCTAAACCCCTGATGAGAATATGTCAATTCAATGATTCAAACCCGTCATTAATGAAATAGATGGCCCAGCCGCCGTCACTTAGTTCCTTCACCCATATTTCTTTTCCCACATGGTCCATGAAGCGGTATCCCTGCTTACCCAGCGGATCCTCATTGTTGCCAATGGCTTCTCCATTTGTAAGGACCTGAAGGATCTCCGGCGTCATCTCACGCAGGTCGTTGCCGGCCATCAGCGGTGCGGCAAGGATACGCCAGAGACTGAAATGTGCCCTGGATTCGGCAAGGCTCAGTCCGGGACAAGGCCTCCCAGCCGTCGTCCACGACCACATATTGATAACCGGCATCTTTCATGCCGCTTTCCACCAGGATATCCACCATCTTCCTGAATAAATCTTCGTGAATATCCACACCAAAAGTATTCCAGCTGTCCCAGCCCATGGGGGGCGTCGGGGCAGGGCCCTTAAATTTCTGAGCCTGCAGATTGGTCGCCGCCATCAGTAAAAGGGCAAAAAGGTAAACTTTAGGTTTCATAGTATTCTTCAATCTTGGTTTATTAGTGTTTCCAACTATTATAAAACCGGAGGGAGTTATTGTCGGACATTCCGGATCATCGGTTTCAGGGGTTTTAAAGCTATAGCTATCACACCATGATCTCAGTTGCTTTTGAAATCTGATCCTTCCGGTTTATCCGCGCTCCTCCATAAGCCCGGTTAAACCGAACCCTTAAAATCGAAGCTCAGCTTTGTCTGTATATTCCCAAGTTCAGAGAGTACCTTCTTCAGGGTGGTCAGTTCAATGGCAGAAAGCTCACTGATATCCACCATATTGTCAGGAGGGAGATTATTCAGCTCTGCCCTGGCCTGGAAGCGAAGACGTAGCTTCATCAGCACGCTGTAGGCCTGTGTGAGTTCTTCATACAGCTCCCTGCCCAACACCTGCATCTGGTAAAGTTTTTCGAGCCGTTTGAGGGTATTGGTCTCTTCCAGCTTGTGTTTCAGGGCATAGATACGGGCCAGTCCGATGATGGGACGCTGGATCTTCTTAATATCGATCATCTTGCTCTCGCTGGTTTCCTGGTCGCTGATAATGCCGCCAAACAGGTTAACCCTTGAACGGGATTTTATTATCGGGTTTGCCTGGTGCTGGAAAAATACTGCCTGGTGGTCGGTCTGTTCATGGATATGACTGATGAGGCGTGTAACCAATGTACAATCGCCATAGATGCACCGCAGGTCGAAAAAGATGCTGCTGTCAAGGATACTTTGGGGATCACTGTTGGTAATCCAGCCGGTAAAATATTCTTTCCAAACGGACAAGGGCTGTGTCCACCGCGGATTCATTGCCATGATCTCACCCTTACAGAGCCTGAACCCCACACGGCTCAAACCGGTGTTAAGCTCCCTGGCCAGCTGTCCGAAATACCCGTAGGCCTTTTCGAGTGTTGCTTTGTCGACATCTTCGAAAACAATGGCATTATCCTGGTCGGTAGACAGTGTCTGTTCTTTCCTGCCCTCGCTGCCCAGGGCAATGAATGCGAAATTGCAGGGGGATGGACCGAATTTTTCAAGGAGGAGTTCGAACATACGCTGCGACAGGGCATCGGATATGGAAGTGATGATATGATTGATATTCCCGGTTTTATCCCCGCTTTCGAGCAGTGCATTCACTAGAACGGGGGTGCGGTCGTTAATTTTTTCAAGCTCCCCGATGCTCCCCGCCATGGCAATTTCCTTCAGCACCAGGTTCAGGGTGTTCTGCTGCATCTTCAGCACCTCCAGGTAAGCGATCGCACCGATGTCTTCGCCCTGAAGGTTCTTCACAAGCAGGTGGGACACCGTATGGTTTTTGAAGAGCAGGATGGCTTCGTATACCAGGGCATCCTCCTGGATGCATATCACGGGCGACGACATCACCCCGGCCACGGGTGACAAGGGATCCATGCCTGTGGCCAGTACACGCGCCAGGAAATCACCTTTGGTGACCACGCCAATGATAAGGCCATTGTTTTCCACAAACACCACTTCCTGGTCTTTGCGCTTAAGCAGGGCTGCCGCCTCACTGACCTTCGTATCAGCCGAACAGGTAACATGCTCCCTGACGAAATGCCGGACAGACTGATTCATCAGGAGGAGTGCCATCTGCAGTTCCTGGGTCAGGTTTGCCGTACCGATCTCCAGTCGCTTCTGCCGCGAGATATCTTTACACACCACGATATACCCCTCATCGCCAACATAATCCACCCTCGATACGGATATTACGACTTCCCGGATCTGGTCATCACCGCCCAGGAGGTTCGTTTCCAGGCTTACAGAGCGGTCGGGATCCGTGAACTTCCTCATTACTTCGCCCCAGGAAATATCGAAGAGCGCTTCGAAAGCAAGCTGCTGGACTTCCGTAGTCGATTTACCGACCATCCGGGCAAATTTCACATTGGCAAAAATGATTTTCCGCCTCAGCATCATAATGGTGCCCTCTGTTGATGCCTCAACCAGGGATTTATACTTCAGCTGTGACAGCTTCAGGTCCTTCTCTGCCAGCTTTCTTTTTACCTCCAGCCTCAGACTTTGCCGGACAATGTAAAACAGCGCAATGGCAATGATAAGGATAATAAGCAGGGAAATACGGATCAGGTGCTTACGCAGATTGGTGATCTCGTGCTTTACATCTTCCAGGTAGATGCCGGTACCTACGATCCAGTTCCATTCGGGGTAGCCCTTAACATAGGAAAGTTTCGGGACGAGTCGCGTGGAATCGTCCTTCCACTGCCAGATGTACTGTATGTACCCTTCCCCCCTCTCCCTGACGCGCTTTACCGCCTCCCTGAACAGAAGGGTACCCTCGGGATCGGCATAGCTGCTGAGGTCGGTGCCGTTTAGCTCGGGCCGGTAGGGATGCATGATCATGGAAGGCTCCATATTGATGATCCAGAAATAGTCTTTCCCCTGATCGCCATACCTCATCGTGCCAATCACATTGGCAGCCTGTTCCTGCGCCTCTTCGAGACTGATGCTGTCGGCTTTGTACAGTTCATCCTGTTCCTCCATCACGCTCCATGCTGCGCAGGTCAGCTCATTGATCATTTCCTTCTTGCGTTCCATCATATTTTTCTCGAATGCAGGGATAATGATAACAAAGAAAGAAATAACGAAGAGGGAAATCGCCAGTATGGAAGGAAGTACGATCCTTAGGTAGAATTTGTATGTTTTATCTGCCGACATGTCCTGCTTTTAGGAGACAATGGATCCGGGGGTTGAGCTAAAGATGCACCGCTCTTACCGTATCCTCATCAGTATCAAATATACAAAAACCATTGTTCATTTTATTCCCTGCCACGGAGGGCACCAGGATCACGCTATCCGCCGGCGGTTTTACCTTTCTGCGGAACCCTCGCCGGAGCAGCTTTTCGTGTGTGGCGATTGTGAGTCCGCCGGCATGAAAATGCCCCCCGAAACCCAGCCGGCACCCCTTACCGTTCATAAACTCAAGGTGCTTTCTGTATTCGGGTGCGGTATGGTAGAAGTCGAGCAGGGAACCGCTCAGGTTAGGATAGACATAATGGCTCAGGAACAGCTTCCTGTTCCCGGCTTCCAGGATGCCGAATTCCGGAAGGGAAGACAGGTATTCCTTATCCGCCAGGGTATAAAGGGGATCGAGCTCATCGTGATCGTAGAGCCAGACTTTTTTATACCCCAGCTCCTTCCGCTGGTGATAATCCAGGGAGTACCAGTTGGCAGGAAAGTTAAAATCGGGACAGTAGGCGGGAAGCCGTCCCGCTGCCTGAAGGTCGTGGTTACCCAGTACAACAAGCCTGCAGTTTTCCCTGACAAGGCGCAGGCACTCATGGGCATCCCGTGTATCAAAATAACGGTAATGGGGAACGCTGAAGCCTGAAATATCACCGAGGCACACTACCTCATCGCACCCCTGCTTTTCAAGCTTATAGAGTGCCAGTTTGAGGTTCACCACATCTTCATGGATGTCCGATATCAGGGCCAGCTTCATCCGGTAAACATTTTGAGGATCCTGCAGGATCCACCTGGGTTTTTATCCTCCGGACACGCATTGGGATGAACCTGCATGTCCGGAGGGTAAAGACCCCTTAAAAGAAGTAGTAAGTACTGAACAACCCCCGAAGATTGGCAACGGGTGTCAGGGTTGCCGGCAGGTAGAAGTTGTCATAGTCAGAGCCATAGACTGCCATGGTATATTCCATTTCGAGGGCAAGCCGCACTTTCCCGGAATTCCAGACCACCCGCGGTGACATACGCAACAGGCTGACAATGTTCTGTCCGAGCCCATAGGTGCCGGCAGCCATGTCAACAATTTCCACCGGGTCCTTTGTTCCGGTGTTCAGCAGCATACCACCGAAAAAGCCGACCTGGAGCTTCTTCCCGTTGGTCTGAATGTCGCCCCAGACAGTATGACTGGTGAAGGGAGTATAGCTCTGCTGCCCGGTGAGTGCATCGTTGACCTGCATTACGGCAAATCCACTGATGGCAAGAACGTCGGCGATATTTTCCCCGTAGCGGTACTGAAGTTTCACGGTAAAAGGCTTTAGACTCAGGTTCTGGTAGGCAATGAAGGTCAGCCCGCTGACTCCTTCATCCACAACGAAAGTTCCGCTGGCAGTAGTTGATGAAAGACGCGGAACGATTTTCTTGTACGCGATCCCTGCCCCGGCAAGGTAGCTAAACCCGCTCTCCTCATTCGCGGTGGCAAACTGGAGCTGCAGGTGCATGTCGGGAATCCCGGCGTTGCGCAGGTAATCTGAGCTTGCTCCGGCCTGACCGCGCGAAGCAAAATCACGTTGCGCCAGCATGGCGGCAATGATCTTTAGCTTTCCAAAGCTCTGCGTGATACGGAGTTGCGGGTTTCTGGCAAACGATTGTAAGGGGGTGCCCGTGTTGAAGGAAACCGTTCCCGGGAAACATCCGGTCACGAAGAGGGGGTTCCAGGTCTGTCCTGCCAGAAACTCCGTGCTCTTCCAGTTCAGCTTGACAAAGGCATGCCGCAACCTTAAAAGGTTGATATTATCGTTGGCCTGAGCAAAGAAGTCACCTTCCAGCAACCCGGATGTTTTTGCTCCAAAGGCATCGGGACCGGTAATTTTTCCGGAGAGCCGCGACTGTACAGCCAGCATATTCAGGTTGGGCTGTGCATTGATGTCCACACCATTAATATCCAATGATTCTGCGGAGGGCCAAAGGAGAAAGTGCCCTTCACGGGCTGTAACGGTTTGTCGCGTATCATAGAAAACATCGTTCTTTACGAAACCCGAAAAGGATATCCCGAATTTCGGTTCTTCTTCTTTATCCTGTGCCATGGCTGTCAGGGCTGGACAAAGTACGGTAATGAGCAGTAAGATTTTTTTCATCATATTCAGCTTAGTTTATTTCCTTAGTATCAGACTCCCTTTTCCGGAGGAAGAATTTTTTGCAGGAAGTTTCTTTTCACTTTATCCTCGTTCAGCAGCACATTCAGGTTGTTCTGCGCGTCGAGGTTCTCATCCCAGTAATTAATGGCCTTGATGTAACAGTGTGCAGCATCTTCATACATGTCCCTGTTCCTGAAGATGAGTCCAAGGTTGGTATAGCTCACCGACAGCCTGCGGGGGACTTCAACCTGAGCATCGACCATCTCCTCTACCCTGTTTTTCTTAAAGCGTTCTTTCTTTTTTTCGGAATAGGATCCCAGTCCCACGGAGAAATCGTTTCCGATACGATTTTCAATCTCACCCTCCGACTTGCCGGCATACTCCTTCAGCCAATCCTCATAGATCGCTATGCTCCCCGTGATCTCAGTCTCAGCCAGGTTAAGCAGGCTGTCCTTCGGCAGATGCAGGTAATTATCATCCGTATACCTGACAGAATCTTTCAGCATGGCCATGTTCAGGTACGCTGCAGCACGGTTATTAAGGATCACCCCGACTTCATAGGAACGGGCATAATGATGCCAGCGCAGGTAGATAGACTCAATGGAATCAAGTAGTTTGAAAATCTCCTTGTAATCGCTCTTTTCAACAAGCTTATTATACCCTGCATACATTTCCCTGGCCGGGACTACCCTCGGATCAACGGAATCGTTGAGCGATTTGTAGTACAGGTAGGCAATAAGGATTCCTGCCAATGCAAGGACGCTCATGATCTTTATGAGCGTCCTTGTTTTTTTATCTTTGAAGAATGCCATTAAGCATGTACCTTTTCGATAAGGAATTTGCGGATCTCTATCGGGGTTGGTTTGGTAAGCTTCGAAACTACGATATTGGCAAGTATTGCCAGCGGAGCCCCAATCCAGGCAAAATACCAGGCTTCAAGCCAGTAGCTGACAAAATCGTGGAAAGGCAGCACGATCTCCTGTGTGCCGGCAATGAAATAGGTAATGGCAATCAGGGATATCAGGCCGCCGGTTATCAGACCGGCAACGGCACCTGCCTTATTGGAACCACTCCACCATATCCCCAGAAGGAATAAGGGGAAGATCGTACATCCTGCAAGCGAGAAGGCCACGGCAACCAGCTGGCCGATAAGTGCCAGGTCGAGCAAAGCAATCAGGGTAACGATAACCGCCATCAGCACAGTGGCCAGACGGGCAAAGAGCAGCTGACGCTTTGGTGGGGCCTCAGGGTTAATCACCTTAACATACAAGTCGTGCGCAAAGGCAGAGGAGCCGGCCACGAGAAGCCCCGAAACAGTTGAAAAAGCCGCGGATACGCCGCCCGCTGCAAGCAGTCCGACAATAAGCGGATTAACCTCTCCAAGCTGGGCGGTATAGACAACAATGGCATCTTTGGAAAGTTTTCCGATTTCAGGATTGGCAGAGAGGATCCGTCCAAAGGCAGCATAGGCAGGGGCGCTCCAGTAAAGGATGCAGATAAAGAATAAACCCCATACAACTGACCAGCGTGCATCGCGGGCTTTAGGCACCACATAGAAACGCTGGATGACGTGCGGGAGACCGGCTGTACCAACCATCAGCGAAAAAGCCAGGGCTATCCACTGAAACATGGTCTGACCGGTGGAAGGATCCCACGGCATGGCATACTCCGGCGCCGGAACCGAGGCAAATTCATGCCCCAGCGAATTCACAAGCTGTTTTGTTTCTGCTAGGGGGATGCCGGAAATGGTATCCGACACAACAGATCCGTAACCGATCTGCGGAAGGAGCCACATATAATCGAACTTAAAAGTCAGGATAAACAAAGGGATCAGGAAAGAGACGATGATGATCACATACTGGATCTGCATGTTCTTGGTTACCCCGAGCATACCCGATATCAGGGTGTATGCCAGCACAACAGAACCCCCGATGAGGACTGCCCACCCATAGGGGATCCCAAGGATCCACTTGAACATCAAACCGATGCCCCCAAACTGTCCGACACAGTAGGAAATCGAGATGAGGATGGCGATGATGGCCCCGATAGCCCTCAAACCCTGCGAGTAGTAGCGGTCACCGATGAAATCGGCAGCAGTATATTTACCATACTTCCTGATCTGACCTGCCATCAGGATCAACAGCAGAACATAACCGCCGGTCCAGCCAACGACATAAGCCAGACCGTGATATCCGTATCCGTACATCAGGGCTGCCATACCCAGGAAGGAAGCCGCACTCATCCAGTTGGAGGCGATGGCCATCCCTGAACCAACCCGCGAGATCCCGCGCCCGGCAGCATAATAATCATTGGTATCCTTGGCACGGAAGAGTATCCCTACCAGCACAAAAAGTGTCAGGATGGTAATCAGAATAATAGCAGGTCCGACCTTAAAGCTGCCTTCAAGCGATTGAGACTTGGTAGCCGCAAATGTCAGGGCGGGCATGGCCAGCAATAGTATGGGTAAAATGATTTTTTTCATCATGATAGTTTTTGAGGAGGGTTTGGACTAATCAACAACATTCAGTCTGGCATTGATCTTATCTGTACGGACACAGTAAAGCCAGCATAATCCGACAAACAGGATCAGGAGGAATATTGCCGTATAAAAATAGTGAAAGGGAAACCCAAAGAGTTTGGTATCGGTCAGGACCGACTGGTTGTGGATCAGATAGAGGTCCATGGCCTTTTCAACGATCATCTTCTCTTCGTCGGTCAGGGGCTCCAGGGAGCTGGTGAGTTCGAGGGGAAGTATGCGTGTACGGACATCCGTGGTTTCCAGGCCCAGGATGGGTGTCAGCTGAACCACCAGCTTTTCCTTGGCAATCGAATATTGTTCCCAGCCTGCATTTATTTCCTTTTGCAGGGGCTCTATCTTCTCTTTTTTCTGTTTGGAACTCAGGGCATCCTTAGTATTGATCTCATCAATCCGAGCCTGGGAAGCATCGATAGACGCAATGACAGCCCTGAAATCCTGAATATTGGCCATTACGTCCACTTTTTGTGCCGAGTCGCATAATGACAAAACCGAACGGCTAAGTGTTCGGTCGAGTACCTTCCGGTATTCAGGCTTAATAAATACTTTTCCGAGTACGGACAGGGTTGCAAAAGAATGGTCCTGCAATTCCTGCGTACTTGCCTGCCCGGAACTGACGGCCGGCCAGGAAGCCTTAAACGTTTTTAAAACCGGTTCGGGGGTAGGTTTCTGCAACACGTACAGCGCAAGCTGAAACCCGAAAATAGCTACTACCCAGATCAGCACGAACCAGATAACCATATTGCGGTTGAGTCTGGCATGTTCGGTGGTGGGTTTGAAGAAGCTAATGTGATACTCATTTTTGTGCTCTTCCATAGGTTAAAGTTTGTTAGATTGGTTTCATAAATATAAAGGAAAATAATCTAATTATGCAAAACAGATGAAAAGTGATTTCGGAGCCGGACAGAATTGCCCTGCCCGGGAGACCAGGGTGATTTAGGATTTACCCCATTCGGGGATGGGAGGTGATGGGGAGTGGCTGGTCGGCGCAGAGGGTAGGGGTGATTCGTATTTACCCATTATCATACAATTGCAGACCTACTTTTATGCCTGAAAAAGCAACATTACCAATCCGTACTCCGTTCAAGATCTATATGGAAATTACTTAAGGATTCCGACAGATCCCCAGCTAGTGTTCACCTTAATCACTCATGCATATGATCCGAAGATTAGTTGTCTTGTTAAGCGCCCTGGTGTTCAGCCTGAGCCTTTCTTCTTTTCAATCGCCAGGAACTCCTCCTGAGGTACCTAATGCTAACCGCTTAAAAAGCCTGTCGGCAGTAATGCTGGTGGGCCCTCAAGAAGATGGTACCGCACAAGCTATTGAAGGAATGGATAAAATCGCTGATTTTCTTGAAGAGAAAGGACTCACTGTATATAAATTCTATGATCAGGATACTGACTGGGAGGCTATAAAAAATGCAGCCAAAAATGCCAGTTTCCTTATCTATTCAGGCCATGGCAGCAGAATGGGGGAAAATGGGGCGGTTGGGGGACTTATCCTGAGCCATAGCCATTCCAGTAAAAAAATTAAAGAGGAACTCCGGATGAAAAAGAATGCCGTGGTCCTTTTCAAATCGGTATGTAACGGAGCCGGATCTTCTGCCGATGATGACGGGGATATTGGCATTGCGGAAGCTGTCAGAAGGGTGTCCGACTACTCACTCCCATTCTTCAGCACTGGAGCAGCCTGCTATTATGCCAACAACCTGGGCAACGGTTGCCTGGATTTCCTGGAATATTTCTTTGAAGGCAAGGACCTGGAAACCTGCTTCGAAGAAACGAGCAAAACCTGGGCCAAGATCGAATACAGCAAGACCTATAAGTCAGATGGGAACAAGAAACTGGGCATTGCCAGCACCGACTGGGGAGGAACCGTTACACGGACTACCTATACTAACGGGGAAAAAGTGGTGGAGGAGATTCCCTCTTCGAAAGATTATGACATCGCATTTGTCGGAGATCCGGAGTTCACAATTGAGGGGGTGTTGAACGGAAGGTAAGGCTTTAACGATTTAACGAAATCTACAGTCTGGGATTGACTGACAAAAATTCTAATAGAGTGCAATCTCTGAGGAACTGACAAACTGATTAATTGAGGAACTGACGACATTAACCGGGCATAATTGCCATGGATTAGTCTGATGGTGGTCCTGAGTTTATCGAAGAGTCGGTTGGTCCATGTGCTTAATAGTATGTATTCAACGGTTCCCCTCTGGCTGAATTGTATTATACCATATAACTCATTTAAAGTAAACATTTTTATTCAATCGGAAAGCTTAACTGATCAGGGAGGGGGAATTAGGGGGTGGGTATTAAACCAGTTAAAATAGCGAACACAACCGTCCAATTTTTTCGCAGATTCACCCAGATAAAAATCGCAGATTAATGCTGATTGTGACCTGCTTTTAAGGGGGCAACATTGATTGGAGCACCGGGCTTACGCCCTGAAAAGATTACCCCAAACTCTTATTTTCTTTATTACCTTCGAACATCCAACGTTTACTAAGCCTTAAATCCATGGACATACAAGTTACCCGACAGTACCACGAACTCCCCGAAGCCTCCAAATGGGGATGGAGATACCATCATATGGGCATCCCCACCACCCAAAAGATACAAGGAGAGCGGTATATCCCCCACCTGAAATTCCATGTAAGCGGTTTTGATAGCAGTCCCTTTGGAATCGAGTGGATGCGCTTTGAGGATGACTGTCCCATCGATGCGCTGATCAAAACGGTACCCCATATCGCTTTCGAAGTAGACGACCTCGATAAGGAGCTCAGTCGCTTCGATTTTGATGTGATCACCAAGCCCAATGCCCCGGGGGATGGGATCCGGGTGGCAATGATCCGACATAACGGGGCGCCGATAGAGCTGATTGAGTTCAGGAATGATACAGGTAGAAAGTAGGCACAAGTCAGGAGACTTGCGCCAGACCGGAACCATTCTCCGATCAGGAAAGGGACTGACTTCCGGCAAAACACTTGGTACACTTTTTCAGGGAGTATCCTCAGATTCGCGGCTGAATAACAATACGTCCGAAAGCATCCACGTGATCAGTGAGGCGATGTAAATAAATACTCCGTATAAGGTAGTGACCATCGACACTTTCACACCTCCGAATACGATAGCCTGAGAAACATCACCGGCGGCTTCAATGTGCTCGAACGCCATGTACAGTCCTATCAGCTGACCGAGTATCCCTATGATCAGCGCAAGAAGCCCAAGGGATTTAACATGCCTCATCCGCCTTCGGATAAGATCTATCTGCGGGCGCTTGCTGAAATAGCTTACCAGATTAATGATGAACCAGGCAAGCATCAGGATCAGTATGATGGTCAGCATGCTCATGAACAGGGTTCCCCCCATATAAAATAAATCTTTCATGATATAAATGTATTAAGTTAAACAATCGTTTCAAAGATAGGGTCAGAGGTATCCTGGGGGCAAGGTCATATCCGGTCTTAACCCTGTCATTCGCCGACAGTTTCATGCATCAACAGATTTTTTAGCGATATTCGATCTCAGATTCGGGAGAATCGTTCATAAATTTTTAAATGAAAAAGAAGACCATCGCATATTTCCATATCCTTTTCTGGGTCCTCGTTGTACTGATCCTGGTGCTGATCTTCGGCCAATCATGGCACAGCAGTGTTAAGGCATTTTACTTTGTGATCTTCCTCCTGCCGGTAGTAATGGCCACTTCCTACTTCTTTAATTTTTTCCTGGTCCCGAAATACCTGTTAAAAGGAAAATACTTCCACTTCATCCTGTATTTTATCTATACCCTCATTGCTTCGCTCTATTTTGAAACCCTTGTCCTGCTCGTGTCCTTCATCTACCTGGCAAATTTCAACATGAGTGCCATGGGAATTTATTCGCACGACACCATCATCCTGGGCATTGTACTCTACATGGTGGTCTTCCTGGGATCCTTCCTCCTGATGATCCGGCAGTACCACCTCAACCAGCGTATGATTACCGATCTCAAGGAAGAGAAAAACAAGATGAAGAAGGGTGCCCTTGAATTGATCTCAAACCGGAAGACCGCCAGGATCCCTTACGAACAGATACTTTTTATCGAGAGCCTTTCTGATTATGTTAAGGTACACATGGTTCAGGGAAAAACGGTGACCAGCAAAGAAAAGATCAGTCGCGTGGAAGGCCTGCTCCCGGATACCTTCCTGAGGATCCACCGCTCATTCATTATCAACACGGAGCAAATTCTGAATTTTAATTACGAGGGGGTGATCCTGACCGGTGACAAAGAGCTTCCTATCGGACGAAGTTACAAAAAGCAGGTGCGAACTGCATTGATGATCCATGGTTAATAATCGGGGAATTAATCAAGAGCCAGGATCCTACCTGGATGTGCCGGTGAGACTATGGCTATCGCTGATGTCTGCTGCTCTGCCTAAAAAAATCTTATCTTTAAAGCCTGTGTAGCATCAAATTCAACCCAGGTGGACAATCTTCGTGCATTCATTGAACAACATACACCATTGTCGGACAGCGACTGGCAGTCGATTCGACAGGAATTCGAACGGTTAACTTATAAGAAGAATTCCCTCATCCTGGAAGAAGGTTCCGTCTGCCGCCATTTTTATTTCCTGGAAAGCGGGCTCATCCGCTTCTTTTACACCATTGACGGAGAAGACATCACCAAAACCTTTACGATTGCCCCTTACTGTTTTACCTCGAAAATAAGTTTCAGAAAACAGTGCGCTGCCGAAGAAGGAATCCAGGCACTTGAGGATACCGTGGTATGGAGAACGGGGTATGAGCAATACAGGAAGCTGGAAACCATCCATGTATGGAACATCTTCATGCGGAAGATCCTCAACGAGATCCAGGAGTTTTCCGAAAAGCTCCTGCTGGAAACAAAAACCTTAACCGCCGAAGCCCGCTACCTTAAACTGCTTGAAGATTACCCGGCGAGCCTCATCCAGAAGATCCCCCTGAAACACCTGTCGACCTTCCTTGGAATAGCACCTCAGTCGCTGAGCCGGATCCGAAAAAAAAACTTCAACCAAAAAACTTAACCTGGGTGCAGTATTTTTAACCGGCTGTTTCAGAATTTTGTCTCCTGAAAAATTATGCTGACATGACAAGTTTTAAAGCACAACTGATAAGCGCCCTGCTTCGCAACCAGCATTTACTGGCGGGTAAGCTGAAGAAAGAGCGCTTCGATTTCAATACCTCCATCCCTGCCTTTCGTGAGCGCTGCGAAAAGGGGGCTGCCCGCTTCGGAAAACTCCCGGAAGGCATCCATGTGGAAGAAGAAATGCTGGCAGGAATGCAAGCCGAATGGCTCCGGCCCGGAAATGCCGATGCCACGAAACTTATTTTCTATGTCCACGGAGGAGGCTACGTTTCCGGTTCCTGCAACGACCACCGGGGCATCGTCTCCAAAATAGCCATGAAAACCGGTCTGCCATTGCTCCACTACGAATACCGCCTCGCCCCGGAATTCCCCTACCCCCATGCCGTTAATGACTCCCTGAATGTCTATCAGGAAGTACTGAGAAAGGGATTTGCCCCGGAAAACATTGTGGTCATGGGTGAATCGGCCGGCGGAGGCCTGGCCCTGGCCCTGCTGCTTGCGCTAAAGCAAAACCAGCTTCCACAGCCTGCTGCAGCAGTAGCCATATCCCCCTGGACCGACCTGGCCCTGACCGGCGACTCCTATCATACCGCCAACCGCAGGTCTGTAGCACCACAGGATTCCTGGGTCGTGTTTAGCAAATACTATGCTGGCGATCACGATCCCAGGGATCCCCTGATCTCGCCCCTCTATGGAGACCTGCACGGCCTCCCTCCCATCTTCATCAATTCCGGAAAGGACGACGAGCTCTTCGATGACGGCCGTCGCTTTTACGAGAAGGCTAAAGCTGCGGGGGTTGACATCTCTTTCCGGGCGGGAGAAGGGATGGTACACTGCTATCCGCTGATGGCACCCATGTTCCGGGAAGCGACGGAGGCCCTGGAAGAGATTGCGGAGTTTATAACAGAGCGAGAGTGAGCGTTGAGAGCAAGGACAGGCCCTAACCTCAGGGGGACGGCAACTCTGAGCCTTGTAGGTTGGAAAATACCAAGCATGAACTCCGAAAAATTAACTAATTTCCCCCACAAATAACCTAAACCCCCTATCATGAAAAGAGTATTGCTCCTGCTCTCCGAAGGCTTTGAGTTCTATGAAGCCGCTGTTTTTATTGATGTTATGGGCTGGAACCTGGAGGATGGCGACGGCTCCACAAGGCTTTTTACCTGCGGACTCCGGAAAGAAATAAAATCTTCCTTTGACCAGCGATTGGTGGTGGATTACCTGGCGGATGAAGTGGACCCTGCCGACTTTGATGCGCTCGCCATACCCGGAGGATTTGAAGTGTATGGATTCTATAAGGATGCCTATGATGAGAAATTCCTTCAGCTCATCCGTACCTTTAAAGCTCAGGACAAAATGATCGCCTCCATCTGCTCGGGAGCACTGCCTGTGGGTAAAAGCGGCATCCTGAAGGGAAAGCGATGCACAACCTATAACATGAAGGTCCGCCGTGAAGCCCTGAAGGAATTCGGCGGTCAGGTGGTCCACGAACCCATCGTGGTGACGGATAAGATCATCACCTCCTGGAATCCCTGGACGGCACTGAATGTGGCTTTGATGCTGCTGGAAGAGCTGACGTCGAAGGAGAATGCAGATAAGATACGGGGGATGATGGGGTTTTAGGGTTGTCTGGTGGGAGGGTTTACAAGTGCTTTTTGAATGGCTGGTGGAGTGTTGATGAGGGTGCGTATAGGTAATGTTGTGGGTATGTGCCTACTCTTGGTTATCTATTCCTTTTACTGTCATAAGCAGGAAATCAAGACTTTTTGAATAGTCTAGATTTTCATACTCAAGACCAAGTTTTTTAATATTTGAATAATGGTCTTTAAGGTTCTTATAGTAGTTTTTCTCTAACTGTACTGAAGTAGCTTTTTGCCCGATTTTTTGAATTAAAAACCATTTCTCAATCAATCTTGCTATCCGACCGTTCCCATCCTGGAATGGATGTATCTTAACGAAAACAAGGTGTAAGAAGGAAGCATAATAGAAAATCTCAAATGGATTCAGAACGGTGGCAAGAAGTATCTTTATATCTGACTTATTATCCGGAATATTTCAATGAAACGGTCAGTAAAAAGGCATTACCCACAACCCATAAACAACATATTATTCAACCCCATACGTATCAATCAGGAAAATCAACGATGCCATCCCCGCCGTACCCAGCTGCATCTCCCTCCGACCCACCATCTCCGGTGTATCAAAAGCTGCATGGTGGATCTCAAAGTAGCGCTGCCCATTGGTGTTCAGCCCGATCAGGGGAATGCCGTATTGGGCTAAAGGCT
This sequence comes from Bacteroidales bacterium, assembly GCA_016931575.1. Taxonomy (GTDB): domain Bacteria; phylum Bacteroidota; class Bacteroidia; order Bacteroidales; family UBA10428; genus UBA10428. The sequence continues at coordinate 1,587 of JAFGEO010000053.1, read as the reverse complement.
CGATATCGACACCGGAATGGCCCTTGGCGATGGTATAAATGCCGTACTCCTTAAGCACACCCCCAAGTTCTGCAAGGCGGGCAACGACGGTATCATTTGCCTGGACCGAAAAACCAAGGGGCAGGAAGCCCCCGGCATCGGATTCAATGGCAAGCAGGTGCGGGGTTCCCTCCACCCCTACGATGCGGGCGTATTCTTTGGCGCCGGTCTGGCTGATCTCTTCGTCCATGAAGAGGACCGCCCGCAGGGTGTGCCTGGGCCGGATATCCAGCTCCCGGAAGATCCTCAGTACATCAATGGACTGCACGCAGCCTGCGGCATCGTCATGTGCGCCGGCGGTATTGTGCCAGGAATCCATATGTCCGCCCACCAGGATAACTTTTTCGGGCTCGGTCGTCCCCCTGATCTCAGCCACGAGGTTGCAGGTAAGTACGGAATCATGGGTTATGGTCGTAAGGTGCATCCATACCTCGGTTCGCGGTTGCTCCCTGAGCAGGGCACTGAGCTTTTCGGCATCGTAGGTGCTGAGCGCCAGCGCAGGGATCTTCCTGACACCCTCCTTGTAGATAGTAACTCCTGTATGCGGGTAGTCGTCGATCTCAATGCCCAGGGAACGGATCAATACGGCCCGGGCACCGTACTCCGAAGCTTTTGAAGCACCCCATATCCGCTGGCTGATGGCATCGCCATAGGCCCGCCCGGTCATCAGGAAGGAGTTGTTCATGGGCTTGTTGAAGAAGACGATCTTGTCTTTAATAAGCGCAGGATCCAGGCTGTCAAGCGACTCAGGGGAATATACCTCGATCACCTTTGCCTGTATGCCGTCTTCGGGGGTGCCGACAGAGGGCCCGAGTGCCACGGCATGGAGGGTATCTGCCCCCGCTTTCCCCATGGCTACGACCTTTGCGGTGCCCAGGCACTGCCAGCTGCCGGCATAATATTCCTGCCGGTAGACGGTATCCGCCCCGGCGTCTTTAAGCTGACGGGCGAACAGGCGGATCGCTTCTTCGGAAGCGTGACTGCCAACCAGTCGGCCGGGCGCTTTTTCGCAGATCTCAACCAGGTTCGCATACGATTGCCTGCTCGTCAAGGCATTGCTGTAGATCTGGGAGATGATGGTGCTGTCGCTGTTCTGTGCTGAAAGGGTCTGAAACAGGGAAATGACAAGGATACATGCAGGTAATAATTTCATTATTAAGGTTTTGATACTTGTTTCTATTATATCCAGAGGGTTTTGTGTTGGGTAAAGATAATATTATGTTTTGGTCCGGGATACATGCTTCTTCCCGAAAAGATGGGAGGACTGGGGTGGGTATAAAATAACACTCAAAAATCCAGCAACCTGCTATACCCAGGCCTGAAACATAAAAATTATCAACCACAGAGAACAAAAAGTAAACTAACAACACTAAGTCCTCACTGTATTCATCTTATTCACTATGGTATATTGACTGTTTGAAAAGCCTCATGGTTCCTTCCTTCGAAAAAGCGGTACAGGATCTTAGTTATTGAGGGGATGGGTGGCTTGATGGATGGGTGGTGGGTTTATGTACCCCCTGTGGTCCCCCTAATTCCAGGGGGACGGGC
>JAFGEO010000052.1 GCA_016931575.1 Bacteroidales bacterium | reverse complement strand
TCCATCTGCATGAGGAAGAGATCAGGGAGAAGGAAGCGGCAGCAGCAAAAAGTCTGTGGTACAATGAAGGTATTGTAAAGTTTTCGGAACTGATCAGTACCAATAAGGAAAACATCCGGAAATTAGCCAGTTCCGTTTTGCGGAATCTGATAAGCTATGTTGAAGCCAATCAGGGAGGGATTTTCCTCCTTGACGACAAGAATATGGATGAGAAAACACAGGAACTTTTGCTGATCGCTTCCCATGCATATACGGAAGATAAGCTTAATAACCAGCGTTTTATGCCGGGAGAAGGTTTGATAGGCACCTGCTATCAAAACGGAGAGGTCATCCGCATTGATAACCTTCCCGATGACTATTCGCAGCTTGCTTCAGGACTTGGGAAGTCCTCCCCTAAGCACCTGGTATTGGTTCCTGTTAGTCTGGGTGATTATAAGATAGGGGTGCTGGAACTGATTTCTTTTAATCCTGTCGACGATTATAAAGTTGAATTGGTTGAGAAGGTAACCGAGAGCCTGGCCTCCATCGTGTCCATTGTCAGGGCAAATGAACAGGCACTTACAGCAGTTAACCTGGTTAACGAACAAAAAGAAGAGTTGCTCGCCCAGGAGGAGGAAATCAGGCAGAACCTGGAAGAGATGCAGGCAACACAGGATGAGCTGCTCAGGAAGCAGGACAGCCTGCTGCTGGAGACAGCCATGTTGGAAACCCTGCTGGACTTTCTTCCTGAAAGGATTACCATTAAGGATGCCAACGGAGTATACTTAAGGGTGAACAAGACTAAACTGGAAGCCTTGAAACTGAAGAAAATGGAGGATATCAAGGGATTAACAGACAAAGATTTCTTCGGGGAAGAGCATTTTAAAAAAGCCCTGGAAGCAGAGCGGGCACTGATGCAATCTGCAAATCCCATACTGAATAATGAGGAGCAGCTGCGCTTCAGCGATGGAAGGGTGCAATGGGGATCCACCTCCAGGATACCTTTCCGGAATGCCCGGGGAGAGATGGTAGGCACCATCACCATCACAAAGAATATCAGCGAGCTGAAGCTGATGAGCGGCAAGCTGGAAGGGCTCACGACCCTTTTAAGAGGTATAGCGGGAACCCAGGCCCTGATCTGTTATGAAACCGATCAGAAGGGCATCATCCTGCAGATCTTCGGCCGTGGTCTCGACCTGATTGGACAGGAGCAGAGCGAACTTGAAAATACCGGCATCTTCACCCTCTTTGATGAATTAAAACAAGAGGTGGACCTTGAAAATCCTAAGGAAGAATATGCGGTCAACTATCGTCTGATCGTGCGGAAAACGGCTTACCGGATAAGTCATCGCATTCTCAGGAATGCCTCATCGGGCGGGCTTGTGGGTTGTGCTGAGGTGGAAGTGGAGAGGACAACCCAATCCCATACCCCCCAGGCCAGGCAATAGACCTAAACACTTACACAACTAAACAATCCTTTGCATGGAGCAACCTCATCAGCTTCTTATTGTTTATTCGTCGTTTAGTCGGACCTTCGGGTTTAGCATTTACCTTTATCGGAGCATTCTAAACAACTAAACGCATAAACAACTAAACAAAACACCAACATCAAACAAACCCACTTACATCCACTCCCCACCACCAATCCAATAATCACCCATAAATCCATAAACTATAAACAATCAACCCCTCAACTCCCCGGAAATTATACTTATCAGAACCGGCCTCAGACCCGCAGAACTAATGTCTGGCAGTGAATTTCCGTCGTTCCGGATCAGCAGGTGAAAAATTTCAGCTGAAATATTGGAATAAAAAAAACCGGACCCTCCCGGATCCGGCTGTGATAGAACTGTATATTTACTAATCCTTAGTTTTTCTTCTCCGGGGTTTTGATTCATCATCTGTTTCTTCCAGAATGGGCAGCTGCCTGTCTACCAAAACATCCAGCGAGATAAAAGTTTCTGTTCTCATGATCCCGCTGATAGCCTGGATTTTTTCAGACAGGACCTTTCTAAGGTGTTCGTTATCCCGGGCATGTACTTTGATGAACATGGCATACTGACCAGTAGTGTAATGGCACTGGGTGATTTCAGGTACCTTTAGCAGACGGTCCGAAACATCATTAAACAATGCTGCGTTATCCAGGAAAATTCCGATATACGCACAGGTATTATATCCCAGTTTCTTAGGCTCAACTACAAACTGAGATCCTGAAATGATCCCCAGTTTGGTCAGACGTTGTACACGCTGGTGGATAGCTGCCCCTGAAACATTACATTCACGTGCTACTTCCAAAAAGGGCATTCGGGCATTTTTGGTAAGGATGGAGAGTATCTTCCTGTCCAGGCTGTCAATTTGGCGGCTATTATCCGATTTCATATATACAATTTATTATTAAAAATAAATTATCCCTAACAGACTGTAAGCAAAGATAAAATAAATATATTAAATAGTAGAAAAAAAATTTGAATAAAATTCACGAATTATTATCTTTGCTCATAATACTTTCAAACTGAAATCTAATTACAATTATTACTTAATGAATATTAGATAATATGTGAAAGTATAGTAAAACAATAAATTCG
>JAFGEO010000051.1 GCA_016931575.1 Bacteroidales bacterium | reverse complement strand
TTTGAAAATCAAACATACCTGTACCTTTTATATTTCACCTAAACGGACTTACCCCGGCAACAGATTCAGTGTCAGTGTCAGAGTGAGTCTTGAGACCACCTACGCTTCGCTGCGGTGGTAAAAATCAGAGCGGGAGCCGTTCACCGTCTGACGACTGTTCACTTGCTCCCGCTCTGATTTTTAGTGATCCCGGCGGGATTCGAACCCACGACCCTCTGCTTAGAAGGCAGATGCTCTATCCAACTGAGCTACGGGACCTCTTTCATTTATGCCGCAGCTAACGGCAAACTTTTTTATCCTCCGAATGCACTTGCCAGGGAGGACAAAGAAGGGTGCAAATTTAAAAAAATAATCTATGCCTGAAAATTCTGAAGAAAATAAATCGAAACAGGGGCTATTTTGCTTCTGTACGAATGGTCAGAATACCGTGCTGCCCGATCTCACTCATCATAAATGGCTTTTTAATCACATGATACCGGACATTCTGTCCCTGCAGCTCAACAGTCTCTTCATACCGCTGTTCTCCCTCATCCAGCGTAAGCTGATCATATTTATGTTCCTGGTTAAACAGTTTTACCGGAAGCAATTCATGGTCGGTCTTCCCGATAGCCCGGTCTGAAGAAATACCGTAATACCTGGCCCCCTCAACATTAATAAGATGGATGATCCCATTGGGATCCTTCAGGCAATACCCGCCCGGGATTGCCTCGATGAGGTTTCTGAGCATCGATTTGGTGTTATCCACAATGAGTTGCATCTCCTTGCTGCGTTTCTCATCATCCTGACGTAAACGCGCGAGCTCTTCCTGCGTAGCCTGCATCTCTTCCAGGTTCTGACGCATTTCTTCTTCCTGCTGGGCGATCTCTTCGGCCCGCCTGTTGGATTCTTCCAGGAGCGTGGCGGTTTTCATATTGAGACGTACACTGACAAAGGTTGCTGCAATGCTGTCGGCTACCCGGTCGATCAATTCGATCTGGTGGGTGGTAAACTCCGTGAACGAAGCTACTTCCATAAGTCCAAGTACATTTTCATCCACCTTTAGCGGTACGATATACAGGCAATTGGGGATTTCTTTCCCCAGGCCGGAAACAATGTCCATATAATCTTCCGGCAGTTCCTTCAGGTAGACAGGTTTTTTCTCAAGATAGCAGGCTCCCAGCAGGCCTTCGCGAACATTCTGAGATCTTTTTTCATATTTCCTCCGGTCGTAAGCATAGCCTGCAACCATTTCAATGGTTTTTGAACTTTCATTTTCACCTTCAACCAGGAATATACCCCCAACCTGAGCTCCAAGGTATCCGATCATATTCTCAATAATTGTATAGGCCAGGATGTTAATATCGTTATTGTTTTCACGGAGGATATCATTGAACTTCGCAATGCCCGAGTTGATCCAGTTTTGGATCTCATCTTCCCTGGCCCGGGTCTCTTGCTCCTTTTTAGAATCTATCAATTTATCCTTCAGTACATTCAACGATTTTCCAAGACTGTCATTCTCACTGAGTACCTTAAATTCATACTTATAATTTCCCTCACTCATTTCAATGGCAAACTCTTCGGCGGAATTAATACGCTTGCGCAAGCTGTTATAAGCATCAATTGTCGCCCCAACCTCATCCTGAACGCCGGAATCCAGGTTCTTTGACTTCTCACCGCCGGTTAATAATTTCAGGGCTTCCAGTAATTGATTCAGTCGACCGGAGAAGGACTTTCCATACATCCTGAGCGCTATAAAGATCAATCCAAGCAGAACGAGTGTTAAGAGTACATAGAGCAGCAGCTGCCGCGCAAATGGAGCCAGGAGCTCCTTACGGTTTATTTTGGTGATCAGCCATAGTTTATTGCCGTCAATATCGATAGCTTTTGAGCTGATAACCACCGGTTTATCCATAAAATCATCAACTTTGGCCACTTCACCGGACAGCAACTGTTCTTTGTATCCGGCAGGAAAACCAATATATAAAGCCATGCTTCCGGTTTTTGCTATCGTATTGATCTCATCGCGATCCTTTCGCTTTGCCTTGCTTAGGTACCTTTTAAGGAAATTTTCCTTATTGCCGACATATTCCCTGGGATTGTTACGAAGTTTCAGGTCGGATCCGATCAGGGCGTAATCCAGTGAACTTTTTTCTGATACAAAGCTTTCGTCAAACAGGATCTCATCGATTAGGGTCCTGTCAAATTCCAGGATCAGGACACTGACGACTTTTCCATACTGAAATACCGGGGATGCCATAAAACAAACTGCTTTATCGTTGGCCGGCAGGTACCGGGAATAGTCTGTCATGTGAACCTTCCCTTCAGGAGCAGCAGCAGCCTTCAGGAAGGCTTCGGAAAGACTCGAATTCTGAAACTGTCCTTCAAAAAGGTTTGTCCCGAAGTCAATCCCTTTCTGTGCCGAATAGACGATATAGCCAGATTTTGAATCCACCAGGTACACATCGCTGGCCTTATATTTTTTCATCAGACGGCTTAGGGAAGGATCGTAAACTGCATGTGCCATGGAATATCCGGAGGCGTTTGCCATATCAATGACCCCAAGCTCTTCAGCGTCGGAATCTTCAAGAGTATACATAAACTGGCTGAGCAATGTCCGCCATTCCAGGGGAACATACTTCACTACTTTCCCACCTGTAACAGGCATGCTGCTCTTCAGTGTTTCACTATAGTATGATGAAACCGAATTTTTAACTTCCTTAATTATTTTGTTATCGTAGATTTCGCTTATGGCCTGAAATCCGGAAGACAATTCTGTTCCCGCACTTCCCAGCTGATCCAGCGCGGCTTCCCGTGCAAGTTGCTCCCATATATGGTTCAGTTTCACGTCCAGCTCAGCAGCTTTGCTATAGGTTAGTTCTTCAAGGTATTTACCGGTATGTTTTCCCAGGGAGCTCTTCAAGGTCCGCAACCCAATGGCAAAATAGAATACGATCACCACACCCACGATCAGCATGACCATTAGCATGATCTTATTGGTAAACCTGAGATTTGCCGGATTTAATCTCGCTGACAAGCTTCGATTCTTATTCTCCATGATGGGCTCCTTTAAATAGCATTAGAAAGATTAGTAATCATATTCAGTAAATGCACTCTTCGCATATTGTGATCAATTTAGCAAAAAAAAATGTTTTTTTAATAGAATATGTATTCCGGAGCCTTAAGTTTTTCAACTATTTTAGGCTGAGGGGGTCTAAGCTGAAATCTAACTAAAAAACCTTGAAGCTGAGGCAAATGCTTATCTTTGTGCCGAATTTCAGACCATGCGATCAGATACCGGCAGGAACATATCCCTCTTGTTCATAATTAAAGTATGTAAATGGTTCATGCTGTATATGCCGGTGGTTAAACTCTTCTATGCCGACAACCGCCTGGATGATTTTGATCTGTTCCTGCTTCATGCTTTGTATTCTGCTGTCATTTTTATTGTGGAGATCCCTTCGGGTTACCTGGCGGATATCTGGGACAGGAAAATTTCGATTCAGCTTGGACTTTTTATGGGACTTGCAGGATTCGCGCTTTACTCGCTAACGTACGGTTTCTGGGGCTTCCTGGCAGCAGAGATTGCCCTGGGGATAGGCCAGGCATTCGTTTCAGGATCGGACACTGCCCTGCTCTACGACAGCCTGCTCACGCAGAAGAAAACACATCGCTACCTGAAGCTGGAGGGACAAATTACAGGAGCAGGGAACGTGGCTGAAGCCCTGGCGGGAATTGCTGTTACCGTTTTGGCCTTCAGTGCAGTCAGAAACTATTACTACCTGCAGAGCATGATTACCCTGGCGGGACTTATTGCCTCCTTTTTCCTGGTGGAACCTGTTATTCATCAGAATACCGATAAGCCCGGAATGCGCTCCATCCTTGAAATCGTCAGGAATACCCTATGGAGGAACAAGATTCTGAGCCGGTATGTACTTTTTTCCGCAGTCATTGGATTTTCCAGTCTTTCTATGGCCTGGTTCGCACAAATATTCATTTATGAGACCAATGTCCCGCACCGGTATTTCGGAATAATCTGGACCATTCTGAATGCGATGGTGGCGCTGGGCTCTTTTAGTGCACATGCATTGCAGAAAAAGGCCGGGATACGGACATCCTTACTGTTCCTTCTGATAGTCATGTCGGGAGGATACTTCATTGCCTCGCAAACCATCTCCATTTATGGCATTGCCTTTCTTCTGCTGTTCTACTTTGCACGCGGAACGGCACATCCTATATTAAAGGACCGCATCAATGCTTACACCGGTTCGGAAGTGCGGGCGACCGTTTTTTCCGTGCGAAGCCTGTTGATCCGGATCATGTTTGCTGCCCTGGGCCCCCTGATGGGGATCTTCACCCGCGAATGGAGCCTCTCCTGGGCCCTGGTCCTTGCCGGCAGTCTGATTGCGGTTCCGGGGGTGGTGTTGCTGGTGATGTTGGCTTCAAATCACAAAGAATAATCACGCGCCATACATTACTTCGTAAAAAGAAACCGTACAAATAAAATAGTAACATTTTTATTTGATACATTTAATATAAGGACAAAGTAAGCTCACCATCAACAAAAAAGGATTGCACCAAGGGTCAGTAGAAAAAACTGCACTAATTTAAAACAGACCCAGCCTGTTCTTCAGGGCATATAGCTTAGAGTAAGACTCAGCCCGTCATAAGCTATTCTTACATTTTCAGGGAGCTCCCTCTCCTCTGTCGCATGAAGGCCAAACCTGTGGCTCAGGTGGGTCAGGTAGGCTTTTTTAGGTTTCAGGAGATCGATGGCGGCCAAAGCCTCTTCCAGGTTCATGTGCGAGATATGTTCTTCTTTCCGGAGGGTTGTGATCACCAGGACTTCAAGACCTGCAAGCTTATCCAGCTCTTCCTCCGGAATGGTCTTAACATCGGTGAGGTAGGCAAAATCACCGATCCGGAAGCCCAGGACAGGAAGCCGGTAATGCATCACACGTATGGGGATAAACCTGAGCCCATCAATGTCAACCGGTTGATTTTTCAGTGTATGCATCCTGATCTCCGGGATCCCGGGATAGGGGCGCTCACTGAAAATGTAGGCATATTCCCTCCTGAGGGCATCCTGCACCCGCTCCTCGGCATAGACATCGATGGGGCGCTTGAGCTTGAAGTTGAAAGCCCGGACGTCATCCAGACCGGCAACATGGTCTTTGTGTTCATGCGTAAAGAGGACGGCAGAAAGGGCATCCACCTCATTGGCAAGCATTTGCTGGCGGAAATCGGGCCCCGTATCAATGACATAGTTTTTCTCCCGGTAACTGACCATAATTGAGGAACGCAGCCTTTTATCCCTACTGTCGGAGGATTTGCAAACCGGGCAATTACATGCGATCACAGGGATACCCTGAGAGGTTCCGGTGCCCAGGAAGCGGATTTTCAGTGACTGGTTCATGTTTTTCCTGTATCCGTCAGTTACTTGCCAGATAAAGGTACTCTTATTCTTTTCACTGTGCAATGGAGGGTTGCGATAGCTGCGAATTGCACGGATTATAACGAATCAGACCGGAATGGCATTATCCCGGGAAATACCTATTTTTGAAACAAATTATACCTGATGGCCGGAAAACTCTATCTGATCCCCACCCTGATCGGTGAAACCGAAGTAGAGCAGGTAATACCTGCTCATATCTGTACGCTGATCAACTCCATTCGAACCTATATTGTTGAGAATGAGCGCACGGCCCGCAGAATGCTTCTCCGAATGGGCATGGAGACTGCTGTGGACGATGTTCAGTTCCTGCTGCTCAATAAGTACACCCCGGCCAGTGCCATCCCCGAATACCTGGATAAACTTCAAGACGGGGATGTCGGTTTACTATCAGAAGCGGGTGTCCCGGCCATTGCTGATCCGGGAAGTAACATCGTTCAGATGGCGCATGCCAAAAATCTGGAAGTGGTTCCTCTTGTCGGCCCCTCCTCCATCCTCCTGGCCATGATGGCTTCGGGGATGAATGGTCAGAATTTTGCCTTTGTTGGCTACCTTCCCGTGAAGGGCAATGATCGGGCACAAAGAATCAGGCAGCTGGAAAACCGCTCCCTGATTGAGAATCAGTCCCAGATCTTTATTGAAGCCCCCTACCGGAACAACCAACTGCTGAAGGACCTGCTGACTTACTGCTCAGCCACAACCCGGGTGTGTGTTGCCTGCAACCTGACGGCTGAAGACGGGTGGGTAAAGACGCTGACAGTGCAGCAATGGAAGAAAAAACTGCCTGAACTGCATAAAATCCCAACGATCTTTGTCCTTCATAAAGATAAGTAGCCCGGGGTTTATCCATGCGCATGAACCTTCATCCCGTCCAGGCCTGAATACCTGACTTTGCTGCCGAAGCCTAATGGCAGGCAAAAAAAAAAAACCCTGAACACATTAACGATTCGTTCAGGGGTTCAGTCTTTTTACCAGAGTTCCGTGAATTTATTGGGCAAATGGTTCGTACCCCAGCAGTTCAATGGTATAATGAACGGGCATTTTTGGAGGCACTATGATGGATCCCATGGTGGGATGTTTATAGCCATCTTCCCCATAAACATAGTTGGCAGGAGTAAGTACTTCCCAGGTTTCACCGATCTTCATATTATTGATAGCGATATGCACGGCCTCGGTAATGGGGAAATAGGCGGTACCAAACTGAAAAGATATCGAATCTCCGCTATTGTTAATGGGGAAGTATTCTCTTCCAGGAAAGCTCTCAATGAAAGCCGTATCCGTCTCGACGTATCTTGCCGTAAGCTTCAGGTAAACTTTGTCCCCGTAATAAATATCATGTGAACTGGTATCTTCCATAGCAACCGATTTATAATAAAAGCCACCATAATCGGGCAGGGTATCACTCAACTCCATGCCGAGTTCCTTGCGATATGCTTCAAATTCCTGATCGAGGTATGCATGAATATCCCGTATCACGCGATGCAGTTTAATCTGGTACAGAACGGGCTCATACCCTCCAAATGCCTGGTCGTGAGGGAATAGCATAACTGCCTCTGACCCTTCCGGCAAGAGTTTTATGGCTTTGTAGAATCCAAGGAACGTGTTCAGTACATTTACCCTCAGGGGGCCATAAATAAAGTCTGCCCTATATACGTCAAGACTGTCAGCAATGTGTTCATCCGTCACATCAAAAGCGTTGTAATCGGAATCAAAGCCCAGGAGATCAACCACCACATAATCCGATCCGTTTGAGAAAACGGTATCAGCTGCGCCAACCGGAGTTAGGATCTTCAAATAAATGTTATCACCAATATTTTCGGCTTCCGTCAATCCGTATTTGGCTTTGAATGCTGTCATTGCCTGTTCATGCTGCAATTCAAGCTCTTCTGTACCTCCATCCAGATTACAGCTGGATAAAAGTGCGCCAATACTAAGCGAGAGCAAAATAAATTTAACTAATCTTACCTTTTTCATCAATCCTTATTTTTCGTCCTACTTCTAATTAAACCTCTTTGATGTATTTAACGGCTTAAAGGTTGCTTTATGATTTAATTTATCTGAATTAATTCCAGTTCAAAGATAGTGGAAGTAAAGGGAGGAACAATCCCGGTGGAAGATCCTTCGGTTCCAAAGGCCAGGTCCGAAGGTAAAATGAACAGGGCCCTCTCCCCCTCCGACATCATCCCAATGGCATCCTCAAGTCCTTCAATAACCTGCCATTCCGTACCATATACGAACTGGAAGGGTTGATTTCTTCTCTTTGTGGAGTCAAATATTTTACCATTCAGGAACCAGCCTTCGTAATGTACGGTAACGGTATCACCTTCTGCAACTTTTTTTCCGTTTCCCGGTTTGAGATTAACATAATACAATCCTTCTTCGGTAGGCAGAACATCAATTTTTTCTTCTTTCAGGTATTGTTCGAGCAACACCCTTTCGTAATCCCCGAAATCATTGATCCAATTAAGGAATGCCTGTTTTTCATTTTCATATTCGTTCTCCGTCTGAATTTCCAGGATATTCAGGACAATTTTCATTTTGCCGTCGGAAGCGATAAATGAGGGTATCTCCGTTCCAAGTGTTTTAGTGAAAAAATCGTTCGCAGCAATAATAAATTTAGCGCTTTCGCCCTCGGCAAGCATTTTAAAACATGCTTCTATGGATCCTTTTGCCTCAGAAGGTTCCAGCTGCAATTTCCTTCGCCCCGAAAAAAATACAGAATCCTTCATCGTGAGGTATTGGATATCAGCAGTAATATAATCTCCATAATTTGCCTTCCGGGTGCTTTCATCGAACGAAAGCAATTTATAGTAGACACCCTCCGGCCCTTCCGAATATCCCTGATAGGCCTGCTGAGATGAATCCCCCGAACAGGAAAACAGCAAAACGATAATCAGGATTGGAAGAATATATTTCATAGACTGCTTAGTTTTCGAATGTTTGAACAGTTAAAAGTAACATTCCCCGCGACTAAATCAAAAAACCTTAATCAACAGCCACTACCTTAATCTCGTATAGGAGTGTCGTCCGGGAGGGGATTTTGCTTCCGTCACCGGTCAATCCGTATGCGAGGCTCGGCGGCATGATGAAGAGGGCCCTGCTATTCAGCTTTAAGAGGAGAATTCCTTCCTCCAGCCCGGATTCGACATTTCCATGGCCCACGGTAAAGGATTTGAGTCCGTCCCTTCTGGAATCATAATAGAGTTCGCCATTCATTAAGTCATTCATCCGGTATTCAATGCTGACAACATCACCCTCCTGTATATTTCGCTCCGCTCCTTCTTCTAAAATCCTGTACCACAAACCGGTACCGGTCTTCTCCATTTCCAGTCCCATGCGCTTTATCTGCGCAATAATCCTTTCCTGGTCCATGCGTACATAGTGACGGTTCAGCTCAATGGATTCCTCAGTTGTCAGGGGAGCAGGCTTGGTTACAGCCTCTTTGCCTGTGACGGCAGAACCTGTCTGCTTGTTTTCTTCGCGGCATGCAAGGAGTGTCAGCAGGATGAGTAAAACAGGCAGTAGTTTCCGTGTATTAGTCAGTAAGTAAGGCATCTTTATAGTTCGGTAGTAAATCAACAAAAGAGTCTATGGTTTCCTGAAGGGTTTTATTGGATTCACCACCGGCAGCATTCAGGTGGCCGCCGCCGTTGAAATGATCGGCTGCCAGGGCATTCACGGGAAAAGAGCCTTTTGAGCGGAAGGATAGTTTCACACAATCCTTATTTTCCATGATCAGCACTGCGAAGCGGATGTCAGCAATGGAAAGCGGCAAATTGACAAAGCCTTCCGAATCACCCACCCGAAAATTGAAGTTCCGCAATTCTTCCTGCGACAGGGCAATATAGGCCGTTCTGAACCGGGGAAGGTAAACCATTTTTTCGTTCAGGCAGTACCCCATGAGCCGCATGCGGTCCTGCGAAAAATTATCATAAACCAGGTCAAAGATCCTGTCTTTCTCAATTCCTGCTTTCAACAGGTCGGCTACGATATGGAAAGTCTCAGGGCGGGACGAATTGAAACTGAAACATCCGGTATCGGTCATGATGCCGGCATAAAGGCAGGTAGCCACATCTTTATCGATCAGCTCCCCAAGGCCCATGCGGTGTAAAAAGCTGTAAAGCAATTCCGATGTAGAACTTACTGTAGTATCAGAAACCGTCACGTCTGCGAACTGACCCGGATTTGGGTGATGGTCGATCAGCACTTTATAACTTTCGCCGGTTTTAAGGATCTCATCAAACTCACGTATCCGGCTGAGGTCATTAAAATCAAGCGCAAAGACCAGGTTCCCTCTCTTAAGCAGGTCCTCAGCCTTATTGGTATCGTGGTTGTAGACCGTGATCGTATCGGCTTCCGGCATCCATTTTAAAAATTTCGGAAGAGCATTAGGGATTAGAATATTTACCGTATGCCCCAGTTTTTTAAGTATGAGCTGCAAGCCTAGCGAAGCTCCGACGGCATCGCCATCCGGATTTCTGTGAGAGAGGATCAGTATTTTTTGTCCCCGTTCACCGAGAAGCTGATCCAGCTGTGAAAAATGCAATTCTGACAAGTTCATTAATACGTAATTTGACTGATTCCTCAAAGATAGTAAATGACGGCTAACTGAAATTCAAACGAAAGACTTTTACCGGATTAATACCAAAAATTGGTCTGACGCTGCCTCTGCTTATGTCCATTTACAAAAATATTTCCTATTTTCGGTATGCGTTAACATGCCTGGCATGGAACAAGTTTGCAAATGTTTTGTTAGTTTTTGAGTTTAGATTATTCCTAATCAATCCTGTCAACGAATATGAGCGGCACGAAAACATTAACGATTATTAAGCCCGGAGCTGTAAGCCATGAACACATAGGTCCCATTCTGGCCAAAATAAATACAGCCGGATTCCACATCGCAGCCCTGAAATTTTTCAGGCTTACCCGCAGCCAGGCACAGAGTTTCTACTCTATTCATCAGGAAAAGAGCTTTTTTGAGAGCCTGATCGATTTTATGACCTCCGGGCCTGTTGTGGTGGCCATACTTGAAAAAGAGGATGCCGTTGCGGAGTACCGTAAGCTGATTGGGGCCACCGATCCGACAAAAGCGGAGGAAGGCACGATCCGGAAAATGTTTGCTGAATCCATTGAAAGAAATGCTGTACACGGTTCCGACAGCGATGAGAATGCCGAACAGGAATGCGATTTCTTTTTTGCCAGGAGTGAACGTTATTCAATGTTTGAAGCAAGGCTTCAGAAGTCATAGCCAGAGATTCCCCTGCTATTTATGAAGGTGTCACTTATTTCAGCACGATCCGGGTGACTAATTCTTCGCCTGCTTTCTCGTTGATCCGCCGGATAAGGGTTTCCCGCATCATCAGTAATTCGTTTCGCAGAACAGATGAATCCAGGTAAGCATAGAGCACCCCGTTTTTGATATAGACCTTTCTGGTCAGCGAGGCTGCATTGTTACCAAGGAGTTCCTTCCAATCCTTCTCGATGCGCGATTCTTTCAGCTTTCGCCGCAAGTGCATGGCCTCAATATATTCATTCAACACTTCACCAAGAGATTGGGTATTTTTCCTGCGCATTGATTTACCGGTTTACGTAAGAGAATAAGAATCCAGGGCCCCTTCCGAGACCTTGTATATCAAATGATCAACATCGAGCTCCGCAAGTATTCCCTGCATGGCCTCCATATTTGTGTGTGTAATAAAGATCTGTCCGAAAGATTCATCATGGACTAGGCGGAGGATATTTTTCACCCTGCCGGCATCCAGCTTATCAAAGACATCATCCAGCAGCAAAAGCGGGGGCATACCTTTCAGTTCCTTGAGAAAAACAAATTGAGCGAACTTCAGGGATACCAAAAAAGTTTTTTGCTGTCCCTGCGAGCCCGTATTCTTGATGGAGCGACCCTCAAGATTCAGTACCAGGTCATCACGGTGAACACCCACCGTTGAAAACTGAAGCTGCAAATCCTTCCCTCTTGCTTCACGAAGCATCACCGCAAAATCATCCTGGTTCAGGGGAGATTTATATTCAAGTTCAATGGCTTCATGACCTCCGGAAATACCATGATAATATCTCTCAAATACAGGCAGAAAGCGAGAAACGAAGTCTTTTCTTTTTTCAAAGATGATATTCCCGGCAGCAATAAGCTGCTCATCAAGAACATCCAGCAGGTCATCCGGTGCCTGGCGCCTTCCGGTTTCCTTCAGGTACTTGTTTCGCTGAGCCAGGACGTGGTTATAGTGTATGGTCTGTTCAAGATAAGTTTTATCATACTGTGAAATTACACCATTCATATATTTACGGCGCTCCTCACTTCCTTCGGTGATGAGCTGTATATCGCTGGGAGAGACCATCACCACGGGGAATATTCCAATATGGTCGCTAAGCCTGTCATATTCCTTGGAATTCCTTCTGAACACCTTCTTCTTTCCGCGTTTGAGACCGCAGTACAAGTCCTCCGACTTTCCCTCCCGTTCAAATTTCCCCTGCAGCATCATAAATTCGTCCCCATCCTTTATAGAATAGGTATCGCTGGCATTGAAAAAACTTTTGCACATGCAGAGGTAATAAATGGAATCAAGCAAGTTAGTCTTTCCAACACCATTATCCCCCACGAAACAGGTAAGCTTGGAATGCAGGTTGACTGTTATTTCCGAATAATTCTTAAATCCAACAAGTGAAAGCGATTTTAGCTGCATGGGAATAGCCTGTGCTGTTTGACCGGCAAAGTTAACGATAAGTTCAGAAAGCTCCAGAGCTTTTCCGAAATTATGAATCTCCCCGCTTCAAGTCCACTGTTAATCGGCCTGAAATTAATTCTCACAAATAAAAAATCTCGTGAAACCGAACAATGGATATTAACAGATTATTTTTTGTTTTCATTGAAAAAAATTTACTTTTGCATCCGGTTAATTCACTGCATAAGCATAGAAAAATGAGCAAAAAGAAAAAACAAACGACTGGAACAGGTTTTGAAACTGTCGAGCACGCCTTATCCAGGACCGAGCAATATATTGAGGAGAATAAGAAGAGTCTTATGATCATCGTGGGAGTTATTGTTGCTCTGGTCGGTGGATACTTATTATGGAAAAAGTACATTCTTGAGCCGAAGGAAACTGAAGCTCAGTCGCAGATGTACCTCACCGAACAAAACTGGAATTCACAGAACTATGACCTGGTGATCAACGGTGACGGCGACAAGCCTGGAGCACTAGAGATCATTGACCAGTATGGTATTACAAATACCGAAAATCTTGCTCAGTTTATGACAGGGATCAGCTACCTCCGTACGGGTCAGTATGAAAAGGCCATTGAACACCTCGAGAAGTTCGACTCTGATGATTACCTGGTATCGACACTGGCATTAGGTGCCATAGGCGATGCTTACGTGCAGCTGAGCAAATACGAAGATGCTGTAGATTATTATGAAGATGCTGTAGATGAGCATCCGAACAACCTGACCTCTCCAATTTTCCTGAAGAAAGCCGGACTGGCCTATCTTGCCCTTAAGGATAAGGAAAGTGCCCTTGAATGTTTCAGAAGGATCCGTTCTGAATTTCCGAATTCTTCTGCAGCAGTGGATATCAACAAGTATATCGAAGTCGCAAAGCGTAAATAAACAGAAATCCTGGTCCTGAGGGATCAGGATTTCTGCCCTATTTTATTCTGATTGCTAATGGCAACAGCTCTTAAAAATTTATCCGATTACGATCCGGAAAGCATCCCTGCTGCAAGCGGGATGCGTTTTGCTATCGTCGTATCCGAATGGAACCAGGAGATAACCTTTGCCCTGATGAGAGGGGCTATGGACACCCTGATCAGGCATGGAGCAAATCCCAATCACATCAAAGTAGATTTTGTTCCGGGAAGTTTTGAACTCACTGCAGGGGCACGCATGGTTGCTGAGGCCGGAACCTATGATGCGGTAATCTGTATCGGTTGTATCATCCGCGGAGATACTCCTCACTTTGATTACATCTGCCAGGGTGTTACCATGGGCATTACCGGGTTAAATGTCCGCTACGACATACCCTTTGTTTTTGGTGTTCTCACCACTGAAAACCAGCAGCAGGCACTTGACCGTGCCGGCGGCAAACATGGAAACAAAGGGGATGAAGCAGCTGTCACTGCCATAAAGATGGTAGCTCTAAAACGCAGGTCATTTGGCCGGAGCTAAATTCAGTCATTCCCCGTAAATTTAGTATTTTCACTCCCTGAGTGGATTCCCTTATTAATCCGGAAGCATAGTGTTCCATATTCTGTAAACAGCATGACAAAAGTGGTCGTCGGTCTTTCAGGTGGAGTTGATTCCAGCGTAGCAGCTTACCTTCTTAAGCAGCAGGGCTACGATGTGATAGGGCTGTTTATGATCAACTGGCACGATACCACCGGAACTCTGGATGGTGATTGCCCTTGGGGGGATGACCTGATATTTGCCGAGCTGGTAGCGCGCAAACTCGACATCCCCTTTCACACGGTAGACTTCAGCGAAGAGTACCGAAAAAGAGTCGTAGATTACATGTTCGCAGAATATCGGTCTGGCCGTACCCCCAATCCGGATGTACTCTGCAACCGCGAAGTTAAGTTTGACCTGTTTATCGATAAAGCGGATGAACTGGGTGCAGACCTTATTGCCACGGGACACCATTGCCAGCGGAATACCCTCCTTGTAAACGGAACTGAAGTCCATCAGTTGCTTGCCGGGGCCGATCCCGGAAAAGACCAGAGTTATTTTCTCTGCCAGCTAAACCAAAAACAACTTAGCCGGGTACTATTCCCCATCGGGCACATGCAGAAGTCTGAACTTCGCCAGATTGCAGAGAAAGAAGGACTGGCCACTGCAAAGCGCAAAGATTCCCAGGGGATTTGCTTTGTCGGAAAAGTTGATCTGCCGGTATTCCTGCAGCAAAAGCTTAGCGCGAAAGAGGGGAATATCATTGAAGTAGCAAAGGACACAGCCCTCAACTACCCAATGAAAGCTGAGTATGGAGCCGAGTATACAGAAGAAGAATTGCAGGACATCTGTGCCATTTTCCGGTTCAGACCCGAAGACGGAGAATATGCAGGAAAACATCGCGGCGCCCACTTTCTGACCATCGGACAGCGCAAAGGACTTAATGTTGGAGGTAAGAAGGAACCCCTGTTTGTCCTGGGCACCGATATTGAGAATAACCTGGTCTATGTAGGTCAGGGCCACGATCACCCGGGCCTGAACCGCTTCGGACTGTTCATTCCGGAAGAGGATATTCACTGGGTCCGCGGGGACCTGAAGATGCAGCCCGATGAAATGCGTGAATACCGGGTCAGGATACGCTATCGCCAGCCTCTGCAGGATGCCTGTGTTTACCGTAAACCATCGGGGATCTATATAACTTTCCGGGAACCACAACGGGGAATCACATCCGGTCAGTTTGCTGCCTGGTATGATGGGCCTGAATTGGTAGGTTCGGGTGTAATCTATTAGCTTTGCTGAAGGTCCAATTTCTGTACTTTTCCCTTCCGATAGTTGGCTGGAGTAGTATTTTCGAAATACCGGAATGCCTGAATGAAAGAGTGATACGTCCCAAAACCGGCCATTTTCCCGATGTACTCGTTCGTTAAGTGAGTGTTCTCCTTCCGTGTAAGTAATTGTTTAGCCTCTCTAATCCTGTATCGGTTCACAAACATGCAGAAATTGGTATTGAACTCCTTGTTGATGAGTTGCGAAATATATGTTCTGTTCGTGTTCAGTGCATATTGAACATCCTCAACCTTCAGGTCTGCGTTCAGATAAGGTTTTTCATTCTGAAAAAAAAGCAGTAGGTTTTCTTTCAGCTTGTTTACATCAAAATAAATGTGGGCACTTGAAATAGCAGATTCCGGCATATGCTTAAAGCCTGGGGTCATCTTCTGCGAAGCATCTACCCAGACAATCAGATACAATACCGATGAAAGGATGAGGAATCCTATGCTTACAGGAATCTCCTGCTCCTGAAATGATCGATGCCCTCCAAAAACAACTGGGATCCCAACAATAACAGAAAGCAGATAAGCCCCGAAGAACAGGTATGTCCACTTAATACTGAGACTTTCCAGGTTCGAGTAATAGTCCTTCAATCTTGACCTATGATTTTTTATTAGCCTTCCAAATACAAAGAGATAAATTAGGGCCTGCAAAAAGAAGACAAGCTTATTCAGTAGATTTACCAGGACAATAGCCTGAATTTCAGCAGAAGGCTTGCTTCCCTGCAGCAGGCAATGAAATACATAAAAATGCTTTTGGGTACTACTTAAAACCAGATTATAGAGAATCAAGGAACTTAAAAAAAAGAGAAGGGAAGGAACGAAATGATATATATCCTTACGGACAAGCTTTTGCTCAGACGCAATGATCGCTTTCAGGTAAAGGAACAAAATCGGAAAAATGGCAGTCAGTGCAAACATAAAAAAGGGGTCGAAAAGCAAAAAAACTTTATAGGAGGAAAAATACAGTGAATTGGTGGCCAGAAAGAAGACAAACATATTCAGCATGAAAATTCCCATGATCCGGTTCGAAACGTCCTTCTTTCTGAATGCAAACAGATTTGGAATAGCCCAGCCTAAACTAATGATCATTGGACAAATCAGGGCAACATCCCGCAGACTAACTCTTTCCAATATTATTTCCGATAACATAGTTGGCACTTAGGTACAATAAATGTAAAAAACATAAACTACTTTTTACGATTATGACATACAAAACTTTCGGTTTGCGCGGAAAAACAAAGGCGATTTCATTAATTTGACTAATCAACCAAATCCTTGAAGCATGCAAAAATCACATCCATATCTGCTGTTTGCTGCATTGTCAATATTCGTTGTTTCTGCAGCTCTGAAATGTGAGCCCGACTCCTTCTTCGATGATTTTATGGATACAAAAACAGTTGGTAAGGAAGGCGGCACTTTTGAATTCTACGACATCCTGGCCATTAGCTTCGCGCTTGAAACCTTTGATGACGATGTTAAGGTTCAGGTTACTCCCGTTAATATGATGGAGCACGATCGTTTAAAACAAAAAAACGATGCATACAGCATTACTTCTTCCGGCGTTCAGCCTAAGAAGGCCGTTAATCTTGAAATGGACAGGAGCGAAAGACTGGGAGATGCCTTAACCTTATACAAGGGTGACCCGAGCCTGGGTATTCTGTACTTTTTATGGAGTTCAGGAGTAAGAACCCTTTGTACCAATACCAAAGAATTCTCCTATTGGACCTTTGATGAGCTGGCAGAATCCGACAGACCGGTTCGTCTAGTAAATCAGGGTTCGAATGAAGCCTTTGTGTATATTTACAACTATCAGCTCGCGTATCCGGAAATCGACCTACCCATCGCCAAGGCAGCAGGAATAACCTGTTACACAGCACCCTCAGAATCCGATGGAGAGAATGTCGGCTGGCTGGAACAAGGGTCCTATCAATTCTGTGCCGAATGGGAAGATGGAGAAAACGGAGACTCCGAACTGCATATGCGTCACCGCTATGTAGGAGGTGCCCCTCCAAACTATACCTATTCTCTGAATGATAACTCGTCAACCACCGATCCGTTGAAAGTTTATGTTGATACTAAATACGAAGGAAGTGAAGAAGGACCCTGTCCCTGCGCTATAATCCAATGGGAAGAAAACAGCATCCTGGACTCCTGGGAAGGGGATCTTGAGGAAGATTGGGGCAAAACCAAAGTGACTATCGGATTTGATGCATGGACATTTAAAACAGATTTGGGTACCTACCAGTATGAGGTAGTTGATTTTGACTATGAGGGAGATGGATTTGTTGTTCTGAAAAGCACCTCCGGGACGGAGTACAGGAAGGTCTTATGGAATTATATTGATAATGACACCATTTACCTGACCATCCTGATGGCCTTCTCGACCCGGGAGGAGGCCAGCAACAATTCAATGTCCGAGTTCCCCGGAGCAGAGTTTAAGCGTATAGCGCACACGCTCCAGTAACTCAAATTAGATGTATATCTTTAAGCTGCCATGCATTACCTGGAGTTGCACAAAGAAACGATCCAGGAATAACTTAGCGGTCCTTTGTGTCTTCTTTTTATTTCTTACGGCTATGCAATCCGCACTCATTATGCTCCGGGGCTTCCCACCACCAGCGGCCTGAACGTGAGTCTTCCCCTTCCTTAACCGCCCGGGTGCAGGGCTGGCATCCAATGCTTAGAAAACCCTTATCATGCAGTTCGTTGTAAGGGACATCGTTCTCCCGGATATAGGCCCAGACATCTTTCTCCGTCCAGGTCAACAGCGGATTTACCTTAATAATTTTAAACTGCTCATCCCACTCCACCAGTTTTGTGAAGAAACGGTTCAGAGACTGATCCTTGCGAAGACCAGTAATCCAGATCTCATTTCCGGGAAGGGCTTTTTTCAGGGGCTCTATCTTTCTGAGATAGCAGCATTGTTTGCGGTTCTCAATGCTGTCGTAAAATAGATTTATTCCCTTGGTATTCACCATTTTTTCTACCTGTTCACTATCGGGAAAATGTACCCGGATGGTAAGCCCGTATTTTTTATTAGTCCGGTCCATCAGGTCATAAGTCTCAGGAAACAACCGGCCCGTATCGAGTGTAAAAACAGAGAAGTTATCACAACATTTCGACATCATGTCCAGAATAACCTGGTCTTCAGCACCCAGACTGCTGCCAAAAGTTACTTTGCCGGCATATTCCTTCAACACATATTGCAGTATCTCCCCGGCGGATTTCCCCTGCAGCTTAGCATTAAGCTCTTCAGCAATATTTTTCATAATTCATCATTCCCTTTTAGGTTCCCTCAGGGAGAACCACAATAATACATATCCCAGGATACCTGCCAGCAGGGAACCCATCAGGATCCCTATCTTTGCCTGCACCAGCATCCCTTCATTCACAAAAGCCAGGTTCGAAATAAACAGTGACATCGTAAATCCCATTCCTCCAAGGAAGCCCAGTCCAAGAATGTGCTTCCAGGTGATTATACCCGGAAGACTTCCTATTCCCAGGCGAACTGCCAGCCAGGTAAAGAGCAAAATTCCCAGCACTTTCCCGAGTATCAGACTGAGCTCAATGTTGCCGCTCAAACCGGTGAGCAATCCTCCCGGACTGACATTTCCCAGCTCCACACCGGCATTTGCGAGCGCAAATATAGGCATAATAAAGAAGGTCACGAAATGATGCAGCGTATGCTCCAGGTTTTGAACCGGGCTCTGAACATGGTAAATTTCTTCTTCCATGTTATCCAGTGCAATGAGCTGATTCCCGGACAGAGTAATTTTTTCATTGCTGCCATCGATGCAGAAAACCTCCAGGTTTTTATCCATCCTTTTCTTGAAGGTATGCATGGCGATCTTTCTTTTCACTGGTATGGCAAAAGCGATCAGAACGCCGGCGATGGTAGGGTGAATACCGGATCTGTAAAAGAGGTACCAAATCACCCACCCCACAATCATGTAGGCCGGTATATACCTGATTCCTCCAAAATTAAATGCCAGCAGGAACAGGAAAAGTGCCAATCCTGTTAAAAGGAATGTCCCCTGTATATCCCCGGTATAGAAAAGCGCAATCACCAGAACCGCCCCCAGGTCGTCCACTATAGCCAAGGCAACCAGAAAGACCTTCAGGCTCGTAGGCACCTTTTTTCCCAACAGACTCAGCACACCCAGAGAGAAAGCGATATCGGTAGCCATGGGGATGCCCCAGCCAGAATCGGCAGCCGGATTTTCATTCACTGATATATAGATCAATGCAGGGATAAGCATTCCTCCAATGGCGGCGGCAATAGGCAGACTGGCCTGCTTCAGGGAAGATAATTCCCCGGCCACCAGTTCGCGTTTGATCTCCAATCCAACGAAAAAGAAAAAAATAGCCATCAGACCATCGTTGATCCAATGGTGAAAATTCATTGTCAGTAAAAAACTTCCAACCTCTATGGAAAGCATGTTTTCCCAGAAATGATGATAGGAATCTGCCCAATGTGAATTTGCCCAAAAGATTGCCAATCCGGTAGAAACCAGGAGTAAAATACCTCCTGAAGCTTCGATTTTCAGGAACCTGTCGAAAGGACTGAAAATTGTATCCAGCACACCTGCATTTACTCTACCTGATTTCATGCCTGAAAAATTAGCGGTAAATATACGCCATAACCATCAGCCAATTCTGATCATGATTTTGACAAAGTATAAACCCGGATGGATTGAAAGTGTTTAGATCAGCGCTATCATTCGTTGAAATTCACTGCTTCGGAGTGTCTGGCTGATACGTTCGATACGACCGAATTCGATCCATCCGCCCTCCTCATGGCGGAAGCCCATGATCTTTTGGGTATTCATCAAACGAAGGTAAAGGTCAGTGATTGAAAATGGCCCCTTCTCTGTTACCAGGTTGAACAGCGATGTATTCACAACATGCACTGTGCTAAAACCCAGGCTGTGAACTGCCTGATCGGGACCCACTCCCCTCACCTCTCCGGTTTCATGGTTGATCCAGCCTACCAGCTGAAGACCCTTATCAAAGAGAAGGGACCGTGAAGTCTCCCTTTCCTTAACGGCAAGAGTTGCCAGAGCATGGCTCTTTCTATGCTTGTCAATCATTGCTGAAAGATCCAGGTCAGTAAGGATATCCGAAGCGGTCAACACAAAATCTTCTTCCCCTGTAAAGAAATCGCGTGCCTTCAGAAGGCCTCCCCCGGAATTCAGGAGTTCCTCACGCTCATCGGAGATGGTATATTTCAGACCAAACCCATTGTTCTCCTCAAGGTATTCTTCTACCTGATCAGCATGATGATACACATTTATGATGAATTCGTCAATGCCATGTTTCTTTAGAAACAGGATGGTAATTTCAAGCAGGGTATAGCCACCAACCGGATACAACACTTTTGGCCTTGTTTCAGTAAACGGGGCCAGCCTCGTACCTTTGCCGGCAGCAAGAATCATAGCTTTCATAAGGCTTCCTTTAGCTTTTTGGGTTTACACAAGTGCTTTTTCTTATGCGCTGTGAATTTACACTTACTGCAATAAAAACGGGCTTCTTTTGACAAGACTTTTTTACGGTCTTTCTTTTTCTTTTTACACATACTATCTGCCATAGCTCGAAGTCTCCTGTTCGATATGCCGAATTTTTATGCGGACGTCATACTTTTCCCTGATCAATTTGTAAACCTGTTCGGCACAATAGACCGAACGGTGCTGTCCGCCGGTACAACCGAAAGAGATCATTAAATGTTCATGCCCCCTTTCCAGATAATTGGAAACTGATGCTGAAACCAGCTCACCTGTCCAGCGCAGAAAGTCTTTTACATCCTGCTCCTTCTCCAGAAACTCGATTACCGCTGCATCCATACCTGTTTTATCTTTGTACTCTTCCAGTCGGCCCGGATTTGGCAGTGCACGACAGTCGAATACAAAGCCTCCGCCATGACCCGTAAAGTCCTGGGGGATGCCTTTTTTATAAGAAAAGCTGTTAATGCTGATGAGCAATTTATCCAGTGATTCAGGCAATCCTGTAACCTTCAGATCTTTACACATCTTTTCCAGCACCGAGTGCAAGTGAGGTATCTCCACCCCCAGGTCCCAGGTATCCAGCAGTTCATTAAGATTTCCAAGAGCCAGGGGGATGCTTTGAAGAAAAAGGCTTTTCTTTTCGAAATAGCCCCTGTATCCATAAGCCCCGAAAGCCTGAAGCATGCGTATCAGGCAGTATGCCGGAAAGAATTTCATAAATTTGACACGATCGAAGAAGCTGTACTCACTGAATACATTGAGGTAGTGTTCCAGGAGTTCCCTTCGCTCATCCAGAGTAAGTCGGGCTTTGGCCTCGAAAAGCAGGGAAGCCAGATCATACTGGAGGGCACCCCTTCGGCCTCCCTGGAAATCGATAAAGAAAACTTCATTGTCACGGATCATGATGTTGCGGGACTGGAAATCGCGAAAAAGAAAATATCCGGTATCCGCATCCATCAGGAAATCTGCCAGCCTGTGAAAATCATTTTCCAGCTCCTGCTCATGGAATGGCACGTACATCAGCTTCAGGAAATAATACTTGAAGTAGTTAAGGTCCCAGAAAACCGATTGTTTATCGAAGGCATCGCGTGGAAAACACATGGAAAAGTCAAAATCCAGCGATGCTTTATACTGAATGGCGGGCATTTGCCCGATAACCCGTTTATACCAGTCCAGGTATTCCCTGCTTCCTTTGCCACGATAGGTATCTGCCAGGTCAAGAAGCATAACATCTCCGAGATCCTGCTGAAAATACAGGTGGTTCTCAAGGTCTGAAAAATATATCTCTGGCACGTTCACCCCTGCCCCGGCCAGTTTCTTCTGCACATACAGAAAAGCTTCATTTTCCGCACGATCTGGATTATAGCAGGCAATCATTGAATCATTCCCCTTTGAAAGCCTAAAGTACTTCCTGTTTGAAGCTGTAGGTGGCAAAGGGATTAAAAAATCAGGCTCCATGCCTTTCAGTCTGGAATATTCCTGTAAAATCCTCTCTTGCAAATTCATAGAACTAGTTATATGTGGCTCAGACACTGATCAATCACCTTTATTGCTTCTTCAACATGCTTAAGTTCCGTATTGGTCTGGGCACAAACGAAACGCAGCGTGTAACAACCATTAACAAAGGTATGTGAAATATAAATTTTTCCGGTGGTATTTATAGCTTCAAGAAGGTGGGCATTTATCCTGTTCAACTCCTCATTGCCGACACCTTCACGCCTAAACCGGAAACAAACAACGACCAGATTTCGTGGTACAACCAATTCCAGCCGTGGATGATCCTTTACCCATTGTTCAAAGTATTCTGCCAGTTCAAAATGCCCCCTCAGCTTTTCCCTGATTCCGTCAAGACCGAAGTTGCGAATCACAAACCATAATTTTAGAGCGCGGAATCTGCGTCCCAATTGTATTCCAAAGTTACTGAAATCCTGTTCCGGCTGATCGGTCCCGGTTTTCAGGTATTCAGGAACCAGCTCGAAGGTTTTCTGGAGTTGTTTTGAATCCCGAACAAAAAAAGCTGAGCAATCAAAATTGGTAAACATCCATTTGTGCGGATTAAATACGAAGCTGTCAGCCTTGTCAAAACCTGCCAAATGCTTTCTGAATTCAGGCAGGATAAGGGCATTACCTGCAAAGGCAGCATCAACATGGAACCATATGCCGTGCCTGCTGCAAAGTTCGGCCATGTCATCGAGCGGATCGATGGCACAGCTGCCGGTGGTCCCCAGGGCCCCAATCACACAGCATGGCCTGTATCCCTTTTCCAGGTCACTTCTTATGGCTGATTCAAGTTCTGAAAAGACCAGTCGGCATTCTTCATCTACAGGGATCTTTACAAGGTTTCTGCTTCCGATCCCGGCAATGCGGACAGCCTTTTCAATGGATGAATGCGCTTCAGAAGAGCAGTATATCCGAAGCGGGTTTCCCGCAACCCCCTGCTCATTGGACGTTCCTCCGGTAGTTTTCTCGCGGGCTGCCAAAACAGCGCATAAGGTTGATACAGAGGCCGTATCCTGGATAACACCGGTAAAATGTTCCGGAAGCCCTATCATCTGCCTTAACCAGTTCATCATTACCTGTTCCAGTTCCGTAGCGGCTGGAGACGTTACCCATTTCATTCCCTGCACACCCAGCGCGGCGGTTAAGAATTCGGCCTGAAGGGAGGGTATGCTCCCGTTGGCTGGAAAATAGGCGAAGAATTTTGGGCTCTGCCAGTGGGTAATCCCCGGGATGACCTTCTGCTTAAAATCCTTAAATATTATTTCCATGGATTCGCTTTTTTCCGGCGGATTTTCCGGAAGCTGTTTTTTCAGGTCACCATAGGCACTTTTGGAACGAACAGGAAAATTTTCAACATCCTGGAAGTAATTGGCAATCCACTCCAACAGTTGGGAGGTTTCTTCAATAAACTGCTCTTTATTAACCATTTATTATCATGTTTGTTAATACTTTAAGACTAAATATTATGAATCATGTGCAATAATATCGAATCCAGAGTTTTGGTATTAGCAAATGATTTAATAATTTTAATAAGATCACATATTCAGAAGTTATGAAGTTAACAATTTACGATTATAAGGAACTCAATTTCGTT
>JAFGEO010000050.1 GCA_016931575.1 Bacteroidales bacterium | reverse complement strand
TTGAAAAATAACATCGTAGGGATGTTTCTTATGCCGAACTTAAGGGTGACCTGCGGATTGTGATCAACGTTAAGTTTGGTAACAATGACCTTATCTTTATAATCCCTGGCTATGTCTTCCAGAATAGGACCCACCATTCTGCAAGGCCCGCACCATTCGGCCCAGAAATCAACGATAACAGGTTTATCAGATTGAATGACCGTTTCATTAAATGTCTGATCAGTAACTTCGATTGCCATGGTTTATGAGTTATTTGCTTTGGTCGTGAAATTAAAAAACTAATTCAATTTATATTCAATTTCCGGATGTTTTAACAGGTAATTAAGGAAATTATCTGAAACGATGATTTTCTGGCTTCTCGAAAACATATCCAGCCGTATGTTCTCATCCTGGTCATCGACGATCACTTTAAGAAGGGTTTTGCCTTTTTCGCTACCGGTAAGCTCATTGAGCTGGTCGATCCATTCTCCGGTGATGGTTGTGAGCGGTACATACAGGGTAATACTATGGATCAATTCTTCCCGCACATTTGTCAGCATCCTTATATTTAAAACCTTAAGTTCAGGATCCTCGGGATTGGAGCCGAATCCCCTGGGTTGTATGCTTGCCCTGATCAGCAAAGCATATCCGGGAGTAAAGAATTTCTGGAAATTGATATAATCCATATTGAACAACAGCAGCCTGCAGGAATCGGTAAAATCTTCGATGAAGACAGTCCCGTATGGCTTGTTATTTTTGGTATAACCCTGCTTATGAGATCTGACCAGCCCGGCAATGACAATCTCTTTCCCAATATGTTTTGACAGGTCTGACAGTTCCGATAGTTCGAGGGTTGTGAAGTTGTCGATCTCAAATTTATAGCTATCCAGGGGATGTGCCGTGAGATAGATTCCTATCAGTTCTTTTTCCTTATCGAGCCTGTAGAGCATCGGCCAGTCTTCTCCGGAAGGTATATCAGGCCTGGTCACGGCCAGGTCTGGTCCTCCGCCGAACAGTGATTGCTGAGATGCTTGTTTTTCAACCTGTACCCTGTGGCCGTAACGGATAAGATTCTCGATGAAGGTATTGCCTTTTCCATCATCCGTGAAATACTGTCCGCGCTTGAGGTCTGTAAAGCCATCCAGTGCACCGGATGCAGCCAGGGCTTCCAGGCTTTTCTTATTCACTGCCTGCAGATCAACTCTCTCAACGAGATTAAAAACATCTTTGTACGGACCGCCGGCTGTTCTTTCTTCAATAATACCGGATGCAGCAGCCTCACCAAGTCCTTTAATGGCGCCAAGCCCGAAACGGATCTCCACTTTTTTATTAACGGTGAATTTGATCCTGCTCTCGTTGATGTCAGGGCCAAGGACAGTCAATCCCATACGCCGGCATTCGTTCATGAAATGGGTAATTTTCTTGATATCATTGATATTCCTGCTCAGGACAGCAGCCATAAACTCTGCAGGATAGTTGGCTTTCAGATAGGCAGTCTGGTAAGCAATATATGCATAGCAGGTTGAATGGGATTTATTGAACGCATAGTGTGCAAACGCTTCCCAGTCAGCCCATACTTTTTGTGCGACTGAAGGCCTGATACCATTGTCGTGACAACCGACCATAAATTTTTCCTTCAGCTCATCCATCATTTTCCGCTTTTTCTTACCCATAGCTTTACGGAGCGAGTCAGCCTGGGCACCTGAAAAGCCCGCCATTGCCTGGGAGAGCAGCATCACCTGTTCCTGGTAAACAGTAATACCGTAAGTATCTTTCAGGTATTCTTCCATCTGTGGCAGCTCATAATAGATCTTTTCCCTACCATGCTTCCTGTTGATGAACCGGTTGATGTATTCCATCGGCCCGGGCCTGTATAGTGCATTCATAGCTATCAGGTCCTCAAATCGGTTAGGCTTGAGGGCACGAAGGAATCTTTTCATCCCATCGGATTCAAACTGGAACAAGCCGGTTGTATCACCCTGGCTGAACAGACGGAAGGTATTTTTATCATCCAGGGGGACGTTGTGAATGTCTATGTCTGTTCCGGTAGTTTCATGTACCAGCTCGACCGTATCTTTTATGATTGACAAGGTCTTAAGACCGAGGAAGTCCATCTTCAGCATACCCACTGATTCAACGTGGTCACCGTCAAGCTGGGTGACCAGCAGATCAGTGTCTTTCGAACGGCAGATAGGGATGTGTTCGATAAGATCATCCCTTCCGATGATGATCCCGCAGGCATGCAGTCCTGTGTGTCGCACGGAACCCTCGAGGATCTCAGCGAATTTCAGGGTATTTTTTACCAGCTGATTACCTGTCCTCTTCATTTCTTCCAGTTCCTGCACTTCCTGGTAAGCCTTTCGCAGGGGGATGCCGGGCCTGTCAGGTACCATCTTGGCAATCCTGTCCGCATCGGCCAAAGGCAGTTTTTCTATCCTCGCAACGTCCCTGATGGCCATTTTTGCAGCCATGGTGCCGAAGGTGATGATATGGGCAACCCTTGACTTACCATACTTATTGACGACATAACTGAGAACATCATTACGGCCGTCCTCATCAAAATCAATATCAATATCTGGAAGGGAGATCCTGTCGGTATTCAGGAAACGTTCGAACAGCAGATTATACTTTATGGGATCGATATCGGTGATCTTTGTGCAGTAGGCAACGACTGATCCTGCGGCACTGCCTCTGCCGGGTCCTACAGATACACCCATTTCCCGGGCAGCTCTCAGGACATCCTGTACGATCAGGAAGTACCCCGGGAATCCCATTTCCTTGATCACACTCAGTTCATGATCGATACGCTTCTTAAGATCGTCGGTCAATTCCTGGTAGCGTTCCTTGGCACCCTGGCAGGTGAGGTACCTGAGGTAATCATCAGCATCAGCGAATCCTTCAGGGATAGGGAAGTCAGGCATTATGGGAGCATGATTGAGCTCAAACAGCTCTACCTTGTCAACTATCCCGGATGTATTCTCAAGCGCTTCGGGGATATCTGAGAACAGCTCGTGCATCTCCACACGGGTCTTGAACCACTCCTGTTTGGTATAACGAAGGCGTGAGGGATCATTAAGATCCTTGCCAGTATTAAGACATATCAGCCGGTCATGTGCCTCTGCATCTTCGGCATTGATGAAATGAACGTCATTGGTGGCAATGACTTTTACCTTGTATTTCCCGGCCAGCTCAAGCAAGCGGGCGTTGACGATCTTTTGTTTTGCCAGCGTATCACTGTCCATGACCGGGTCACCGGTAGGATGCCTCTGCAGCTCGAAATAAAAATCGTCTCCGAACAGTGATTTGTAATATTGTATCGATTCATGGAGCTGTTGCTCCGAACCGCTGAGAATCAGTGACGGGATCTCACCACCCAGGCAGGCAGTGGATACGATAAGCCCCTCATGATATTTTGTCAGCAGCTCCTTATCTATCCTGGGTTTATAGTAGTGTCCTTCCAGCCATGCCATGGAAACAAGCCTGGACAGGTTTTTATAACCCGTTTCATTCCTGGCAAGGAGGATCAAGTGGTACCCCGAACGGTCATCCTTGACGGAATGGTCGAACCGGCTGTTTTTTGCTACGTAAACCTCGCACCCGAGAATAGGTTTAATACCCTGTATCTTTGCTTCGTTGTGAAACTCCTTGATGCCAAAAAGATTTCCATGATCGGTAATGGCTACCGCCGTCATACCTTCATTCCTGGCTTTTTCAATAAGCAAAGGTATGCTTGACGCGCCGTCAAGAATGGAATATTGAGTATGTACGTGTAAATGAGTGAAACCTGCCATGATCCTTTTTTGCCTATTCAAAATTAAGAAAATGGCAGGTCGAAAAGGTCCGTGTTAATAAGTTATGAATAAAAAGACAGGATGCCCTGAACATCCATGTCTGCGGTACGAAACGGATAATGCTTTAAATCGCCGGTCTTTTAATGTTCACCTTTTTTAATCCTGCCGGAGCCCGAGACCTGTGCCTCAATCTGCGGAGCTGAATAATAATAAACGTCTCCGCTGCCGGAGATGTGTGCTTCCAGGGTGCCGGTAGCATCTATATGGCAGCCCCCCGAACCGCTGATTTTTATTTCACATCCGGTAACAGAAAAAGATTCACCGAAAATGTTTCCTGATCCGCTGATAGCAACCTCCATCTCGTCTCCCGAACCTCTAAGATTAATATCACCCGATCCGGAAATTGCTAACTCCAGATCCCCGGCGGTCAGGTCATTGAGGTTAATCTTACCCGATCCGCTGATCTTAAGTTCGATCTCACCGGTATTGACTTTCCCCTCAGCAATTATTTTCCCCGAACCGGAAATGTACAGGCCATCCACCTCAGGAGCGGTCACCCGGATGGTTACGGGCTTGCTGCCAGACATGTTCCAGTTCTCAAACCTGATCTTCAGACGACCATCATCCACCTCGGTTATCAGTTTTTCAAGTGTCGATTCATCAGCTTCGATCACAACTTTCTGCGGACTACCCTGGGTAAAATACAGATCACCGGAAATACCAAGGGATATTTCCTTAAATGCAGGGACATTCCTTTCTTCTTTCTTCTGGGAAAAAGCATTTGAGGAGGCAAGCAGGAATGCCAGGACTAATAAAAACAATGTTGCATTTTTCATACCAGTAAATTTATTTATTATATAGGTTAACATAAAGACGGCAGAAAATCCTGACCGTTGCACCGGAGGCCGGGAATTCCCTATACAGGCGCTCGCTATATATACAGGCGCTCGTTTATAACGAGTGCCAGTTGTACTCGTCACAGACGAGCGCTTCATTAAGGAACACTATTACTGATTGTCAGCCAGTCCTTCCGGCAGAACCATAAAAATGATCTTTTTCCCGGCATCGATACGTGTGATAAAATCAGGATTGGCTGGAATATAATACTCTTTATCTTTACCTGACACCAGGAACAGGGGATTATTCTTTATTTCAAGGTACTCTTTGACAATCCCGATATCTCCGGTCTTTTTATCCCGGATGCTGAAGCCCTGCAGCTGCCGGACGACAATTTCCCGGGTCTGGCCGGCAAGGTCTGCCTGCCTGCAGTATATATTCATATGAACATATCCTGATGCAGTTTCCTTATCATTGAACTGGTCGATCTTAATAATGATGGATGCGGCATCCGACTGTTCCCACGATTCAATAAAAAAGGGAACCAGTATTCCGTCTATTTCAATAAATACTGTTTCCCATGATTTTTTAAAACGAAAGGCAGTGCCGGGGGTCCGTATCACGAGTGCACCGCTGACCCCGTATGTTTTTCTTATTGAGCCAAGGAAGATGTATTTTCCCTTGCTCATAGTCTGCAGGTTTATCTGATTATTCCTGTTCTTCGGGCTTTTCGGGTTCGGAAGCCGCAGGTTCATCTTCACCCGGTTCTGTAGCTTTTGCCTCTGTGTCCCTGGGCGGGGTTTCAGGTGCATCAGCTGCAGGGGCGTGTTTTTTCTTTTTTTCTTTTCCTTTGGCTTCAGCAGCTTCGGGTTTTTCCTGCACTTCAGGCTCTGATACCTGTTCCTGCTGAATAGTTACTTCCTCTGACGCTGCGGTTTCAGGGGTTGCGGCAATATCAGCTGCTGCGGCTTCTTTCTGGGGTTCTTCTTCTGCTTCTGCATCTCCGGTTTCTTTATCGCCGGCTTTCCTGATTTTCTCAACCAGATCAGAAGCTTTTTTAGCCAGCTCCTGTGCCCTGGTTTCACGGACTTTTGTCTCCGCTTTCAGTCGTTTACCGGTGTCTTCTTTCTGCTCATCGGAGATCCTGTCTCTTTTCGCCTGTATCTTTGCCTCCTTGGCTTGCAGCCAGGTCTGGAATCTTTTATCGGCTTCCTCCTGATCGAAAGCACCTTTTTTGACACCTTCGAGCAAATGTTTTTTGTACAGTATACCCTTGTAAGAGAGTATGGCTCTTACCGTTTCGGTAGGCTGGGCACCCTTGATGAACCAATCAAGCACTTTGTCAAAATCCAGTTCAATGGTGGCAGGGTTTGTGTTCGGATTATACATGCCGACCTTTTCAATGAACTTGCCATCCCGTGGCGCCCGTCTGTCTGCTATTACTATGTGGTAATAAGCAAATCCTTTCCTTCCTCTTCTTGCTAATCTTATTCTAGCTGGCATAAATTTTTTGTTTTT
>JAFGEO010000005.1 GCA_016931575.1 Bacteroidales bacterium | reverse complement strand
CTGGAGATGCTGGGTAAGGACGAAGCCAAAAACGCAATAGATCTTTTCGATATACTGGCCGAAGCAGAGGCAGATGAAGAGCGGAAGCGTCATTTTCAAAGGGCCATCGAGTCGCTTGCCTTCCAAACCGGTGATGCAGAACTGTTTGAAAAGGTGCGGCTGGAGTCAAAGCAGGAACCGGGTATATCAAGCTGCCTGGATATTGCCAGGGTTTACCTGGAAAGTGGTGATCCGAATAAAGCTTTGGAATGGGTAAACAGGATTCCCCCTGATGAGACCTTTATGGACAGGGAAAGACGTGACCTTCTTCAGAAGATTTACGAGAAACTGGGCGATTCAGGCAAACAGGCTGAAATAGCCTGGCTGAACTTCAGGACGCTCAGGAGTTTGAATACCTTGGAAAACCTGATTAAAATAATTGGTGAAGAGAAGCGGGAACAGGTGATAGAGGATGAAGCAGCCAGGATAATTGATGAAAGCAGAGTCGACTACTCAGATATCCAGTTCCTGATTGATGTGAGGAGGTTCGATGAAGCCGAGATATGTATTCTGGCAAAGGCAGGAACCAGGAACCTGGATGGACAATTCTATTATACTTTGTTACCTCTGGCGAGAGCCATGGAGTCTAAAGGAAGGATGCTGGCTGCCTCTGTTATTTACAGGGCATTGCTTGAGTCCATCCTGGACCGGAAGTACTATAAAGCGTATGCTCATGCAGCAAAGTACCTGCGCAAACTGGATACGCTGGCTTTGGAGATTGAAGATTGGAAGGACCTTGGTGAGCATGGAATGTATCATTTATGGCTGAACCAGGTACACGGGAAAAAAGCAGTTTCTGGAGACATTACGGTAGAGAATAAGTGCTTTTAATCAAGGTCACGGCAGCAATAACCATTTATTTGTATCATAATACAAATTAATTAAATGTTTTTTGTATCTTAGTACATAATATTGCGTATTTATTTGTAGTACAAAACAAACATTATTCACTGTGCAAGAAGTTTTTAATTATAGCAATGGGATAATCGACGAGGTGAAACTGGAGTTCAAGAGGTATTTGTTTCATCTAATAAACTGGGATTCACGGCTGATTGAAATTC
This sequence comes from Bacteroidales bacterium, assembly GCA_016931575.1. Taxonomy (GTDB): domain Bacteria; phylum Bacteroidota; class Bacteroidia; order Bacteroidales; family UBA10428; genus UBA10428. The sequence goes on along the minus strand of JAFGEO010000005.1, from coordinate 2,868 downwards.
TGGGAGCCCGAGGCGTTGGAAAGACCACATTAATGCTTCAAAAGGCCAGGCTTCTAAACAGCAAAGTATCAAATCAGGCAGTTTATATATCCCTTGATGATAAGTTGATGTTCAATCATTCAATTGTTGATATTGCTGACGGATTGGAAAAGTACGGGGTTAAATACCTGTTTCTGGATGAGGTTCACAAATATCCGCCAAAGCAAAAAGGATATGACTGGACTGCTGAAATTAAAAATACATATGACAGATATCCCGGGCTGAATATTGTCTATTCCGGGTCATCTGCATTAAAAATTTATAAAGGACATGGTGATCTCAGCCGCCGGAAAAGCACTTATCATTTTGCCGGCCTCTCCTTCCGTGAATTTCTGGAGCTTAACCGGATCGGTACATTCAGGGATTTTTCATTAACCAGTTTACTCGAGAACCACCAGGAGATTTCTGCTTCAGTGACGAAGGATATTAAAATAATACCTCATTTCAAGCAGTACCTGAAAACAGGATATTTCCCTTTTTACAACGAAGATCCACCATCTTACTTCAATAGACTGTTAAGCATTCTGAATGTAATTATTGAAACAGATATCCCGGCAGTTTCTGATATCTCGTTTGAAACTTCGCTGAAGCTAAAAAAATTGCTCGCAGCTATCGCCTCCACTGTCCCATATGTACCCAATCTGTTGAAATTAAGGCAGGAACTATTCATTGCAGACCAGCGGACACTCTTAAAATACCTAGATTATCTGGAAAAGGCAGAGGTGGTCAATACCATCATGCAAAAAGCCAAGGGAAATAAAATCATGCAAAAACCGGATAAAATTTACCTCGGCAATACCAACATTTTTTATGGATTGAATCTGTTGGGGGAAGAGATGGGAACGATAAGGGAAACATTCTTTAATTCTCAACTTGATACTGCCCACGAATTGAGATTACCTGAGAAGGGTGATTTTTTAGTGGATGGCAAGTATATATTCGAAGTGGGAGGAAGAAGTAAGACATTCAAACAAATCAAGGACCTGAACAATGCCTATATTGCTGTGGATGACATTGAAACAGGCGCTTTTAACCAAATCCCCCTCTGGTTATTTGGATTTCTGTACTAACCCGGAAAATCGAGTACAGGCTTGACGAAGATTATCTATGCTACACCATAGACTTCAATGTTTATAAGAGATTTGATACCTTGGTTTCATATCAGGGAACCCTTTTCTTTTCCAGGTGAGCACGAACCATGGATAACTCTCCATGGGTGTATTTACCCCTTTGTGCCTTGAATAATTGACCAACTGAATCTGATGAGTCTTTCAATAGTTCAGCCATTGCGTGCACCCTCTCCTTCTGCAGGACGGTAAAAATGTCCAGCGCTCCCTCGCTGATACCTCTGACGATATGTCTCTCAATGGTGGATACAGCCAGGGTTCGTTTGGCAGCTATCTCTTTGATCGATTTACCCTCTTTGATCATGGTCCAGCTAATCCTGACGGTCTCCCCTCTTTGCTGTTTTACACTTTTCCTGTTTTTTCGTGCGCTCTTTGTGGATCCGGACCCAGGTTTTTCCTTTGCCGCTTTCTGTGCCATCTTCCACAGTTCAGCCCTGCGCTCTATATGCGCTCCTTCTCCCGCTTCAGCGATTTCAATTTTCCGGTCCGATAGAATGCTGTCAATCATAATTTCTGCCCTTTCCAGTTTGCCCATGGCGATCATGATCTGCTGATCGATTTCACTCAGTGCATTCCGGTAGGCTTTGGTCCGGGTCCGGTGCATCACTTCTGCAAGATGAAACAGCAGCTGTTTCAGGTTCTCTTCCATAAAGGTGGCATAATATGCGCTTCCCTTGGCAATGCGCTCAAGCAGCAATTCCCGGTTGTTCTTCAGAAGCAATCGCTTTAACTGGCTGCGGAACAGGGATGTATTCATCTCCTCATCCCTGAATCGTTTGATCAGGATCTGGACCGCTTTTTCCATTCCCTCATCTTCTTCAAACCTCAATTTTTCGGCTATGGACTTTTGCAAATACTCCAGTTGATTTGTAAGGCGGGAAAAATCAAATGTTGACTCCAGGATCTGTTCCATATATAAACGCTGCCTTTCATGTAAAAGCTCATGCAGGGGTTTCTGTTGCTCCATACTTCCGAGAAATCCCAGCACATCCTGATCGTTCATGATGGACGAGGTGTTGATCCGGGTCCGGAGGACCAGGCCATCCAGGCTCTGCAGCCGGCTCAGTGCCACATAGACCTGTCCGGGGGCGAAGGCCTTTCCCACATCAATAATCGCGTTTTCGAAAGTGAGTCCCTGGCTTTTATGAACGGTTACCGCCCAGGCCGGCTTAACGGGATACTGCTCGAAGGTTCCGATGACTTCCTCTTCCACCTCTTTCGTTTCTTCATCGATAATGTACCTCTTGTTTTCCCATACTTCCTTTCGAAGGGTGTACTCCTTCCCGGTGTCTGTCATGGTTACTACAATTTCGTCATCTTCAATACAATCAATGCGTGCAAGCTGTCCGTTGACATAGCTTTTCTCTTCACTGGAGTCATTCTTTACAAACATGATCCGGGCACCCTCTTTCAACCCGATTTGCAGGGGAAGGGGGTAGAGATTTTCCGGGAAATCACCGTATATATCTGCTTCAAAAAAGACGGGATCACCCGGAAGCGCTTCCATTTTTTTGCGGTTGAAGTTGTCGGCAATGTAGTTGTGTGTGGTAATCGTGATGGCCTCCTGGTTTGTTCCAATCTGCCTTTCATGCTGGTAGCGGCTGTTGAGTATGGCAATATCCTCTTTTGTCGCCCTGTTGTCGCGCAGGTTATGAAGGATCCTGATAAACCGGTCGTCATGCTGCCGGAAAATCCTGTCCAG
>JAFGEO010000049.1 GCA_016931575.1 Bacteroidales bacterium | reverse complement strand
TTTCACGCCTTGAAATCAGTCTTAAAGTCTAAAGGATTTAGCACAGGAGTTGGTGATGAAGGTGGGTTTGCTCCCGACTTAAAATCCAATGAACAAGCCGTTGAAATGATATTAGAAGGTATTACAAAAGCTGGTTATAAGCCCGGAATTGATGTGAGTATATGCCTTGACCCTGCCTCTAGTGAAATGTGGGAAGATGGAAAATATAAACTCTTTAAAAGTTCACAGAAATTTGTTTCCAGTGATGAAATGGTAAAACTATGGGAAAGCTGGGTTAATCAATTCCCAATTGTATTGCTGGAAGACGGCATGGCTGAAAATGATTGGCAAGGTTGGAAAAACCTTACTGATGTGATAGGTAATAAAACAGAGATTGTTGGCGACGATTTATTCTGCACCAATAAAACAATTTTATTAGAAGGCATAAATAAAGGTGTTGCCAATTCTATCCTAATTAAGTTGAATCAAATTGGAACCGTAACAGAGACTTTAGAGACAATTGAGCTCGCATATAAAAATTCATACAATTGTTTCGTATCCCATAGAAGTGGTGAAACAATTGATAGTTTTATTGCTGACTTGACTGTTGGAATTAACGCGGGACATCTAAAGACTGGAAGCGGTTGTCGTGGTGAGCGGATTGAAAAATTTAATCAACTTATTAGGATTGAAAATGAATTAGGCAAATCAGCTCAATTTGCAGGACTAAAAGCTTTTAAAAACGCAAAATAATGACAAATAATAAATAACCCCCAGCACACAATGGTATAGTGCATGCGGGTTTCAACAGTTTGCGAGCGTTTGTTGCTCGTAAAAAAAGTCGGTGTAAACTGATAGGAAATCGCCAGCAATCGGCAACTTTTCATGCCGCTACCGTTACCAAACATTTAAAACATTCATTATGAATAGAATTGCATTACTCTTGGTCTTGTTCTTTCAAATAACTTTTCTAAATGCGCAAGACATTTGGCAGGCAAAATGGATTACCGACCCTGATTGTCAGAATGAAAGTAACTCATGGTTTTGTTTTCGTAAAGATTTTTCACTAGACGAGTTACCAGGAAAAGCCATAGCAAAAATTGCCATAGACAGTAAATATTGGTTGTGGGTGAATGGTGAAATGGTCGTTTTTGAGGGCAGTTTAAAACGAGGACCCAATCCTAATGACACATATTACGATGAAGTTGACATATCAGATTATTTAACAAAAGGATCAAATAACATTTCTGTATTGGGCTGGTATTTTGGGAAAGATGGTTTCTCACACGTGAGCAGTGGTAGATTTGGTTTTTTGTTTGAATGTATAACTCCTGAGCTAAATATATTAAGCGATGCATCATGGAAAGTCATTAAAAATGAAGCTTACCAAACCTGTCCTTCTCCTTTTCCTAATTTTCGTTTGCCAGAATCCAGCATAAAATACGATGCTACAAAAGATTTAGGAATATGGTATAAAAATAATTATTCCGTTAGGGTTTCTGAAGGATATTATTCCTTTGAGGCAACAAGAAATGAGTAACAAGTAAAGGTAAGCATACGGCTACATTCACCCCGCTCATTTAAGATAAAATTGCCCCTCAAGTTCCTTTAAAAGGTATTGAAGTAATTAGGAATGCACAGGTTTCAGCAAATAAAGAAGAACAGATTTTAGCAATTAAGAGTGTACACTTTTTCAATTAATTTCTATTTTCCCATTAAAGGTATGATTCAGCGATGCCTGGTTACTCCCGGATGACTCCTGCTCCATCTGAAAGCTTCACAGGGGTGCATTCCATGATAAAGATTTAAAATAATGTTTATTTCCTTTCAGATTCATTCGATAACAGTTGGTGGGTTGGTAAGTCATGGATGTGTTAAAGTGTCTTGAATTATAAAAATCTTCAGGTTGGCCCTTTGAAATTTTAAGTATACTCTATGTTCTTTATACCGGGATTATGCTTAAATTTATTTTGCCGAAACGGCTTTTTGCACAACTTGTCCCACCCTTTAGGCGGAAGAATTACGTTAGCACTAATTTTTGCATAAAACGATGACAAATACTATTAAAATAAAGGTCCAGAATACACTAATTCAGGAATCGCTCCAGGAAAACTGGACTTCTCAGATCCAGCGGAAGTTTGTTGGATTTCTGGTTTACAAGTCAACAAGGGATACAGAACAAATTTTTAATCTTTTTGCTGAGTGCATTACCCATAAATTTTAAAATAACCTAAAAATAAAAAAAACATGAAAGTACTTAATGAATTCAAGGCTTTTGCCATGAAAGGGAATGTAATAGACATGGCTGTCGGTATCATAATCGGAGCAGCATTTGGGAAAATTGTAAGCTCCATTGTGAATGATATTATCATGCCACCTATTGGTTTATTAGTTGGAGGCGTGAATTTTACTGATTTAAAATATGTAATGAAAGAAGCTATCGGAGAAAATCCTGCAGTAACCATAAATTATGGTAATTTTCTGCAGGTAACCCTTGATTTTTTAATTATTGCACTCGCAATATTCATAGTTATTAAAGCGATGAATTCAGCAAAGAGAAAAGAAGAAGCAGCGCCTTCACCCCCCCCGACACCATCAAAAGAAGAAACTCTTCTGACAGAAATTCGGGATTTATTAAAGAAATAACAACCAGTAGGTTATAAATAGGAATTTGAGCAGTTTGCAATGTTTGTCCCGCTTTTCGCGGGAACCCGGCAGGTAATCGCTTCGCTGAGCTCGTCCTTTGTCCCCGGTTAAATGAAATCCATAGCAAGATCAGGGCTATGTATGTATTGAAGGTTATCGGGAGACCTGATCCGTGGCAGTTGTCTTACTTTTACCAGGGTGCCGGACTTACATTCCTGGCAAACCAATATATCCATACCCGAGAGTCTTTTAAACCTCTCCCGGACAGTTTCTTTTTTTGGTTTTTTTGAAAACGCTTTTTGGACAGAGCCTTCAAACGACGATGTATACTTTTGATGCTACTTTAAATGAGAAAAAAGATTTTATTGCACTGGTTAGTTTCTGCAAAAAAACAATAATAATACTGCCGACTGTTTATCTGAAAAAGATTTTCCCCGTTCGAGAAGATAGACTGATCCGACCAGTAGAAGTAATGTATAGAAGCTGCCTGGTCACCCATACCAAGATTATAAATAAATTTGCTTCCCCCGGTTTCCAGGTTTAATTCTCCGAGATGACCTTCATTCACCGTTATGGTCGGAGGTTCATACGCAGGAAACAACCAGGATCGAAAGAATAGAAAGGTTGAATACAGGTTACATTTTACAGAGATATAGCATATAGACTTAGATCCGAAGGTATAGCTTGCGTTATCTTGAATTTGTCCCTGCCTACGGTGCCATAAGAGTCCTATCTTATGGCAATGTAGTCCACCAACCTAAAACCCGCTAAACTCCAGCGCACAAGCCCCTGTTAATTTCTCGTGAAAAAAAGCAAGGATTTACTTCCCTCCTCCCTGGCTTAAATTCTATCTTTACCCTCCCAAAATTTATGTGGAGTGAGTAAGCTATTAGAAGGATTAAATGAAGCGCAGTCAGATGCTGTAAAGAACACAGATGGCCCATCGCTGATAATTGCAGGAGCCGGATCCGGGAAAACGCGCGTCCTTACGCTCCGTATTGCCCACCTCCTGGAGAAGGGTGTAGCTCCCTCGTCCATCCTGGCTCTGACGTTTACCAACAAGGCAGCAAAAGAAATGAAGGAGCGCATCGGCACCCTGCTCGGTTCCGATCAGACCCGCTACCTGTGGATGGGGACTTTTCACTCTATTTTTGCCCGCATCCTCCGTGCCGAAGCGGAATACCTGGGCTACCCCTCAGCCTTTTCGATTTATGATACCGATGATACTAAAAGCCTGCTAAAAACGATTATCCGGGAGCTGCAGCTCGATGAAAAGATCTATAAACCCGGCGAGGTTTACGGAAGGATCTCATCAGCAAAAAACAACCTCATCACTCCGCAGGCCTACTATAATAACGACAAGATCCGCGAACGCGACAACATTACCCGCAAGCCCATGATGGGCGATGTCTTCAAGATGTACGCCGCACGTTGCAGGAAAGCAGGTGCCATGGACTTCGATGACCTGCTGCTCAATACCAACATCCTCTTCCGCGACTGTCAGGATGTGCTGGCAAAATACCAGCAGAAGTTCAGGTATATCCTCGTCGATGAATACCAGGATACCAATTATGCCCAGTACCTCATCGTGAAAAAACTGGGTGAGAAGCACCACAATGTATGTGTCGTTGGTGACGATGCACAGAGTATCTACTCGTTCCGGGGTGCAAAAATTGAAAACATCCTCAACTTCAAGCACGACTACCCGAGCTATACCCTCTATAAGCTGGAGCAGAATTACCGTTCGACCCAGACCATCGTTAATGCCGGGAACAGCATTATCTATAAGAATAAAGATCAGATTAAAAAAACTATTTTCTCAAAGAACAGCGAAGGGGATAAAATCAGGGTTGTCAGGGCCCTCACCGATGTGGAGGAAGGGTTCCTTGTGTCAAATGCCATTCTCGACTCCACCCTGACAGATCACCTGGAATACAATGAATATGCCGTCCTCTACCGGACCAATGCCCAGTCGAGGATTTTCGAGGAAGCCCTGCGGAAAAGGAACATACCCTATAAGGTCTACGGGAGTATTTCATTCTACCAGCGCAAGGAAATCAAGGATATCATTGCTTACCTACGCCTCCTGGTAAATCCCAGTGATGACGAAGCACTGAAAAGAATCATCAACTACCCCATACGTGGCATCGGAAAGACCACTGTAGGGAAACTTGAAGAGGTCGCCAGCCAACAGGATCTTAGCCTTTGGCAGGTCCTCAACCAGCTGGGAATTCAAAGCCTGGGGTTTAATCGCGGAACGCTGGAAAAACTGGACAATTTTCTGAAACTCATCCGGGAATTCCAGGGACTCGCCCAGGAGCAGGATGCACACCAGGTTGCCGATCAGGTAGTTAAGAAAAGTGGGATCTATAAAGAACTGCATAGCGGGAATACCCCTGAAGAGTTAAGCAAGTACGAAAACCTCCAGGAACTCCTGAATGCAATCCGCGATTTTGCAGACAATGCCCGGGAAGAAGGTGAATCGCCTGAATTGAGCCGCTACCTCGAGAATGTTTCCCTGCTGACCGACGCAGACAATGAAAGTGAAGAAGACCGCAACAAGGTAAGTATCATGACGGTGCACTCTGCCAAAGGACTTGAATTCAGCCAGGTTTTTATTGCCGGCATGGAAGAAGAACTTTTTCCTTCAAGAATGTCTATGGACACTCAAAAGGACCTGGAGGAAGAACGACGCTTGTTTTATGTTGCGCTGACGCGCGCCAAACAGCAGGTAACCATCTCCTACAGCCTTTCAAGATATCGTTGGGGCGAACTTACCGACTGCTCCCCCAGCAGGTTCATAAAGGAAATTGACGGAGATTTCGTCGACTGGCCCGATGACCCATCCAGGGCAGAAGCCCCGGCCTGGGAATTTCCGGAACGAAAAGCAGAAAGTGTTCAGTCGAATCCCTCCTTCAGCCCTCCGGGAAGCTTAAACAGAAAACTTACCCGAATTACGCATGCCAACCTGGCCTCCAAACCTGCTGCCGGCGGGGGTGATTCATCATTCGTTCCCTCTGATCCGGAAAGTATCCAGTCTGGCATGACAGTGGAACATCAACGTTTTGGTAAGGGTAAAGTCATTCAGATCGAAGGTGATCTGCCCAATAAAAAAGCTACCGTGTTTTTTCAGCAGATGAAACAGGAAAAACAGCTGCTGCTTAAGTTTGCCAAACTGCGTATTGTTGAGGAGATTTAATTGGTCAATTCAATATATAGAATTAAGCGCTCTCCTCCATAATGTTTTGGCAGATTAAATATTTCGTGTAGTTTTGTAAAACTATCCTGTTAAAATTTCAGGAGTTAAGTATCTTTGCCAAACTCCTGACACACAGTTCAACCGGAATTATCTCTCTTAAGATACTAACTGCCTGGCATCAGGATTTATAAGTAAAGAATAAATTATCTAGAATGAGTTTTGACTATAACACAAGTAGAAAGAAACTGGTGCTGCCGGAATATGGCAGGAATATCCAGAAGATGGTTGACTATATAAAGACCATTGAAGACCGGGACGAACGCAATCGCCTGGCCCAGGCCATCGTAGCAATCATGGGCAACCTGAACCCCCACCTCCGGGATATCAACGATTTCAAACATAAACTTTGGGATCATATTGCCATTATTGCTCATTTTGAGCTGGATATCGATTTCCCTTATGAGATCCCCCAGGCTGAAATGTTCCAGAAACCACCAAGGACTGTTGAATATGGCACTCACAGAATTGCTTACCGCCACTATGGGAAATCCATTGAAATGATTATCGACGCTGTGTGCGAAATTCCTGAAAGCCCTGAAAAAGACAGGATGACCAACGCAATAGCCAATCACATGAAAAAATCATACCTCAGCTGGAACCGCGATACGGTAGGTGACGATCTGATTCTTAAAGACCTCGGCCGTCTTTCAAAAGGCAGGTTGAATACAGAACATGTCAGACTCCTTGAAGTCCGTGAACCCGTGAGCAATAAGAAGCCACGCAGCCGGAGGCCGATGCGAAAAAATAAGTAAATCAGCCTATGGGATCTTTCAGAATTACAGGAGGTCAGAAACTTAAGGGAACCCTGGTTCCCCAGGGAGCAAAGAATGAGGCGCTCCAGGTGATCTGCGCCGTCCTGCTGACATCCGACGAGGTCACCATTGAAAATATTCCGGACATCATTGATGTCAACAACCTCATTCAGCTGTTGGGAAAAATCGGCGTTGAGGTTACAAAAGTTTCTGCCGGAAGTTATCGTTTCCGGGCCGTGGAGGTGAACCTTGAATACCTGCTTTCAGAGGAGTACAAGCTCAGCAGCGCCAGTCTCCGTGGTTCAGTTATGATTATCGGCCCCCTGCTGGCCCGGTTTGGCAAGGGCTATATCCCCAAACCCGGCGGGGATAAGATCGGCCGCCGCCGGCTGGATACGCATTTCAACGGATTCATCAAGCTGGGGGCAAAATTCGAATACAACCATCACGAGAATTTTTACCGCGTAAGCGCTGCACGGCTGAAGGGGACCTATATGCTCCTCGAGGAAGCCTCCGTAACGGGTACTGCCAACCTGCTTATGACAGCTGTGCTGGCCGAGGGCACAACCACGATATACAATGCTGCCTGCGAACCCTATATCCAGCAACTCTGCAAAATGCTGAACTGCATGGGTGCATCTATCGAAGGCGTGGGGTCAAATCTTCTGAAAATCCATGGCGTGAAAGAATTACACGGCTGCTCGCACCGCTGCCTTCCCGATATGATCGAGATCGGGAGTTTTATTGGTCTGGCAGCCATGACCGGCTCAGAGATCACGGTTAAGGATGTGTCTTTTGAAAATCTCGGGATCATTCCCCGTGCTTTCGAAAGACTCGGCATTCATTTCGAATTGCAGGGAGATGACATTTACATTCCTCCACAGGAAAACTACGAAATTGAAACTTTCATTGACGGTTCCATCATGACCATCGATGATGCCCCCTGGCCGGGCCTGACACCTGATCTGCTCAGTGTGGTGCTGGTAGTTGCCACGCAGGCCAAAGGCAGTATCCTGGTTCACCAGAAGATGTTTGAAAGCCGGCTTTTCTTCGTTGATAAGCTGATCGATATGGGAGCACAGATCATACTCTGCGACCCGCACCGGGCCACAGTCATCGGACTTGACAATAAGGTAAAACTCCGGAGCACCGTCATGACTTCCCCCGATATTCGTGCCGGCGTTGCCCTGCTTATTGCTGCCTTGTCGGCTGAAGGAACAAGTATTATTCACAACATAGACCAGGTCGACCGCGGGTACCAGGAGATCGATAAACGCCTGAATGCCCTGGGGGCAAAAATTGAACGCCTGGCCTAATGCTCATAATTTCCAGTCATGTATCGCACCATCATTACGCTTCTGGCTTCTCTCCTGTTCCTGGGCACTGCCCTGGCTTCAGATGATAACCCTGATTCACTGCGGGTAGTGTTCATCGACCCCGGTGTTGAGGCCCCTGAACTGGCTTATCCGAATCCCGAAGGGGATACGATCCGCCTTTCATCGCTCAGGGGCAAAGTAGTGCTGCTCGACTTCTGGGCTACCTGGTGCGCACCCTGCAGGAAGGAAAATCCAGGCCTTGTTGAATGTTATACAACTTATGCGGACAAATCGTTCACAAGCGGGGAAGGTTTTACAATTTACAGTCTGGCCTGTGACCGGTCAAAAGATGCTTGGGTGACGGCAATCCAAAAGGATAAGCTCGTATGGGAAAACCATGTTTCTGACCTGAAAGGCTGGGAAACGGAAGCTACCTACACCTATAACATCAGTTCTATCCCGTCAAACTTTCTGCTTGATAAAGACGGCATTGTGATTGCCAAAAACCTCTCGGCTGAAGAACTTGCAGTGTTGTTGAAATCAATGCTAATAGAATAATCCCGTGGCAGGGGATAATAATGACCTGTCAAATTGACTGAATACCGGATATGGCAAGCATTTTGAATGTCTGTTCGGCGTTGAAACAGTTATATCAATTAATAAGTAGTGTGAGAAATGACAAAGAAAGCATCTGGAACAACATCTGCCAGGAATATGAATTCTAAAGAATCGGCCTCAAAGGCTGCTTCATCGAAATCAAAGAAAACCGCTCAAAAGAAAAAACAGGACATAACGTCAGAAAAAGAAGAAGAAGTACAGGAAGCGACTGAATTTGCGTCAGAAACCCCTGAACTGGAAAAGAATTTGGAGGAGCAAACTGAAAAAGCCAGGGAATGGCATGATAAATACCTTCGCCTATCAGCTGAATTCGATAATTACAGGAAGCGCACGCTGAAAGAGAAATCGGACCTGATTAAAACGGCCAATGAAGACTTGCTGATCGATATCCTTGCAGTTGTGGATGACTTCGAGCGAGGGATCAATACCATTGACAAGTCGGAAGACCTCCAGGCATTGAAAGCAGGGATACATCTGATTTATGACAAGTTCAATGCTTTCCTGAGGCAAAAGGGCATTAAGGAAATCGAAGCCAAAGAAAAAGAGTTTGACCTTGACCTGCATGAGGCCCTTACAAAAATTCCTGCTCCGGATGAAACGCTGAAGGGGAAAGTGGTCGATGTGATCGAAAAAGGATATACATTGAATGAGAAAGTAATACGATTTGCAAAGGTAGTCGTTGGCGATTAATCGCACGACTCAAAGCTAGCTGATAATGGGAAAAAGAGACTATTACGAAATACTAGGGATCTCTAAGGGAGCTGCCGCGGATGAAATCAAGAAGGCATACCGCCAGCAGGCACTTAAGTTCCACCCGGATAAAAATCCGGACAATAAGGAAGCCGAAGAAAAATTCAAGGAAGCTGCCGAAGCTTATGAGGTGTTGAGTGATCCGCAAAAGAGGCAGCGCTATGATCAGTTCGGGCATGCCGGGGTAAGTGGTTCTGCCGGTGGAGGATTCTCAGGACATGGAATGACTATTGAGGATATCTTTAACCAGTTTGGGGATATTTTTGGTGATTTCGGAGGCTTCGGAGGATTTGGTTTTGGAGGCAACCGGAGTCGCAGCAGCCGGCGGGTCAATAAAGGCAGTAACCTGCGTGTAAAGGTTACCCTGAACCTCGAGGAAATCAGCAAAGGCGTCGAAAAAAAGATCAAGGTTAACAAATACGTGACCTGTCAAACCTGTGGAGGTACCGGTGCGCGGGGTAATGACGGCTTCACGACCTGCAGCACCTGTCATGGTTCCGGGAATGTCACCCGCATTACCAACACCCTTTTGGGACAGATGCAAACTACATCCTCCTGTCCGCATTGCAACGGAGAAGGAAAAATCATCAAAGATCGCTGTACAAGCTGTCATGGAGAAGGCATTGTCAAAGACCAGGAGGTAATCAAAATCAATATCCCTGCCGGAGTCGCTGAGGGTATGCAACTGAATGTTTCCGGAAAAGGTAATGCACCACGCCGGGGAGGTATCAATGGCGACCTGCTGGTCCTTATCGAAGAAACGAAGCACCCCGAACTGATCCGGGATGGAAATGACCTGATCTACCACCTTAACCTGAGTTTCCCTCAGGCTGCGCTGGGAACAACGGTGGAAATACCTACTGTAGAGGGTAAGGCCAAAATTAAGATCGATGCAGGCACGCAGCCCGGAAAAGTATTACGGCTCAGGGGAAAAGGGATTCCTGAAGTCAACGGCTATGGCAAAGGAGATCTCCTGGTCACGATAAACGTCTGGATCCCAAAAAAACTTAGCAAGGACGAGCAGAAGCTCCTACAGAGACTGGAAGATTCCGAAAATATGAAACCCGATCCCGGGAAAATGGAAAACGGATTTTTTGAACGAATGAGAAATTACTTCGAATAACCTATATTTACCAAGCATGAACATCTTTGAAGCCCTTAACATCGACAAAAGTTTTTCCAATCACCAGGCACTGAACAATGTTTCTATTCATGTGCCGGAGGGAAGCATCTACGGCCTTCTGGGACCAAATGGTGCGGGGAAAACAACCCTGCTGCGAATCATCAACCGCATTACGGCCCCTGACAAGGGGGAACTGCATTTTAAGGGAAGGTCTTTCCTGCCCGATGATATCTACAGGCTGGGGTATCTTCCCGAAGAGAGAGGCCTGTATAAAAAAATGAAGGTGGGTGAGCAGGCTGTTTACCTCTCCAGACTGAAAGGCCTGTCAAAACGCGATGCCGTTCAAAAACTCAGATATTGGTTCGAAAAGTTCGAAATGACCCACTGGTGGGATAAGAAGATCGAGGAACTCTCAAAAGGGATGGCCCAGAAAGTACAGTTCATCGTTACAGTACTGCACGAGCCCGAGCTGCTCATCTTCGATGAACCTTTCAGCGGTTTCGATCCTGTGAATGCCAGCCTGCTGAAAAGTGAAGTTCTTGAACTCCGCAGGAAAGGAACAAGCATTATTTTTTCTACGCACGATATGGCTTCGGTTGAGGAACTCTGCGATTCGATAACCCTGATCGATAACTCCAAAGCGATTCTCGAAGGAGCTGTAAGCGATCTCAAACAGCAGTTTAAGGCTAACCTGTTTGAAATTATCTACCATGGCGATGCCGGAATTATTAATTCCAGGCTGAACGGCAGCTATACGCTCACGCAGGATGATCAACTTCCTGATGGCAGCCGCCGGGCCATGATCCAGATTACAGAAGATAAAAAGGGCAATGACCTCATCAGCGTCCTGGTAGCACACCTCAACATCCTTTCATTCAGAGAGGTACTCCCCAGTATGAATGAAATCTTTATCCAAGCCGTATCCAAAAACAAAAAAGCCTGACATCATGAATAAGATCTTTGCCATTATAAGTAGAGAATATATTACCCGTGTAAGAAAGCGGGCTTTTATCATCATGACTATCCTTGGACCCCTGCTCTTCGGAACAATCCTTATTGCACCTTACAAGCTCGCCAGCATGGAGGATACCAGCGATAAAATTATTGCTGTCATGGAATTTGACTCTACCGGTGCACCGGTTGATCCGGATTCGATGCTGTTTAAGGGAATATTTCCTGATAAGAAACACCTCAGCTTCCAATATCTCCAGGGGGTAAACGATGCCACCATGCAGGTTATGCTTGAAGAGGCCAGTTACTACGCCATCCTGACAATTGATAATTCGATTCTTAACAAGAAAGAAGCCCGGGTTTCCCTCTTTTCTGTCAAACAGCCCAGTGTCGACCTGGAGACTTACATAAAACAAAACCTGGAAGGATTCATCTTTGTCAAGAATCTTGAAAGAGACAGCATTTCTCCTTCACAAATCGGAGCTGCCCAGACCCGGATCGACCTTGTCAGCAGCAGGCTTAATAAAGACGGAGGCTTCAAGGAACAGAAGATGGTGGACCTGAAACGGGGAATAGGCTATGCAGCAGGCTTCCTGATCTATTTCTTTATCTTTTTCTTTGGTGCCATGGTCATGCGTGGGGTGATCGAAGAGAAAACCAACCGGGTGGTCGAAGTGATCATCACGTCGGTTCGTCCCTTCCAGCTTATGATGGGCAAAATCATTGGAATAGCCCTGGTCGGACTTACTCAGTTCCTGGCCTGGGTCCTGTTAACGGTCGGTATTTACCAGTTTGCCGTTGACACGCTGATGGATACCCCGCAAACCCCGCAAACTGAACAGGTTGCAGGCCAGAGTCCTGTAGGCTCCGGAAACGAAGGCCTTGCTGGGATTTTTGATGCCTTAAGCACCATCGAATGGCAGTTCTACGTGTATTTGCTGGGGACATTCCTGTTCTACTTCCTCTTCGGATACCTGCTTTATGGAGCGATGTTCGGGGCAATAGGCTCGGCGGTCGACAGTGAAACGGATACGCAGCAGTTCATGCTGCCGGTAACCATCCCCCTGATCCTGAGTATCATCGTGCTGGTACAGGCCATTACCAACCCGGAGGGACAACTGGTGTACTGGTTTTCCATTATCCCGTTTACATCCCCGGTAGTCATGATGGCACGAATCCCCTTTCATCCCCCGGTTGCAGATATCATTCTGTCCATGGTATTGCTGGTCATCACCTTCCTGGCAATGACCTGGCTGGCAGGAAAGATCTACCGGACAGGAATATTGATGTACGGTAAAAAAGTCAGTTACCGCGAAATCCTTAAGTGGATTCGGTTTAAGAATTAGCGTATACAACCCTGTTATTCTGCAAACCATCCTGAGCTTGTTTCAGGTTCCCCGGGAACAGAAGCTTTAAGCCTGATATCCGGGGATTCCGAACCGTGTTCAGAATGACAATCTGCATAATTTTGCACCAGCTCCCGCGGATACTTATTTTGTCATTAAAATTACGACAGAATACACGCCAGATTCGTACTTTTACATTTCTCAAAAAGATGATCGTATCATGCGCGTAGCAGTCCTTGATCTGGGTACCAACACTTTTAATCTTGTCATTGCCGGGAAGAATGAACAAAGTATTGAATTCATTCATAGCAGTAAACTTCCCGTAAAACTGGGGGAAGGCGGTATAAACGAGGGGACAATAGGTGATAAGGCCTTTAAAAGGGGTATCGATGCAATAAGCAGGCATTATAAAACGATCAGGGAATTTGAGGTAACAAGCATCAGAGCCTTAGGCACTTCAGCCTTACGGACAGCTAAAAACGGGCATCTGTTCCTGGAAGAAATACGCAGCACAACCGGAATCGAAGTTGAGATTATCGATGGTGAGGAGGAAGCAGAACTTATCTACTATGGGGTTCGCGAGACCTTCAACATGCAGGGAGGTCCCTTTCTGATCCTGGATATCGGCGGGGGGAGCAATGAATTTATCATAGCAGATCATCAAACCATGTTCTGGCGGAAAAGCTACCCGCTGGGTATTGCCCGTCTTCTTGAACGTTTCAATCCGTCTGATCCGCTTACCCCAAAAGAGATCAGCGATATTTACTCCTACCTCGAGATCCATACCCGCGACCTGATTGAAGAAGTAAAGAAATACAAGGTTGATACCCTGCTGGGTGCCAGCGGATCATTCGAAACTTTTGCGGCTATGATCCGCGGGGATGAACTCCAGGAGACAGAGGTATCACTTGATCCGGAGGCTATTCATCTCAGATATGCCGATTTCATGGGCCTGGCTCAGTTACTCATCCGGTCAACAACGGAAGAACGGAAAACCATGCGGGGGTTGGAACCGATGCGTATTGAGATGATTGTACTGGCCTCGCTTTTTGTTAAATTTATCCTCGAAAAACTCAATATCAACACGATTTACCAGACAAACTACTCCCTGAAAGAGGGGGTTGTTTATCAACTTTTTAAACAATAGAAACATGGCACACATTCTCGTAATCGATGATGAGAAAAGTATCCGGAACACCCTGAAAGACATTCTGGAATACGAACAACACACCGTAGACCTGGCCGAAGAGGGACAAACAGGTCTCGACATGCTTGATGCAGATAAGTACGATATCGTGCTGTGTGATATCAAAATGCCTCACATGGACGGTATAGAGGTCCTCTCGCGAATCAATGAGAATCATACTGAAGTTCCTGTGATCATGATCTCCGGCCATGGAAATATCGATACCGCTGTAGACGCTATTAAAAAAGGGGCCTACGACTTCATCGAAAAACCCCTTGACCTGAACCGGCTGCTGGTCACCATAAAAAACGCCCTTGAAAAAACTGATCTGGTGGTTGAAGCCAAACGGCTGAGGAAAAAAATTACCCGGCAATATGCCATCGTCGGTGATTCAGAGCCCATCCGAAAAGTCAGGGATATGATCAACAGAGTAGCAGAAACAGATGCCAGGGTATTAATAACAGGTTCAAACGGGACCGGGAAAGAGTTGGTTGCCAGGGAACTCCATGCCCAAAGTAACCGCTCATCGGGCCCATTTGTTGAAGTGAACTGTGCGGCAATACCTTCGGAACTGATCGAAAGTGAGCTGTTTGGCCATGAGAAAGGAGCCTTTACCTCAGCGCACAAACAGCGAAAGGGTAAGTTTGAGCAAGCCGAAGGGGGCACTATTTTTCTGGATGAGATCGGTGATATGAGCCTGGCAGCCCAGGCCAAGGTACTGCGCGCGCTGCAGGAAAACAAGATCAGTCGTGTGGGCAGCGATAAGGATATAAATGTTAATGTCCGGGTGCTCGCTGCAACCAATAAAGACATGAAGTCAGAGATTGAAAAGAAAACTTTCCGTGAAGACCTGTACCACCGTCTTAGCGTGATCCTCATCCGGGTGCCCACACTCAATGAGCGCCTTGATGATATTCCCATCCTTGCCGAATATTTTAATGACCTAATTTGCGGGGAGTACGGTCAGCCAAAGAAAAATATTTCACCGGACGCGATTGAAGAACTGCAAAAAATCAACTGGACAGGTAATATCCGTGAATTCAGAAACGTGCTGGAACGCCTTATCATTCTATGTGAGAAGAATATTACTGGGAAAGATGTGAAGGCTTTTGCGGCGCCCATTTCCAGATAAGAAAGTAGATGCAAAATGCATTAGGACGTATTATTCAGGCAGAGGGTACAGGTACTTTGGTGAGTAGGTTTCAAAAATACGAACCGCTTCTTTAGTAGCCATATCTTCAAAACTTAAGCCCTCTTGATTTGCTTGTCTTAAAATATCCTGGTGCCAGCTATCGAAATAATACATTTCCGATTTTAAATACTGAATCCTCAGATATCTGTATTCGTCTGTTGCTTTCCCTTTATCGATATAGCTATTTGCCGAATCCAACAGGAGTTGATCAAATGTTTTTCCTGAAGTTTCACTCTCCATCTGAAGTTTCCTTGGAAGCATTGAATCTGTCAGAAACCGTACTTCAACTTCATCTATTAGAGCATCCCGGGTAATTTTTTGATCATAGATGGGTATGGTTGTATAAATACCTTTTCTAGCCTTAATTACATCGGATTCATACAAAATTGCCCAATATTTATTGGTTGGGCGTAACTTCAGAAAGGTTTCCCAATATGCCTCTTTATTCATCCACCCCCAGAAAATAGCCATGTTGCGGTATTGCTGGGCCTGAAAAAAACCAAAACATGTCAAAACAAATAATAATCCGATCAGAGTACCTCTTACCACTTGATTCCTTCTGAATTGATCAATAAACGCTGCCAGGGGAAATGCCATTAAACCATAGCTGTCAATAAATGCCCTGTTACTAAAACCTCCACCAAACCACCAGCTCCACCAAGATGCCAGTATATACAAATTGATCAAAAAGAAAACGGCCACAGCCCACGATAAAGTTCCCCTCTGTTTAATATAGAACACAATCCCAATAGTTGCAATTAGCATTATAGGGGTATAAACATACCAACCTTTTTAATAGCTAAATAGAATATTGAGAAACTGTGGATTACTGAAAAAAAATCTACTCCCCTCATCTCCATAGGAATTATAAAAATATTGCCCTGCTATGTATTTCCAATAAAACAATTGAGGTACCCACACCAGAAATACTAAAGCTCCCATCAATACAATGAACTTCCATGATCGGAAAATAAATAGGAAATTTTCTCTTAAATCCTTTAGAGAATTCACCCCATATAAAGGAATGAGAATTACTATTAGGGAATTAGTTGGACGGATGAGCGAGATCAAACCTGCACTCAAACCCAGGTAAATAGTATTCGCCCAGCCTGGTTTTTCTCTCCATTGCACCAGTAGATATAGAAATAAAATAAATAGAAAAAAACTATATCCATGTGACATCGGTGCTTCAATGGTCAGGTAATGGATAAGGTTTGTACCGGCACCAATAGCAAGAAGGGTAATCCCCACCGAAAGATCAGTGAAATATTTCAGGAGTAGCTTTCTTAGAAGTATCAATGCAATAATAAAATAGAAGTAGACACTGATTAGCAAGGCAATATGATAGGGAACACTATATCCATCCGCTTCGTAGGTACTACTTCCCGATGCATAAGCATGAGCCACTAAGAAGAAAGGGGAATATAGTATGGATAGACCCATTGTTGACACAGTTGTCCTGTTTCCCGTGGGGCTTATCTTTGGTCTGATCCATTTCATATATTTTTCCGGATTTTTGTCGTAATACGTCATTTTTAAGTCTCCGTATATCAGGACAGCAGGAAGGTAGGCATAGTATGACTTTACATCAGTTCGAATGATCCCGCCATCTATGTTTTCATACTGCTTAATACTATAATCCATTACCGGGATAAGGATGATGAAAAACAGAATGATCATTCCTGAAAATGTATACTTTACCTTAATTTTTGAGTGCATGTTTATTCGATCTGAATTTTAGAAACTGTATTAATTGACCCATCAACAGTGACAATACCCCCCCGGCCACCTGCAAAGTCAGAAACATCATGAACGAGAAGGCCATGATCTTCTCCGGATTTACTCCCTGAAAAAGGTACAGAAGCGATACTTCGCGGGTACCCAATCCCATGATGGTTATTGGAAGCAGATTAAGCAATCCCGCAACAGCAACGCCTCCTGAGACATGAAGAAATGATATGCCCAGATCCACTGAAAGCGCCAAAAGGAAACAGGAAAAAAAGGTGGCTGCATTGCTTAGCAGAGACAATCCAAAAATCGCATTTACCTGCCTCGGTTTCAACTTAAAATCAAGCAGAAAAAATCTGCTCAACTTACTGTTCTCTCCAACAATTCCGGAGAGTGAATATTTAATTCGGGTG
>JAFGEO010000048.1 GCA_016931575.1 Bacteroidales bacterium | reverse complement strand
ACCTGGATACCATGATTCACCTGCCCCTTGTGGAAATCCGCGCAAAAACGATATTCGACAAGCAGTATGCAGGCCTGAAAGAAACCCATATCGATTCAGCCCTTCTAAAAGAAAAGGCCGGTCAGAGTGTTTCCCAGCTGCTTTCCGAGAATACAACGGTATATGTATACGATTACGGAAGGGGGGCCCTTTCTACAGCTTCTTTCAGGGGTACCGCTGTTTCGCATACGCAGGTATCCTGGAATGGACTGTCCGTTAATTCTCCCATGTCAGGGATCGTGGATTTCAGTCTGATACCTCTCTTTACAGTGGATGAACTGAATCTCCAGCATGGTGCATCATCCATTGCATACAGCAGTGGCGGACTTGGTGGTCACGTAGATATGAAGAACCAGCCCGACTGGAAAAAAGGAGTGCGGGGCCGGTATTACCAGGGAATAGGAAGCTATAAAAGTTTTGACGAATATGCACGCCTAAACCTTGGGAATTCCCGCATACAAAGCAGTACAAGGCTTTATCGTTCTTCGTCTGAGAACGATTACCCCTACATAAATACCTCCCTGACTGACAAGCCTGAGCTGAGGATGGATGGTGGCGATTATGTAAAGATGGGGGTGATGCAGGAAGTTTATGCCCGTCCTTCAGCCGAATCCGGCCTTGCTGCCAGGCTTTGGTATCAGGATGCTGAACGTTCGATACCAACGGTGATGAGTTATGAAGGTATGGATACCAGTTTACATCGGACGAATTTGCAGGCCGATCGAACCTTGAAAGCCGTGATAGAAGGAAATCTTGCGGGAAAAAAAACCTTCCTGATATGGTCTGCTGGAATTGATTATCAGCAACTTGACTATTTCATGAAAATCCAGATCAGTGGAATGGATGAAAACATGCCGGTCAATTCAGCCAGCGATATGTTGGGTATTTATAATAAAATGGAGCTGGATTATACTTTCTCAGGTCAATTGAGAAGTAATTTAAAAGTCAATTACAATTATTATACGATTACTACGCTTGATAGTGCAAATAATACTGGATTTCAAGCGTATAGACATGAGTTTACTTCCTATGGGGGGCTGTATGCCTCTCTGAGTGACTGGCTGATCCTCTCGCTGGGGCTGCGAAAGGATGTCATTACAGGGCTCAAAACACCCCTCATCTATAGCATAGGAGCCAGCTTCAAACCCTTGAGCAAAGAGGAACTGGTTATTAAAACCAGTTTTTCCCGGAATTATCATAATCCTTCGCTGAACCATCTTTATTGGCAACCGGGAGGTAATCCCGATCTGTTGCCCGAAGAAGGCTATTCGGCTGATGCAGGCATTCAATACCTTATCAGAAGAGGAAATCTGCAGCTGGAGAGTCAGCTGACAGCCTACTATTCCAGGATAAACAACTGGATTCTCTGGCTTCCCGGTTTTAAAGGATATTGGGAGGCCATGAATATCCGAAGGGTTAAATCATATGGAATCGAACTGCAAACCCAGGCCGAATGGCTGATCGGTAAAAACACCCTTAAGCTTATCGGGAATTACCTTTTCAGTCGTTCCCTGAATCAAGGAGATCCCCTGGTTGCCGGGGATGATTCCTACGGAATGCAGCTGCCATTTATTCCGGTGCACTCGGGAAATGTCCTGTTACATGCCGGGAGAAAGGGCTATTACATTAAATATCAGTATCAGTATACCGGCATCCGGCATCTTTTAAGCAGCAACCGGATGGGCATTATTGATGATTCGGAGTATTTCGGCAGTGAGAGTCCTGAGAATCCTTTCTTTCGATTATATGCCCAGCATCTTAACCACCTGACGCTTGGAAAAAACTTTTATATGCAGAAATGTTCCCTTGGCGTGGAGTTCAGGGTAAATAACCTCTTTAACGAGGTATACCGGAATATTCTGAATCGCTATATGCCCCGCAGGCATTATATGGTCATGGTAAAATTTGATTTTTAAAATGAAATGGTTTAATAACATAGGATCGTGTTTTGTTGTGGCATGCCTGCTGCTGGTATCCTGTATTGATGATGAATCCTGGTTCGGATTGAATAATCCCCTTGAGGTGAACATACCCTTTTCCGGGGTTTATGTTGTCAATGAGGGAAATTTCATGTACGACAATGCATCACTTTCCTATTACGACAGCGACTCCATGAAAGTACTCAACCAGGTCTTCTACAGGACCAATGGTGTTCCCCTGGGGGATGTCGCACAATCAATGGTCATCCATGGGAATAAAGGGTATATTGTGGTGAACAATTCCGGGAAAGTCTACATCATCGATATCAATACTTTTCAGTACCTGGGGAAGATCACCGGACTAACTTCCCCCAGGCATATCCATTTCATAAACGAAGAGAAAGCCTACGTAACGGATCTGTATGCCAAATCGATTACGGTGATCAATCCCGGTGAAATGACCGTAACCGGAACCATTGATGTCAGCAATAAGGCTTCCGAATATTACCAGCACCCGACGGAGCAAATGGTTCAATATGGAAAATTCCTGTTCACGAATTGCTGGAGCTTTGATAATAAGATCCTGGTGATCGATACAGAATCCGACCGGTTGATTGATTCTATTGAAGTGGTCCGTCAACCCCAGTCGCTGGTTATTGACCGGAATAATAAATTGTGGGTTTTGTCGGATGGAAGCTTCGAAGGAAGCGAGTACGGAATGGAAGAACCTGCGCTTACCCGAATCGATGCTGAATCCAGGCTGATTGAGAAGGTATTACGCTTTGACGCGTCGGAATCTCCTTCGCGACTCACTTTAAACGGTACCGGAGACACTTTATACTTCATAAACCGCCATGTTTACCGGTATGCAGTTACCGGCCGGGATAATCCGGAGCTTGTGATTCCGAGTGCCTATGAGAGCAGTTCATCAGGCGGTTATTTTGGGCTGGGAGTAGACCCTGGAAATTCAGATATCTACGTTGCCGATGCCATAGATTTTGTTCAGCAGGGTATGGTGTATCGTTATACTTCTGAGGGGTACCCGCTTGATACCTTCAGGGTAGGGATCACCCCATCGTCATTTTGTTTTAAACCTTCAAACCAAAAGTAGCAGATAGGATGAAAGGATATATTCACGTTTACACAGGAAATGGCAAAGGGAAGACCACGGCTGCATTTGGTTTGGCTCTCAGGGCTGTCGGAGCAGGCAGGAAAGTCTTCATCGCCCAGTTTGCCAAGGGGCAGGTATACTCTGAAATCGAAGCTGCCCGCCGCTACCTTCCTGATATAACGATCCGACAGTATGGGTTGGATTGTTTCATTATCAATGCTCCACGCCAGGCGGATATCGACTTTGGACGAAGGGGACTGAAGGAAGTACATCAGATAATCCGGGAAGGAAAGTTCGACATGGTGATCCTCGACGAGGCAAATATTGCCTTTTATTATAAGCTCTTCACTACAGAGGAGCTACTGGAGATTCTTCAGGAGCGGAAGGAGGGGACCGAGGTCATCATTACCGGCCGGTATGCTCCGCCAGAACTCATCGAAGCCGCCGACCTGGTCACCGAAATGCAGGAAACCAAACACTACTTTTCCGAGGGCGTACAGGCACGCAAAGGGATTGAGTATTAGAGTTTGTATTGCCTGCTTTATTAAACAAACATCCTGCAAAGGCAAGAAAAAGGCCATCCCACTCTCCCGGGACAGCCCTTATTCTTAACCTTTAATTATCAATTCTTAACTACTCAAAAACAATGCTCCCAACCGTATAGCTCCCATCCTTACCGGGTTCGAGCTGCAGGGTCAATACCTGTCTTTGCTCATCCCTGGTTCCAAAGCGGGTATATACAAAGGCCCGGACCGTGACATTATTTAACCCGGTTTGCTTATTGGATCCATAGAAATTAGCATCTATCTGATATTCACCCTTGATGGCATATTTAAGCCTGAACTCCTCGGGCCCATATCCCTGTGTAATGTCATTGGATATCTTTCCACCAATCCGGGTATCCTGGTTTTGGTAGCTGCATTTTTCTCCCCGTGGATCGGTGATCCAGAGATCGATATCTGTATCGTTTGCATCCCAGTCAATGACAATCCGGATATCAACCGGCATGTGTTTAATGAAGCAGGTATCTATAAAAGCATAGTCCAATCCCTCCTTATGCTGCGCCAGGATAGTGTTTAGTTCATGCAGAACGATCAGTGAAATTCCGGGGAACCGGTCAATGATATCCGGATCCCAGGCCTTTTCAATAATGGTATAGTAAGCTTGGATGGCTTTCTGGTATTCCCCCATATCGGCATAGACCAGACCAAGGTCGATATAGGAATGGGGTTCGAAAGACCGGCTTTTCATGACCTCTTCAAAGGTGGCCAGGGCTTCTTCATAGAATTTGAACTCTGCAAGCTTTCGACCCATGGTGCGCATGATTTCCGCGTTCTCCAGTTCCAGCTCGGCAAGGTTTGAAATAACCCGCAGTCCCTCTTCAGACCTTTCTTTCAGGAGCATGTATGTTGCCACATCGAAATAGAAGGACGGATTCTCCGCATGCTCTTTCTTCAGTTCAAGGTAGGTGGTGTACAGGTTTTCCCTATCCGTGGCTTTCAGGTCCGACATATACAGGGCATCGCTGTCCCATTGCTGAAGGGAGACTGTTGCAGCGGGGATGGCCGATGATGCTTCTTTCGCAACACTTCCGGTCATGTCGGCAGCGTACATGATCGATTCGGATAGCTCTTCCTCTTCCGTTTCAGTTCTCATCGTCCTGTAAGAAACAGGGGCTTCATCATACTCTGCTGATTCAACCGACATGAATAACATTTCCTCAAATTCTTCTTCTTCTGCAACATCTTTTTCATTTTTTTTCTCAGCATCGAAGTCGAAATCCCGGAAGTCGGAAACATTTTTCCACCAGGTATAATCTTCATTGAACTCCGAGCAGATCGCTGCAAGACGCTCAGCCCTGCTTTGCTGACGCTCTTTTGATTGCATAGCAAGTATCCGGTAGTAGTCATCCCGAAGTGAGGCCGGCGGCGTGATCTCGTACCGAACGTAATCCTCAACGGCATCGAGCACGATCAGCGAGGTTCCCGGGCTCACCAGACTGAATTTCTTACCATGTTCCTTGACTGCCTTATCATCCTGTCCAACAAGAAGTTCTTTTAGCTTCTTCTGTGCCCAGATACGTTCCCCCATGGCATGATCAATCCGTTGGGTATTATCCACAACAAGCGTACGCGATTCTGTTATTTCGTTTCCGAATCCAAAGTGGAGGGTGAGCTGATTTTTCGATCCTTCTGCTATCCCTACGCAACTGAAATGATCCATAACAGTCTGGCTTGTAGAAGGATAAAACTCCCTGATCTGACTCCTGTCATATTCTGACCGGATAAACCTCTTCTGCTCATGGGTGATCCTGTCAAATATTTCATCCCCGGTGAGCGTTGAGGCATCGACATAAAAGCCGTTGGATGCACTGGCGATATATTCCAGGAGATTGTGATCAGCAATGCCGGAGCTGTTCACCAGGACGACAGGGCAAATAAACTGATAGGCTGCCTGTTTGCCGAAGTCAGAAATTCCATCGCTAAACAGGAGAATTTCTGAGGCATCGATCGTGTTGAATCCAAGCTGTGTCAGGTTGGTCCCGCCATCCATCGGACGCGATTTCAGGAAATTGATAAGTTCCTCACACTGTCCTCCACTTAAGGTGTAGCGTCTGACGGCATGAATGGTATTTGAAAAACATTTCACTTCAAGTAAGCCTTCGCCCATCCACTGCAGGTAGCGGGAGAGGATCGCAAGGTCTTTCTGAATATCCCGGTTTTTTGCAGAAGCCGATTCATCCCACAGTATGGTGAGTTTTGAGGGTTTCACCTTCTCGCGTTCTTCTTTCTGAACATCAAGATTAATGTAAAAATAGTTATCTGAGCTCACCTGCCCACGGTAGGTGAGCACTTCATGAAGCTCTTCAGGCCTGGGCATGGAGAAGGCAATGTAAGTGTCAAGATTTACCTGGTTTGCGGAATACTCAGCGATGTACGAATTCCTTTCCGAACTGAAATTCAGGTTAATCCGGGGATGGACACTTTTATCGATGATGGGCTTGTTCATGACCACCTCGACCTTTACGGCGAAGTGCTCCAGGGTATTTTCAAGATTCAGGGGCAGCTGGTAAATGAAGTTTGTGCCATCTCCTTGCAGCTCCTGCTCGAAGGCTAAAATGGCTTTTTTATACCCATTGCCCGGGATTGGATATACCCGGGCCTTGAAATTATTTCCCCGCGTGACTTCCACCAGTCCGGGGTCAACATTCTGACGGGTGACGGCTTCAAAAGCCTGTGTGGCCTTTTCCTTCTCCACCACTACACCTTCGCGCATTTCGCCATTTACATCCAGCGCAAAACGTGATACCGTGACACCGTTGGGAAGAGGAAAGTTAAGCTCACCTTCCATGACCCGGTTATTCTTATTGTAGAATTCCATTTCCAGGGTAGTGGTGGCAATGTTCTCTACCACGAACACTGAAATTTTCATTTTTGCCAGTTCGATGGCTTTGTCATTTTGAGACAGGGTGGTCAGGAACGGGAGCCTGAAGGTGTTTTGGGCTGAAATGGTTGTCATAAGGATGATTAACAGCTTGATTAGTGTAAGTTTTTTCATAGTGATGTTAGTTGTGCAGAATCGTCTCTCAGGGAAACTCTGCTTTTTTGAATAAGGATACAGCAAGGTCTGTGATTCCATAAAGGTTTGGCTGAAATAAGTTATTTTCCAGGATCAGGACTGTCCGTATCTGGAGGGGAAGACTAGGGCAGACCCGGAAAATTTTCGACATACTCAATTTCAAAATCAGGAAAACTTTCGACAAATTCTACCGTGAAATCCGGAAAATTTTCCACCATTTGCCACTCTCCGCAGTCATCAGGAAAATTATCAACGAGCTTGACTTTCAGGTCCGGGAAATTGGTTACGACCTTTACCTTGAAGTCTGCGAAGTTTTCAACCACTTTAACCTTTCCATAAAGAGGGATCTGTTTACAGCTGCAGTCCGATTCAACGGTTTCATCGCCGTTGTAAGAGAACATAGCAGCAAAAATGAGCATACTCAGGATAGCATTCATAGTGTTTATTTTTAAGAACATCAAAAACTGTACCTTAACAAATGCACAAGGCTTAACAAGCGCTGCTCCTTAACCCCGGCTTTGCGCCATCGCAAAACTTACCGCACGGCAGTCGGGGCATAGGCGGCACGTGGTCAAGCCGGGGATTTCCTGAGCTGTATCGGAGTCCGGCTTTAGCCATGGGAGATTCAGCGGAGTTGGTTCAAATTCAATTAGCTTAGTTGAATTTCTTCAGAATATCCTTCACGGCGTCCTTGTGAATCGTAAAGCCCATCATCTTCAGTTTAATATAATCTTCAGAGAAGAAGTAGTATCCAAAGCTTGGATCATCTTCTCCGACATTCCGTGATCCGGAGCTGGAATCCTTGATCAGGTACCAGTCTTTACCGCTGCCCTTATAGTTTTCCAGGATCCCGATCAGCTGCATGCCGTGATCATCCGTGGTAGTTTCATTGGAGAACCTAAACTGGCGCGCATCCTCATTTATATAGTCCGAAGGGATATCAAAATCCGGGATCAGGGCACAATTCGTAAGCCGGCTGAGCCCGGTTTCGGAAACATCCCCGCCAATACTGCATGTATAGCCATCCTTGATGGATCTTTTCACCAGCATCATGTAAACATCCAGCGGAACATTATAGTATTCCTTGCTGTGCCACCAGTTGTCAGGCACTTTGTATTCTACCTGTTCCCAGTATGGTTCCTGCTTGTAGGAGAGGATCTCCACATAGTCATCAGGGTTTATTTTCAGGTAATCGTTCAGGTAGGTCTGAGGGGTGTAGGTCTTTCCATCAACAACAAAGCTGACGGGCGGCTCGCCTATGTAATGGTTCATGATCGATCTGATGGTTTCAAGTCCATACTCAACGTTCCAGGCATTGTTTGCCTTCAGGGACTTAAGGAATGCCTCCATTTCATCGAACATCGCCGCGTGGGAGTGGAATTTCCGGTTGCCCGTCAAGCCGGTGTAGGCTTCCAGGGGAACTGCGCCGTATTCTTTCATTATCCTGGCAACGGCATTTCCTTCCGAGCCCTCAGCGAAAAGTGAATTCCCGCGTTTCTCGATATAGCGCCGGGCTTTTTCAACATATTCCCAATACACGGTATAGATCTCGGAAATCTCCACCTGCTTGCCGGTGAGCCTGTATACTTCAGATTCGTAAAAGGCGGTCGTGGAAAAAGACCAGCACGTCCCTGCATTTCCCTGCGACTCAACAGGCTGGGTCCAAACGCGTTGATAGAGGCCGGGGTCGGAGGGGAGGTCCATTTCTGATTGATCCATTAAAAATAAAAGGAAGGGCTGTTTATCCTCGTTTTCAATCGAATCGCTGATTGCGTTAACATCGGTCAGGATCGACTCATAATAGAAGCCTTTACCTTTTTCATAGACCTTCACTATTCCTTTATCCACATTCTTCTGGGCCATAGCAGAAGTAACCAGGAACAGGGCTGATGCGAAAAAAAATACTTGTTTCATGTTGTATGTGCTTAGTGTAAATACTTGTTTTACCAAAGAATGCAGGGTGCAATCAAAGATAAAAAAACCATTGACTTAAAGAAATGATATTGGGTATAAAGGGCATTACTTTTCTTTAAGCACTTATTAAGATAGAGGTAGAAGTTAAAATATGAAAGACTATTTTAGCTGCTTTAGGTATATTCCGAGTTCTTCATTATCCACTGTCCTGCGAAATTTTGCAGTATCATAAACATGCCACATAGTATCAATTCCACCCTCACTATTTTCTTTGAGCCAATAATTGCTTGTACTATTCTCATCAGCCACAAAATAACCATCTTCACCGACGTAGAACTCTTCAAAAGGATCTATATCGAGTATTAATCCATACATATCCTCAATAGTTAATGTGTCATCGGCATACTGATATTGATGTACATTGGATTAAACAAGCAATTTTAGTTCGTTCCAATGTTTATCAAGATATCACCTGGACGGACGTTACCAGATCGATAATAGACTGGTTGAGAATGCCATCCGTCCTCTGGCATTGGGCAGGAAGAGCTATTTGTGTTGCGGCAACCACGAGTCGGCCGAAAATGCAGCGATTATTTACTCCCTGCCGGGATGCTGCAAAGCCTGTGATGTAAATCCCCGGGAGTGGCTCATCGATGTGCTGTCCAGAATACTTGCGTATGATAATGACTACTCCCTGGATCTGGCTGATTTCTTACCCCATAATTGGATCATCATTTTGCCTGTTAGCATACTTTTTTTTATACAATCCATTTCCTGCGGATATTAAAAATGCTGAAATAGAAAAGTATGATGCAATATGACCACAACGTCATAAAGAGTAAGACCAGGGTTTACCATTCCTTAGCCATTGACATAATAATAAGCCTCTGCCAATTTCGCCGGGGCCGGCCAGTATAAAAATTTATATGGAAGTGAATATTTTCATTTTTAAAATTTATTTGTTATTAAAAAGACTATCAACTTTATAAAACACCGTATGGTCATATTCATTCCGTTCTTTTAACTCAATTACATCATGTAATTTTTCCAATTGGCGGATAACCTGCTGATATTGCTCATTCATGCGCACCAATAGGTACATAACGCTTGTTGAACCTTCGCCAATTGCGCCGCACAAAATACCTTCGAGGTT
>JAFGEO010000047.1 GCA_016931575.1 Bacteroidales bacterium | reverse complement strand
GAGATAAATTTGTTATAGGACATAAATTTTCAGGCATGCGTTTTATATCGACTTTATTGTTTATCCTTACGGTTTTTCAGGTCTCATTTGCTCAAGTTAATTCAAATAATCTGGTGAAATATGGTCCTGAATTTAAATTCAAGGAAGGCATCTACCTTAATTTTGAACAGGTGAAAGCGAACGACCCCCTGCCTAAATCAAGGATAATCTCCGTATACGATTCCTCCGATCCGGAATTCTTTGATAAGATTTTACAAAAGGACAAGCTGAATTATTTTGACGTTTTGGGCAATAAGCACGAGTTGAAGGTGAATACTATATGGGGATACTCCCGCAACGGGTTTATTTATGTCAGAATGCCGGATGGTTTTTTCAGGATTACCCAGGTTGGAGCCATCTCTCATTTCGTGGCCAGTTACACAACCTACACCGATACCTATAATCCGTATTATTATAACCATTACAATCCCTATTCCATGTATCCGGGAACACGGGAGGATACTGAAATCAGACAATATCTTCTTGATTTCATAAATGGCAGGATCCTTGATTATACCGATGAATCCCTGTCAATTCTTCTGATGGCAGACCCTGAGTTACACGATGAGTACAGTTCTCTTCGTAAGAAAAAAAAGAAACAAATGCGATTTATATACCTTAGAAAGTTTAATGAAAGACACCCATTATATTTTCCGCAAAACTAAAATAGACAGAGTATGAAAAAAGTATTGGTAGTTCTGATTGTTAGTATGAACCTGATTGTTGCCAGATCACAAACTGTTCCCAGTCAGGAGGATATTCAGTCGTTTTTTAATACAAAAACGATGGTAGTATTGTTGGATAATCCCTTGCGAGAATATAACTCGGTTATCAAGGAGGTTATGGAGCAGGAGTGGAATATAACCGACTACGAGTTTATTGATTTTGAGCAATACGAAGCGTTAAGAAAGGATCCGAAATATTCTTTTCTCTACATGACTGAAGTAGGTTTTGAGAATGATAATACAGATGCTCGCTATCGTTTTCTCCACCTTTCGCTTGGGGGAGACTATTTCAGGATCAATGAAATGCCGGATATAGCCTCGGTTCCGCTCTCATACCATAGTGTCGAGGAAGATAATTATATCTATAAACTTGCCATTCTGGTGCGTTTCATTCAGCAACATGCTTTGCTGATCCGGGACAACCCGAAAATTGTTTCTGCAAATGTTCTTCAGCATTATAACGATAATATTCAGGATATTAAGGGGAAGACCCTGTACCTGCTTGAGGATGAGCTCGCTCCGGAAGTCAATTCCACAGCCAGGATCAAAAAAGTATATCCTTATAAATTCAGGATCGTAACCAAGGATGATATTGAAGAAGCAATAGCCGACCGGGATGAGAATGTGGTATTCCTGCATAAAGTCGGACCGGAGGGAACCAAGCAGAATGCCCGTTGTTATAAGGTAATTATCGGTGCTGCAGATGCTAAGTTTTACTATTTCGATTACCATAAAATATCGGATAAAAGCCCGGATGGAATCCTTGAAAAAGATTTCAAAAAAATGGCCAAAAAATAGGCGGGAAGTTTTTCCTGCAATGCATTCCACAGATGAAACCGAAAAGGTGGTTAAGACAAAGTGCTTAACCACTTTTTTATTTCAAACAGCATGAAAAGCCTGAAGAATTCTGATGTAAAGTCTTTGAGTATGTTTATTTTTTTATGCAGGCAATAGAAGAAATGCGTTCCGGTTTTTAGTATCTTACATGCCAAATGATATAATGACATGATCCGTCTATTCTTTGTAGGTGCCTTTTTGATATCATTAGCCTGTTATGCTCAGCCTGAAGATCTGGCCAGGAATATGGCCATGGCAGAAACCCAGGCAAACCTGGGTAATTACACCCAGTCCCTTGTAACCCTGGAGGATATACTGGTTACGAGGCCCAATCATCTGCCTGCCCAGGAACTAAAACTCCTCATCCTGATAAAGCTTGATCGGGAGAAAGAAGCCCTGAAAGATATTGAACAGTATCTGTCAATGTATTCGGGGCAGCCGGAATATATCTATCTGAGGGGCGTATTCAACCTTAAGAAGGAGAAATATTCAAAGGCTGTGGAGGATTTTAATAAAGCAATCCAGATCGGCATGCCCGGGGAATCAGTCCATAAAGCCTTCCTGAACCGGGGTATGGCATTTTTCCATAACGCAGATTTTGAATTGGCAGAAGCTGACTTCGACGAAGTAATTGCGCTTGATTCGCGAAACGCTACTGCTTACCACGGAAAGGGTATGGTGAAGTATGAACTCCATGAATACGAGAATGCAATTATCGAATTTCAAAAAGCACTCAAATTTGACCCAGATAATGCCATTGTACATTATAATTTAGCCATGTCATACTTTAGAATGGATGATGATGAGAATGCCTGTTACCACTTTAATAAATCCTGTTCTCTTGGACATCGCAATGCCTGCAGGCTTCTATTAATGGAATGCGACATTAATATTTCCGAATAATCCTTTTTTCTCCTTATGGGAAAGATCAATATCTTATCTTTGTCAACTTTTCAGAGCCGATGGACCTTTCGGTAATCATAGTCAACTATAACGTAAAACACTTCCTTGAGCAGTGTTTGCATTCGGTGTACAAATCATCGGATAATCTTTCTGTTGAAATCATTGTGGTTGACAATAACTCTGTAGACGGCTCCTGTCAGATGGTGCATGAAAAGTTTCCGGATGTCATCCAGATCGAGAACAAAAAAAACCTGGGTTTCTCCACAGCCAATAACCAGGGGATAAAAATCGCCAAAGGGAACTATGTGCTTCTCCTCAATCCAGATACCATTGTTCAGGAGGAT
The DNA here is from genome assembly GCA_016931575.1 of Bacteroidales bacterium. Taxonomy (GTDB): domain Bacteria; phylum Bacteroidota; class Bacteroidia; order Bacteroidales; family UBA10428; genus UBA10428. Next base: position 52,877 of record JAFGEO010000047.1, on the reverse strand, counting down.
ACCTTATTCCGCTGCTTTGAGTTTATGGAAAACAATCCTCTGGCAGGAAGTTTGGGGGTTAAGATGATAGACGGAAAGGGCAACTTCCTTCCGGAATCAAAACGGTCCCTGCCAACCCCTGCTGTATCATTCTTTAAGATTTTCGGTTTATCTGCCCTGTTTCCAAAGTCAAAAATATTTGGCAGGTATCACCTGGGATACCTGGATAAGGAACAGGTTCACAGTGTGGAGGTACTTCCCGGGGCATTTATGTTCATCCGGAAAAAAGTCCTGGAAGAGATTGGATTACTCGACGAAACCTTTTTTATGTATGGCGAGGATATCGACCTTTCTTACCGGATCATTCTGGGCGGATACAAAAACTATTATTTCCCCCGGACCGCCATCATCCATTATAAAGGAGAAAGTACGAAAAAAGGAAGTATCAACTATGTTATGGTGTTTTATCGTGCCATGATCATTTTTGCCCGTAAACATTTCTCCAGGAAGAATGCATGGCTATTCAGCCTTCTCATTAACCTGGCCATTTACCTTCGGGCTTCCGTCTCCATTCTGCGCAGGCTCTTCCTGAATTTCATCACCCCCCTTTTCGATGCGGCACTCATTTATTCAGGTTTCCTGCTGCTTCAGCCCCTATGGGCACATTACAAATTCAGAATGGAGGATTACTATCCGGTTGAGTACCTGCTCTATGTGGTGCCGGTCTATGTTTTAATCTGGATACTCTTTGTCTACCTCGCCGGCGGATACGAGAAGAAGATTTACATCTCTGACCTGTTGAGGGGAATCGTTTTTGGAAGTGTTGGAATCCTGCTTATCTATGCGCTTTTGCCTGAGAGTCTCAGGTATTCCCGTGCATTGCTTTTGTTTGGGGCTCTCTGGGCAATATTTTCTTTCTTCCTTACCCGCCTTATCATTGGGAGTATATTTAAAGTCACCCGACTGCATTTCCGCAAGCAGAAGAAGAGAATAGCCATTGCCGGTTCGCCTGATGAAAGTCACCGGGTAATGGACATTCTGAAACAGGTAGATATCCATCCTGTACTTATCGGATTGGTGAATTATCGTGGAAACTGGCAGGGCGATCAGTATATTGGGAACCTCGACCAGCTTAAAGACATTTCCTCCATTAACCGCATCGACGAAATCGTTTTCTGTGCACGGGACATTCCTTCTCAGGATATCATTTCTACAATGCTGGCGATCGGGGACACGCCTGTTGAATTTAAAATTGCCCCTCCGGAAAGCCTGTCCGTTATTGGCAGCAGTTCGATAAATACTGCCGGTGAATTGTATGTGCTTCACCTCAATGCCTTAAGCAGTAGCATTGTGCGCAGGAAAAAGAAACTATTTGATATTCTGATCAGCCTGCTCATCCTGGGGATTTCCCCATTTCTTTTGGCTCTCCAGAAGAATCCTCTGGGTTTCATCAGGAACATCTTCCGTGTTCTTTTTGGGGTAAAATCATGGATAGGGCTGGCAGAAACAGGTCAGGAAGAAGATAAAATTCTTCCAGACATTGTGCCCGGGATCCTCACCCCGGTGCCGGCGGGAAAAGAAAAACCGCTCTCCGGGGAAACCATTAAGCGCATGAACTTGTTGTACGCAAAAGATTATAAAATCAGAAATGACCTTTCGATTCTTCTGCGCGACATTAAGTTTCTGGGGAACTAAGAATATATGGCTAAAATAGAGCTAATACTGTCTGCTATGGGCGAAGGTATCATTGAAGCTACCATTACCCGCTGGTTTATCAGGGAAGGTGACCGGATTGAAAAAGATCAACCTCTTCTGGAGGTAGCCACTGATAAGGTGGATACGGAAGTACCTTCACCAGCATCGGGAGTCCTTACCCGGATTATTTATCATGACGGAGAGATCCCAAAAGTTGGGGAAGTACTCGCCGTCATCGACAATGGAGAAGAAGAACCTGAAAAGGATGAAACATCGCTGGACAAAGCCTTGACTGAGGCCCCCTCTCCCAAATCTCCTCCCGAGAAGAAAGCAAAAAGGAAAAAGCTACAACCGCCGGGGACAGCATCGGAAAATGATCGTGAAATTACTCCGTTTATCAGATTCCTTGCCAGGGACCGCGGAATAACAACAGATGAGCTGAAACAAATCGAAGGGACAGGGATGAAGGGCAGAATAACCCGCAACGACCTGAACGATTACCTCCGAAGCGGAAGGAAGGTTTATCAGCAATCCGGGGCTGATCGCCCGGTTCAGCCGGCAGTGACTGGTTCTGGGACAATATCCGCTGAAGAGGCACCTGTTCCAAGGCCCGGAGAGGAGGTAATTCCTATGAGCAGGACACGGCAGCTGATCGCTGAGCACATGGTCCGCTCTAAGCGAACTTCTCCCCATGTAACCAGCATGGTTGAAATCGATGTGACCGGATTGGTACAATGGAGGGAAGCCAATAAGGAAGCTTTTCTGGAGAAATTCGGGATCAAACTGACCTACACCCCAGTGATTATCGAGGCGTCAGTGAAAGCCCTGAAATTATTTCCGGATGTCAATATATCTGTTTCAGGGAATTATATCATCCGTAAGGGATATATTAATATAGGGGTTGCCACAGCCCTTCCGGACGGTAACCTGATCGTTCCGGTAATTAAGGACGCTGACAAAAGAAATTTTACCAACCTGGCAAAGTCCCTGTCAGATCTTGCAGAAAGAGCCAGAAAAGGAAAGCTTGAGCCATCAGAAATAAAAGGGGGTACATTTACGATTACCAACATGGGTCAGTATGAAAATGTGTCCGGCACACCCATTATTAACCAGCCTGAGGCAGCTATCCTGGCAGTTGGTGCCATTAAGAAAAAACCTGCTGTTGTAAACCTGAATGGACAGGAATGTATTGGCATCAGGGATATTATGATCCTGTCACTTACTTATGATCACCGGGTAATCGATGGGGCACTCGGTGGTTCCTTTGTCAAGGCTATCGGTGAAAACATTAAAGTGGATTTTCCTCTTTTTTGAACAAGCTGGCAAGCTGAAATTAACTATTGGCAAAGCTTTTGAACAATTTGATTAAGAATAAGGTATTGAGCATAACAACTTTTTGTTAAATTTGTTACAAACCAAGCTTTGCGTTGCATGCACAGAAACAGATACCCCTTCCTAATCGTACTGGTTTTGACTTTTTTCATTACGCGGACTTCACAGTCTCAGGATGTAAGGGAATGGTTTGTAGAGGCAGAATCTTATTTTCTGTTTGAAGAATATCAGGAAGCACTGCCCTTGTACCACCGGATTTTAAGGGCTGAACCTGAGAATTATAATGTTCAGAGCCGCATTGGTGTCTGTTACCTGAACGATATCTACCAGTATCCGAAGGCAATTAAGTATCTGAAAACTGCTGCGCAACATATCAATTTTAAATACAAACAGGACTCCTACAAGGAAAAGCTTGCCCCTCCCGAAACTCAATATTACCTGGGGAGGGCCTACCATGTGAATAACATGTTTAATGAGGCGATCGAAAGCTATCAGCGCTTTCTGAATCTCGCCTCTCCGGATGAGTTCGATCATGATGTTGTAAGGGCAGATATTGAGGCCTGCCAGCGGGCAAAAAAGACGGTCAATGAGAAGATCTACTTCTCGCCCAAAAATCTCGGAGCCAAAATCAATTCGCAGAGGGAGGATTTTAATCCTGTTATTTCAGGAGATGGGAAGGTAATGATCTTCAACCGGAAACTTCCTTTCTATACAGGCGTTTTCATATCCTATAAAGGTACAAATAATCAATGGTCAGAACCTGTTGACCTAACCCCTGAATTCGCAGTGGATGATGATTCCTATGCTACCGGACTATCCTATCATGGTGATGAACTCTTTGTTTACCGCAGCGATAATTACGACGGGAATATCTATACCAGCAAACGATTGAATAATAAGTGGGCCCCTCTTGAAAAGCTTAATGACAACATAAACACCAAGTATTGGGAATCCCATGCATCGCTTTCGCCTGACGGGCAGAGCCTGATTTTTACATCAAACAGGGCTGGAGGCTATGGAGGCCTGGACATCTACAAATCCAAACGCAATTCAAACGGGGAGTGGGGGGAACCAGTCAACCTGGGTCCCGTTGTTAATTCCCCGAGTAATGAGGATACTCCCTTTCTGAGCAATGGAGGGAATACTCTCTTTTTTAGTTCTGAAGGACATTCCACCATCGGGGGGTACGATGTCTTTGTCAGTACGCTTAACAGCAACGGTACCTGGACTCCCCCGCAGAACATGGGTTACCCGGTCAATACAACCAATGATAACCTGTTTTTTTGTCCCATCGGCGTGGATGCATTTGGCCTTTATACTTTTTACAATGAAGAGTCAGGCAATGGGATGCTGGATATCTATGAGGTTGAGGTATACAATAAGAAAATCCCCAGAACCTTCAACATAACAGGTACAATTCAGGCTAATGAACTGGAATCTGCAGCAGCAACCGATCTGAAAGCAAAGCTGATCACGAAAAACGGGCGGCAGCTGGTTGATGAGCAGAAGATCAATCGTTCGGGGGCATTTGACCTTTCTGCCCCACAGGGGGATTATATCTTCGTTATTGAGGGAGATGGAGTTGAAACTTACCAGAAGGAAATCAGTTTTAAGATCGACCAGAAGGAGAATCAGCTTGCACTCAACGATATCAGGATGAAAGAGACTTCAAAGCCTTATGTGCCCGTGCAAGTTGCCGAATCAAAACCCCTTCCTGCCATCGGGGTTAAACAATCTTTTTACGAGGTAAACGATTCCGATGCAGTGCCAATTGAACTTACACTGCCGCAAGGTTCTCACCTGAATATATCAGTACAGGTCGACAATGTTCCGGCAAGCCAGGAAAACCTGTCAGATGTTAATAGCCGGTTCACCTATTTTTATGGACCCCAACCCGGAAAGAATGCCATTCGTTTTACCGCTACCGACCCGGAAGGAAATATTTCTGAGACTGAAGTTGTCATCAATTATGAAGCTCCCTTGCTTGCAGGTTCGGAAAAGACAGAATCCCTGGATGCATCCCTGCAAAGCAGGCTGGGGAACAACTACCTTCAGGAAATAGCTTCTGAATCTCTGAAAGAGTATCTGAACCGGATGGATAACACAAGCCTAAAGGATTATTACAGCCTCTATGAGCTCTTAATAAAGGCTGCGGCCGTGGAATCCTTTACAGCTGAGGAGGTTCAGGCGATGTTTGCCATCCTTTTTACTCAACGCCGCATGCAGGATTTCTCTGCAGACTTTACAGCTATCAGTGAGGTGCCCGGTGAAATTCAGGCTGCTCTTCTTGATAGCGCAGATATACCCTATGAATACCTCATCCTTCTGGATCAGTCGGCTTACTTTCATGAAAATGAAATCCGTAATACACTGATGTCAATGGTGCTGAATACCCTGCATAATGAAAACAAACTGTTATTCCAGATAAGTACGTTCACTGCAGGTCGGGATCCACTATCGATGCCACAGGATCAGAACCTTACACACCCGCAGACATGGGATAAGCTGAAACAAAATTATGGGGCAGAGGAAGCCCGGGATATGCTTTACCTGGCGTCAACCACTGAAGAGCTAAACTCGTTTTTCCAGAATCTGCTGGTTAATTCGGAAGGTGGTTTGCATGATAAGCTGGTAGTTCTGAACATGGAGCTAAATAACTTATTTAATGCAATTGACCTGGTTGAATACCTGTTCTCCGGGATTTCAGAGAGTTCCTATTCCGCAAAAGAACTTATGGATGCCCTGCAAAACACACAGGAGAAACGGATTTTCAACCTGAGGAAATTCCAGGAATTGCTGGCTTCGCAGGCTGAAGGAACACTGAAGTTACAAATAACGGAGGCGCTGAATGATATCAGGGATAATTCGAGCTACGAGGATTTGCTGAATTACCTGATTAACCAGTCACGGCAGAAAGATTACAGCAGAGAAAGTGTTTACGATTTACTGGTCCGTCTCACTGGAATAACTGATGTTGGAGAATTTGCTGATAAGCTGATATCTTACAACATGCCTGAAATAAATAAAGCATTGGCGGATACATCCATCCGGGCCTTCTCAGATCCTCTTGAACTCGTTCAGTATCTTATTGCTTCAACACAGAATTATAATTTCAGTGATTCAGACATAAATAATCTTTTACTCAGAATGGTCCTTGAAAAAGGTCTTAAAATGGATATGGGAAGCTTCTTCGAGGATGCGGATAAAGGAGGCAAAGCTTCTTTCTGGAAGAGTAAAAGGTTTATATCAACATTGATTTTAGTTAATATTGCGCTGATAATATTAATAATCCTTTACACAATACGCAGGAGAAAGAAAAAATAGGTGAGGATTGAATTGTTATTGGGATTAGCAGATAAAATAGTGTATCCAACAAAAAAATAAATAAGATGAAATCCCTCATCTACTTGTTCACAGCGTTCACACTTTCATGGATTCTGGCATCTCCTGCTGAAGGTCAGATATGGCTTTCTAATGAAGATATTTTTGATGAAGCAGAAGAATTTCTAAATGCAAACGAGTATGTCGAAGCGCTGCCTTTGTATCTCCTGCTAGAAAAGAAAGAGGTTTTCAATGCCCACATTGCCTATAAGATCGGGTATTGTTACCTGAATATCCGCGGTAAGAAAGAGAAATCTGTTCCCTACCTTGAACTGGCCGCAGAATCTGTCAGTGAAGATTTTGAGGATCGGTTCGATGAAACCCATGCTCCTCTCAGGTCATGGTTAATGCTGGGAATTGCCTACCGGATTAACGGCGATATTGATAAGGCCGAAGAGATTTTCAGCAAGTTAAAGGACCGGATGGCAGTGAGTGACCCGGATTTTCTGGCGGTTATCGACATGCATCTCGAACGCTGTAATAACGCACGGATGCTGAATGCCTTCCCTAACGAACCAAGGACCGAACGCCTCCCGGAACAGATCAACACGGTTTTTTCGAATTATAATCCCGTTCTGGTTGATCATGACAGCCTGCTGTATTATATGGAAGAATTGAAATTCTATGACGCAGTTATGCAGGTAAGACAGGAAAAAGGAGTATGGGGAACTCCTGAAAATATCACTCCGAAGCTTGGCTCAGATGGCGACCATATTCTGGTAAGTGCCTCCGCTGACGGGGCAACACTCTTCCTTTATTACTATGAACCGCCTAATGCCGGAGAGATCTATTCCAGCCATTGTGAGGAAGGTGAGTGGACCAAACTCAAGGCCCTGAATAAAAATATTAATACAGTTTATCACGAGACACATGCCAGCATATCTGCAGACGGCAACACACTTTATTTTACCAGTAACCGGGAAGGGGGGTATGGAGGCCTTGATTTGTACAAATCTGAACGTGCTGCTAACGGTGATTGGGGTCCGGCAGAGAATCTCGGTCCAAAGATAAATACGCCTTTCAATGAGGAAACACCCATCATCAATGTAGATGATGAAATTTTATATTTCAGCTCACAGGGGCATTTGAGCATGGGGGGTTATGACATCTTTTATGCCCTGAAAAGGGACAATGGTGCATGGCGTCAGCCAATCAACATGGGGGCACCGGTAAGTACGACCGACGACGATTTATTCTACTATCCCCTGGATGAGCATGTCTCAGGCCTTATGTCGAGGATTGAAGAAACCTCCAACGGGTACGACATTATCCGCTACAATAGCATGGTATTTGCTAACAGTCCCCGATTCAATGTCAGGGGGAAAGCAGAAGGGGTTGATTCCACGAATTACGACGATTACAGCCTTGCTGTCGTTAATACGGAAACAGGTGACACCTTGAGGAGGTATGAAGTTAGTCCTACCGGCGAATATACCGCAGTGCTTCCCGCAGGAAATTTCGACCTGGTTATGGATAACAGCTCGGGCATCGTTTCAGTCAGGGATGTAAAATTGACGGATTCTTCGGATGAAGAAGTGCTCCTTGCTTCAGCTTTATCCGGAGAGGGAGGCTCACCTGAAGAAAATCCGGAGGGGCTTGTCCCAATGCTGCTGGAGGAGGCAGATACCCTTTACCTTGAATTCTTGTTGTACAACTTTGATGATTTTAAGCTCAGGAATGAATACCAGACTTACCTGAACGATATTAAGACTCTGTTGCTGGAGAATCCGGAATTGAAATTCAGGATTGAGGGTCATACCGATTCAAAGGGTTCTGAAAGCTATAATCTTTTACTATCCCGGAAGCGGTCTGAGGCTGTTCTCGGATACCTTATTGATGATCAGGTAAAAGCCAGTCGTTTCGAGCTCGAGGGAAAGGGAGAGACAGAGCCTGCGGCTATCAATACCAAAAGGGACGGGAGTGACTCCCCGGAAGGCAGAACGTACAACCGACGTGTAGAACTTGTTCCGCTCGCGGAGGTGGAAGGGCTTGTATTTATGAAGGTGAATATGGTGCCTGAGGATTTGAGGGTTCAATAACCTGCACAGCCCATAATCAACTTTTTATCTGCTCCGGATTCTGGGGATCTTTTTTAAATCTGCCTAAGTTCCTGACAAATCAGGTCATGGATTGTTTAGCAAGTATTTTTTTAGTAATTTAAACAATTCAACATATAATAGGCATATTGAAAAAAATGCAGAGATTATCTATAAATTTGATATACTGATAGCTTTCAAGTCTGCAATATTATTGTGAATGATGTATATTTGAAAAAAGCCTGCCTGATGAAAAGAACTGTTTTTAAAGTATTCCTTCTATTTTTTCTGACATTCTCTGCTTATAGTCAGCGAAGTGAGAGTGAGATAGCCTTAAGGGAATATTTCACCGATGCTGAGTTTTTTCTGGCACAGGAATTTTATCCGGATGCTCTGAGTGATTACCTTCAGGTATACAAAAGGGGATACCAGCAAAACCCAAATATCAATTACCGGATTGGAATTTGTTATCTGAATATTGCCGGAGAGAAAGATAAGGCCATTCCCTATTTACTGGAAGCAAAGAAATCAGCATCAACAGCCTATCGTGAAAGCTCACTTAATGAGAAACATGCACCCCTTGATGTGTATCTTTACCTTGGGAATGCATACCGGGTTAATAATCAGTTGGATAAGGCTATTGAATCCTATATGACCTACAAGGAAATACTGCCTGAGGATGAAGTTAATCTTCATAAGTATGCCGATCAGCAGATCGAAGCCTGTAACATTGCCAATGAATTTATGGCTGCTCCCCAATCTGTTGAGATAACAAACCTCGGATCGGTGATCAATACCAGTAACGACGATTATAAAGGAGTGATATCAGGAGATGGGTCCAGCCTTGTCTATATGCACAGACTACCATTCTATGATGCTGTTTATTTTTCAAAAAACAGTCAGGGTGTCTGGAGTGAACCTCAGAATATCACCCCGGAATTGCTGTCAGATGGGGATCAGTTTGTTTGTGCCCTTTCATATGATGGCAAAACCCTGCTCTTAACCCGGGAGGATGAATTTAACAGTGATATTTTGGTTAGCAGGTTTAACGAAGCTGAGAACCGATGGAGTGTCTCTGCACCGCTTGGCGCATCGATAAACACAAAATACTGGGAATCGCATGCCAGCTTGTCAAAAGATGGAAAAACCATCTATTTTGCATCGAACCGAAGGAATGGTCAGGGAGAGATGGATTTATACTATGCGGAGCTTACTGCTGAAGGAGTTTACGGTCCTGCACAGAATATTGCAGAACTTAATACCGGGTTGAATGAGGATACTCCTTTCCTGACCGAAGATGGCGAGTTTCTGTTTTTCAGCTCCCAGAGCTTCACCAGCATGGGAGGTTACGACATCTTCGTCAGCCGAAGAGAAGGCAATACCTGGGGTCTTCCTGTAAACCTTGGCTACCCCATTAATTCAACCGATGACGACTTGTTTTACTACCCGATGAATAATGGCCATTCCGGACTGATGTCGCTGATCCTTGATGATGGATTGGGCGGTATGGATCTCAATGAAATCTCCTTCACGGAGATTCCTCAGGTGCTTATAATTACCAGGGAAAAGACGGAGGAAATCGCGGGTGTTTCAGAGAGGGATACAGAAGAACTACTTGAGGAAGGTGTAAAAGAATTGGTGGATGAAACTACCGAAATGGCGGTTACAGAAACTACTAAGGAAGAAGTTGGAGAAGTTATTGCTGAAGAAACAGCGGCGGTAGAAGAAACTGATGCCCCAGCAGACGAACCGGTATCCGAAGTTTTACCTGTTCAGGAAGTCCGGAAGATTCCCCTGTCACCAGTTCTTTTCGGATTTGATAAAGCTTCGCTCACCTCCGAAGGTAAAGCTGAACTGGATAAAATCGCAGCCTTGCTAAAGACTGATCCTTCTGTGAAGGTGGTACTTGTCGGTTTTACGGATCCTCTTGGCCCTGAGAACTACAACCTGAGCCTGTCAAAGAATCGCGCCCAGGCTACCCTGGAATACCTGCTGTCTGCAGGCGTAGATGCCAGCCGGATGAAAGCAGTTGGCAAAGGAGAAACCAATTTTATCGCCAAAAATACCGATGCACTGGGCAAAGATCTCCCTGAAGGAAGACGGTATAACCGGCGTGTCGAGTTTGAGATAACGGGTACTGATACCACGAAAGTGCAGGTCATTCGAATCGATCCGGTTCCGGAAGATCTGAAAATCAAGAACTAAAAATAACTGAAGATCCGGTGCGGATTTTACTGCCTGCACAGGGTTTTCAGTCATTTTTTTAGTACGATAAATCAATAACCCACCACCTTATTTTATTAACTTAAAGTCATAAGTTATATCCTTTTTCCTATTTTTGGTGTATCCAAACTGCTGGCTCATGAAAAGAATCATCTCTGTTTTTCTTATCTGTTTTATAGCATTATCGCAGACTATTATCGCTCAGACAAGAGAAGAGCTGGAAGAATACTTTAATGAAGGACAATATTTTTTCAACCGGGAAGAATATCGTGATGCGCTGATATTCTATTTAAGGCTGGCTAATGCTGACTCTCTGAATGCAAATTATAATTTCAAAGTCGGGGAATGTTACCTTAATATTGAAGGCAGCGAACATCTTGCGATACCCTACTTCGAAAAAGCAGTAAAAAAGATAGTCCCTAAAAACAATTACAGGAAAAAGGATTTTACTGAAAGGGCAGCACCCCTTCATGCCTATTTTTATCTTGGGAATGCTTACCGAATGAATAACCAGCTTAATGCTGCCCTGGAAAGTTATATGAAGTTCATAGACTCACCTTACTTCTATGGCAATTATAATCAGAATGTCGTAGACAGGGAGATTCAATCCTGCGAACGGGCTGCAATAATCAGGGATACACCGGTCACACACGAGAAGATCAGTCTTGGACCGGCGATTAATACCCTACTGGATGAAGAAAGACCCGTTGTTTCCGGTGACGGCACTACCCTGATTTTTATCCGGAAGCTCAAATTTTATGATGCGGTTTTCTGTTCCCGGCTGCAGGGTGGCACATGGCAGGAACCGGTGAATATTAACCCCCAGATACTGTCGGACGGAGACTACTATCCCACCGGTCTTTCGGATGACGGAAAAGAACTTCTTCTTGCCCGGAAGCAGGGAGATAACTACGATATTTATTCATCGGTATTCGACGGCGAAACATGGACCGAAGCCAAACGCCTGCCCGGGAAAATTAACTCCGCTTTTTCTGAAACACATGCCAGTTTCGGTCCTGACGATCAAAGCTTACTGATAAGCAGTGACCGGAAGGGAGGGAAAGGTGGTTATGATATCTGGATTGCAGAAAAGGATAAAAATGGAGAGTGGGGGAAGCTGAAAAACATGGGTAAACAAATCAATACCGGGCTCAATGAACAAATCGCCTATTGGTGTAAGGACCATAATATTTTATTCTTTAGTTCTGAAGGGCACTATACCATGGGCGGATATGATATTTTCTATGCCAGGCAGAATGGTAAAAAATGGAAAATACCGGTCAACCTGGGCTACCCGATTAATAACACAAGAGGAAACTTGTTTTATAGTCCGGGGCAAGAGAACTGCAGAGAAGGGTATTATTCGATCCGCACCGGGGAAGAATCCGGAAATGCCGATATTTATCTGATCAGGATTACCTCTGAACGGGTTTTGTCATTTGCATCAGAATAGTACGAACAATCAGTCCCCGTTTAATTCCAATGAAAAAGGATGCAGCACCAACATACCAAATCCATCTGAGGGCTCTGGAACCTGAAGATGTTGATCTTCTCTATCGTTGGGAAAACGATCCTGAAATCTGGCGTGTGAGCAATACTCATGCCCCATTTTCAAAACATGTGCTGCAAAAATACATTGAGAGTTCTCATCATGATATTTATGAACTGAAGCAGCTCAGGCTCATGATCGATATCATGGAGGAGGAAAAGGAACCCAAAACGGTTGGAGCCATTGATTTATTTGATTTTGAGCCCTTTCATCAGCGTGCCGGCATAGGGATCCTTGTTTATGGTGAGGAAAATCAAAACCGTGGGTATGCCACTGCTGCCCTGAAAGAGTTGATTCAGTATGCCTTCTCAGTCCTCCAACTTCATCAACTGTATTGCAATATTTCTACAGATAATGAAGCAAGTATCAGGCTTTTCGAACGCGCTGGCTTTGAGCTTGCCGGTACCAAAAAGGACTGGATTAAAAGAGGGAATACCTACCAGGATGAAGCCTTCTTACAGTTAATAACTCATAATTGAATGTGTACTAATGGGTTAATTTATTTACTACTTTTACCCATTAAGGAAGATTAATACTGGCTTTCTTGAAAAATCCTGCCCCAAATTCGGTGGGATTTAACGTAAAAAGTATTATATTAATTTATTCTTAACTAAAAACAGCCTAAATGAGGCTTCAAAGAAGAATATCATTGCTACTAACTTTTCTGCTGCTGTCAGGGTATTTTTTCTGTTCACTCACGGCCCAGACCATTATGCATTTGCCGGATCTTGTTGAAGGCAAAGACACGAAAGCAGTTGAAAAAGCGCTTAAAAGCATCGCTGATGCCGGCAGTATTATCCAGGAAGCCAATACATACTACAATGAGGCATTGGCCCTTCAATCCAACTATGACCTGGATGAAAAGACCTTACAGAAAGAACTTGCAAAGACCGAAAAAAAGGCACTGGATTTGCAGATGAAAGCGGATAAACTATATGCATCTGGTTATAGTACACTTTATGAGCTATGTAAGGCTAACCTTGGAAGCTCATCTGTATCATATGGTGAAACGAACTCCCTGGAGAGTTCTGCGGATGATATGATGACCCAGGCAAAGGAAAAAAGGAGCCGGGCTGAAAATACTTCAGATGCTTATGAGAAGGCTGCTTTACTTAACGAGGCATCCGAACTGGAGGGAACAGCGGTTGAGAACCTGGTAGTTGCACTGCAGACCCAGAAAGGGGGAGGAGGGACAGCCGGTACTTCTGAGGCAACCAACGTCCTGTATCCTGAGCCGATCAGCACTACACCTGCTACTGCCACAACCTCAGACTATTCATACGCAACTACTGACGAATCAGCTTTCACCGACACCACCGATTATGGCACAAGCTATACCAGCCAGGATTACAGCACCGACTATGGTACCACCGACTATGGTACTACAGATTATAGCAGCACAGATTACAGCAGCCAGGATTATTCCACTGAGTCCAACACACAGGATTACTCGTATGATAACCAGGAGTATGATTATAGTGCCAGCATCGACCAGAAAAGTGAAAACCTTGCCATCGATCAGGATAAGGTAAATGCATATAACGCTTATGTGAACGACTATACGGTACCTGACCCGATAACCATTAACCGGGATGGCGTTCATGGAGTGGACGATCCGAGTATGGATAATGCCAGGAGTATTTTTCTTAGCGCTCATTCTCCCGGGTATACTGAATATCAGGGTACATCATCAACAAGTTCTTTAGCTGATCTTGAAACTTCCGGTGCTTTGACTTCTGAAACAGGTACTGATATGAGTGATTACTCGCAGTCCGCCACTACAGAATCTACCCAGACTCCGGGATATACAGATTATTCTTCCACCAATCTTACACCTACTTCAACTTCTACGACTGGTTCAGGTTACCAGACAGGAACCGAAGGATCCTATACCTCTACGGAGCCTTCCGGGTATGCTTCACCAGTACCGGGGCTGAATGCCAGGACGGCTCTTGATATCAGCTCTGTTCAGCAGGTCGAAGGTATTTCTTTCCAGATACAGGTCGCTGCCAGTCGTATACCCTTAACCCGTTCACAGCTGACAGCTATATATACAGGTAAGCTCACGGTTGAAGTCTATAAAGAGAACAATTGGTACAAATACCGTATACCCGGCTTCCGTCTTTTCTCTGAAGCCAACAGGGTTGCCGTCCAGTCAGGAGTCAGTGACGCTTTCGTAGTTGCTCAACTGGACGGACAGAATGTTAGTCTGCCTGAAGCCAGGGATATGACAAGGGTTCTTGAACAGAATGTAAACAGGTACGGAAGAACTGCCTTGTCCAATGAAATCGATTTCTATGTACAGGTGTCCGCTTCACGTGTACGATTCTCAGAGGATCAGATAAAGACATTTTGCGGAGGCGGTAACTGCCGTGAAATCCTTGAAGGCGGTTGGTATAAATATCAGGTCTTTGCAGGGAACAGTTACAGTGAAGCTCAGAGTCTGAAAGCTCAGATAGGTGGTGATGCATTTATCGTTGCTTATGAGCGGGGACAAAAGACAGATTTATATAAAGCGATCAATAAATAAAACCATACTAAAAACAATTGAAATGGACTGTTTTTCTAAAAGCCGAATCGGGAAGATCTTTTTCTTAGTACTGCCGGTGGCACTGCTGTTATCTTCTTGCGTATCTCAAAAGAATGTGCGTCTGATCCAGGAAAAGGTAGACAAGGAAATGAAAACTGTGTTCGATAATCCCCGTACTACTACCTACCGTATTCAGACAGGGGACCACCTCTATATCAGGGTGTATAGTGTCGACCCGAAAACCAGCAAGTTTTTTCAGGCTGATTTTCCTTATCTGATGAATTCCACCTACCAGTATTTGAATACTTATGTAGTGGATGAATTCGGATATGTATCATTTTCATTTATTGAAAAATTGTTTGTGAAGGGACTGACCATTCCCGAGGTACAACAATCGATTCAAACACAGCTTGACGAGTATTTTAAGGATGCTACAGCCTATATTAAACTCGTGAACTTCCAGGTCGGAATACTCGGAGAGGTGAACGATCCGGGTAACTATACCATTGAGCAGGATCAGATTAATGTGTTCCAGGCAATTGGTCTGGCAGGAGGCGTCTCTTCCTATGGTAACTTCAAGGAAGTGAAGCTGGTTCGCCAGACTCAGAATGGATCTGAAGTTCACCTGCTTGACCTCACGGATAACCGGGTACTGGAGTCGCCCTATTATTACCTGATGCCAAATGATGTGATATACATCGAGCCAAGATCCGGTAAATCCTTTGCAATGGAGCATTTCCCATATCAGTCACTTTTTTATCTGATGTCAGTTGGTGTAATGGGGGCTTCTCTGATACTGAATTTACCATAAAAGTCCAACGGATCAATGAATGATGAAAGCATCGTTGCAGTTGAAGAGCAGGGGATTGATCTTAAGAAATGGCTGAGGCTGTTTCTGCGGAACTGGGTGTTATTTCTTGTCTGCATCCTGATTTCGCTGAGTGGAGCGGTTGCGTTGATTATGTTTTCATCTCCCGAATACGAGCTGTCTGCCCGTGTTCTGGTTAATAAAGAAAATAATCCACTTGATAAGGCTCAGTTGTTTTCCTCGGCTTTTTCGACTGATCCTTATCAACTGGAGAATGAGAAGGGTATTCTCACTTCAAAGTCGGTTACAAGAAATGCTATCCGGAAGCTGGATTTTGAAGTAATGTACCTTAAAAAATGGCGTTTCGCAAAAACGGAACTCTATACGGAAACTCCATTCACTGTCGAAATTGACACATCCAATCTGCAGCCTCTAAACGTTTTTTTTACCCTCAGGTTTATTCATGATACCCTGATCTATGTGAGTTGTGAGGAGGATGTAGAGGTAAGTATGTACGATTTTGGCAGCAACGAAGTGCGAAAAGTCTTGCCGGAGTTTCACTTTGAAGACACCATGAAATTCGGTGAAATTGCAGGAAATACGCATTGCCGGTTCACCATTCTTCCCGGTCCGGAATACATGATGCATAACCAGCTGGACGATGAATATTACTTCAAATTCTGCTCGGAGGAGGAGTTGATCAATACCTTTAAAAGCTTCGAGATAACTAATGACAGGGGATCTTCCATCCTGGAGGTAAGCATGCGATATTCCAATCCGCAGAAGGCCGCCGATTTTCTGAATCAGCTGGTAAAGGAATATTTGCTGCGTGGCGTTGAACGGGATAATATGATTGCCATGGCTACGATAAATTTTATCGATAATCAGTTGGTGGAAATCGTGGATTCACTCCAGATGTCCGGGGACAAGCTCCAGGATTTCAGGTCTACCCAGAAAGTCGTTAACATTGATTATCAAGCCGAAAAAGTCTTTTCCAGACTGGAAGACCTGGAGGCTGAGAAAGCTAAACAACTGGTCAAAAAGAGGTACTTCAATTTTCTGATTGAAAACCTGCAGAGAAAAAGTGATGTCAGTAATCTTGTGGCACCTTCGACTCTTGATATTAATGATCCTATCCTGAACCGGCTGATCATTGATCTGGCCGATCTCTATTCGGAAAGAGCTCAGACTCAGTTTAATTCTATAAAGGATAATCCGCTGCTGGCTTCACTGGAATCACAGATTAACGAGATTAGGAGCAAATTGTTGGATGCCGCCAGAAACGTTTTGGATGCAACCGATATTACCATCGAAGATATTGAGGAACAGATTAGTGATGCGGAGCAGACTATGGATCGCCTGCCCAAGGATCAACAGCGTCTGATGAATATCGAACGCAGGTTCAACCTGAACGATGAGTTATATACCTATCTACTGACCCGGAGATCTGAAATGGAGATTTTTAAAGCTTCCAATGTTCCTGAGAATGAAGTTCTCGACCTGGCAGAACCCGGTGATGCCGTAAAGGTATCTCCCAATGTGTACCTGAATATTTCCATTGCACTGGCTCTCGGATTGCTTATCCCCGGGATATTCATTTACTTCCGTGAGTCAATGAACAATAAGATTCGCAGCCGGGAGGATATCCAGAAATATACACGGTACCCCCTGATTGGTCATGTGCTTGACACAAAAAATACCGATTTCCCGGCAGCCCTGCGTGAACCCAATTCGGTTCTGACAGAATCATACAGGACCCTACGGGCAAATTTGCAGTTCATTATTGACGAAAGAAAAGCTAACACGATTCTGGTGACCTCTGCGGTTCAGGGTGAAGGTAAAAGTTTTACCGCGCTGAACCTGGCATCCGTTTACGCCTTCTATGGGAAAAAGACTATCCTGGTCGATTTCGATCTGCGAAAATCTAAAATCCGGGAAAATCTTGGAATAGAGGAGACAATGGGCCTGAGCAATTATCTCAGCAAACGTTGCGAACTTAAAGATATCATCTATAAACGGGAGGATCTAAATTTTGATCTGCTCATCGCCGGTCCGGTGCCCCCGAACCCTTCGGAACTGGTTTCTTCAGCGATGACGAAGGCATTATTGGATGATCTTAAAAAGAAATACGATATTGTGCTGATAGATTCTCCTCCGCTGGGAATAGTGTCTGATGCCCTGTTACTGTACCCACAGGCGGATATTAGTTTACTCGTTGTACGATACAACTACACATCCTGCGATATCTTCAGGAACCTGATGGCAGACCTGAGTGCCAGAGAGGTGGAAAAATTCAACATCATCCTTAACGATGTCATTATGCCTCGTTCAGGCTACGGCTATGGCTATGGCTACGGCTATGGCTATGGCTACGGATTGGACGAAAAGAAAAAGAAGAAGTGGTTCGGTCGTTCCTGATCGGATGAGGATTCCCCCATCCTCCCGCTCAGAAGAGAGTAGGTGCATGCTTTTATAAAGCTTCAAATTCCGGTATATCATCCAGGAACCTGTACTTTTTTTCGAGCTGGTCGTGGTAACAGCAAAAATGTTTCAGCCCGTTCGTTATGAAAAGGTACGGAGCCTGAACAGTCTGGTTATAAGCAGCGATCTGGTCAAATACCTTCTGATCGATTTTTACGGAAGGGGCTTTGCATTCTATCAGTAGAACGGGAGCCCCCTGGCGATTGTATACCAGGGCATCGTAGCGACATGACAAACGATTTACCTTTAGGCCGGCTTCGGTTGAGATCAGGTTTGCAGGAAATTTCTTTTCCTGCTGCAGAAAGCTTAATACATGCTGGCGTACCCATTCTTCGGGAGTTAACAACAGGCGTTTTTTACGAATGGGATCCAGGATATAACGCCTGCCATTTTCATCATCTGTGATGGTATAAGAATATGTCGGGAAATTTAACTTTTCCATTTATCAGTCCGGATTCGCCCACAAATTACTAATCTTTTTCTATTTTTAGCTCCCTACAAATTTTTGGAGATGAGTTTTGAAAAAATCATGACAGATCTGAAGCAGAAAAAGTTCGCTCCGATATACCTGCTGATGGGTGAAGAACCCTATTTTATTGATAAGATCAGTGAGTACCTGGTGGCGAATCTGCTTAAGGAGGAGGAGAAGGCCTTCAATCAGACTATCCTGTATGGAAAAGAAGCGGATGCCGGTGCCATTACCGATGCAGCCAGACGTTTCCCGATGATGTCCCAGTACCAGCTCGTGCTCGTCAGGGAGGCTCAGAATATTAAGGATATTGAGAACCTGGTATACTACGCATCCAATCCGCTTAAGTCGACCGTTCTGGTGCTAAGCCATAAATATAAGAACCTCGATAAGCGGAAGAAACTTTACAAGGAAATCGAAAAGCATGGGCTTGTCCTGGAGTCGAAGAAATTGTATGACAACAAGATTCCCGACTGGATTGCACAGCATTTGAAGACCAGGGGTTTTGAGATACAACCTACTGCTGCTGTTTTATTAACAGAGTACCTTGGGAACGATCTCCTGAAAATGGAAAAGGAACTTGAGAAACTGACCCTCACACTGCCTGAAGGGTCCAGGCTGATCGATACACGCCATATCGAAGAAAATATTGGTATCAGCAAGGAGTTTAATACCATCGAACTTCAGCGCGCCCTGGTAGAAAAGGATTCCCTGAAGTCATTCCGCATTGTGGATTACTTTGGGAAAAACCAGAAGAACAATCCCCTTACCGTTACGCTCACATCACTGTATTTCTTTTTTAACAGGGTGTTTCTTTATGCTATGCTGAAAGACAAGTCGAAAGAAGCCGCTGCCGCCCAGCTTAAAATACATCCTTTCTTTATAGGGGAGTATAAAAAGGCTGCCCAGGTATACCCGCCCCGGAAAACCTATCAGATTATCCGGTGGTTGAGGGAATATGACCTGAGGTCAAAGGGTGTGAATAATGCCTCTGCCGGGCCGGAGGAGCTATTGAAGGAACTGGTATATAAAATAATTTCAATCTAAGATCGCAGATAATGATGCAAGTAGATGTTACCATACTTCTGATAATTGTGACGGCTGTTGTATCTATGCTGTGTTTCAACAGCGGAGATCTTTTTAGCCGACTGCAATTTAATGCCTATCAGGTTTTCCACCGAAAGGAGGTTCATCGGCTGCTTACTCACGGATTTGTCCATGTCAACTGGTGGCACCTGATCGTTAATATGTTCGTTCTTTACTTTTTCGGAAGGGATGTGGAGAATACGCTCATGATTATGCAAAGCCAGGGAATTGTATCCAGCCCCAAACTACTTTACCTGGGATTTTACCTGACAGCAATAATAGTTGCATCCACAATAAGTCTGTTCAGACATAAAGATCATCCATTTTATAATTCCGTTGGGGCCTCAGGGGCTGTGGCTGCCGTTATGTTTTTCTCAATTTTCTTTTCTCCCTGGCGAATGCTTTATTTATACGGAATACTTGCCATCCCCGGGATTCTGTTCGCTGTGGCTTATATTGTATATTCTCAGTATATGGCAAAGAAAGGGGGCGATAATATCAATCATGATGCCCATCTCCTGGGGGCAGTATTTGGTTTTATCATGCCCCTGTTTATCGACCTGGATATGTACAGGGTATTCATCTCGCAACTTTTATCACCCTTTTAGCAAAGCACATGAGCAGGAATTTTATCTGTTATAACGGGGACTTTTTCTTTGAGGACGAGAAGATCCTGGGAGTGAAAAACAGGGCTTATGCCTATGGCGATGCGCTTTTCGAAACCATCCATTGTCTTGGGACCGGGGCACAAAACCTCGATAAACACTGGGAAAGACTATCACAGGGGATGCACCTGCTGAAAATGCAGGGAGGGGATAGGCTGACCAGGGAAAGGATGGAACACTATATCGGAAAACTACTGAATAAGAACAGGATATTCAAAGGAGCGAGGATCCGCATGCTTGTATTCAGGGATCCGGGTGGACTTTATACCCCGGCTGTAAATACCGTATCCTGGACAATGGAATCTACGGCTCTTGAGCAGGAACATTACTCATTGAACACCAAAGGACTGGTTGCCGAGATTTACGACGGGATACATAAACCGGTGAATCCTTTATCCGGATTTAAGACATCCAATGCTCTGATCTATGTGCTCGCCGGTATCTTCCGGAAGGAAAACCAACTCGATGATTGTTTCATACTGAATCAATATGGGCGGATCGCAGAAACAAACTCTTCCAACCTGTTCATTTACCTCGACGATAAAGTCATTACACCGCCATTGACAGAGGGATGTGTCGCGGGCACAATGAGGGCCGCTGTTCTGGAGATCGCCCGTCAGAATGGTTATAATGTTGAAGAAAAGGGCATTCTCGAGAAGAACATCCTGGATGCCGAAGAAGTTTTTATTACCAATGCCATTCAGGGGATCCAGTGGATTGGAGCATATAAAGATAAGAGGTATTTCAATTTCGTATCCCGCAAGCTGATCGCGCTGCTGAACCAGCAACTTTTCGTAAAGGCTTAATTCAATTCCGGATTTTCCGGGAAGTTTGCCCACATCTCATACTTTTTGCCCATCCGGCTGAGGGTTTTGTTCCAAAAATGCTTTGTCAGCGGCATCATAATTTCTTCCGGGGAAATATCACCGACGAGCCACGCGTTTTCAGCCAGTTCATCTTCGAGCTGATTTTGTGACCAGCCTGAATATCCGAGAAAGAAACGGATCTGTTCCTGTTGGATATTAGCGGAAGCGATAAGCCGCTCGACTACTTCAAAATCGCCCCCCCAGAAAATATTGCCCAGCACATGGACACTGTTCGGGATGATATCCCCCAGGGTATGGATGTAGTGGAGGGTATTGGTACTAACAGGGCCGCCCAGCGCTACTTCTGCTTCAATTTCCGGAAAGTTCTCAATAACTTCGTTAATCTTGACATTGACGGGCTTGTTCAGAACAAAGCCGATGGTCCCTTCATCATTATGCTCTGTGATCAGCACAATAGACCGCTTGAAGTAATTATCCAGGAGGAAAGGCTCACTAAGCAGAACTTTACCCTTCTGAGGTTCCTGGAATTGATCGGGTTCGAAGAAGTTATAGTTTAATACCATGACTTGCCGGGTTCTGATGAATACAAAAATACGTTAATTATTCAAGTTAGCTTCACGTCAAATGTTAAATTACGATAAACACTGAGATGAACCACAGGTGATGAGGTCATCAGGTACAGAGGACTTTGATACTGCGTGCTCCGGTTATATTGACGGGGAAAAGGCAGTGAAACGAAGAATTCCTGTATCGCCGGCACCCATCGGTTTATAATCCCCGATCCTGCTGTTTGGCTAGGAAATAAGCGGTAAAAGTCTTTTCTTTGACCTTTCAGAGATTGTTACCATGAGTACATCACGTCCGGTTCCGCTTTTTATCGCCCTGATTCCGATAGTATTTCTAGTGTTTTTTTTAGCGGCGAACGTCCTGATATTTGGAGATGCTACCCTGGATGGTTCAAATCAGATTATCCTCCTGTTAGCGGCAGCTGTCACTGCTTTGATAGCCCATTTCCAGGGTGTTAAGTGGAAGAAAACTGAAAAGGCAATCCTTCACAATATCGGGAAAGCGATGTCTGCGATCCTTATTCTGCTTTTGATTGGATCACTGGCGGGCACCTGGCTCCTGAGCGGGGTTGTCCCTGCGATGGTGTATTACGGTTTGCAGATCATTCATCCGAAAGTCTTCCTGCTTACGGCAATCGTAGTAAGCGGACTGGTATCGCTTGCCACAGGTTCATCATGGTCCACGATTGCCACAATCGGGGTGGCATTGCTGGGTATTGGCAAGGCACTGGGCATGCATGAAGGACTGGTAGCGGGAGCGATTATTTCCGGAGCTTATTTTGGTGATAAGATGTCCCCACTGTCAGATACTACCAACCTGGCCCCTGCAATAGCTGGCACCGACCTGTTCACCCATATCCGGTATATGACGATCACAACAGCTCCTTCACTCATTATCGCTGTGGTTATTTTTACAGTTATCGGTTTTTTATCGGATTTTGGGGATGCTTCACAAAATATTGATGCCGTAATGCATGCCGTTGAAAAGGAATTCTTCATTTCACCTGTCCTGCTGCTTGTTCCGGTTATACTGATCCTCATCATTATAAAAAAAATACCACCGGTACCGGCGCTTTTAACCGGTGCATTGCTGGGAGGCCTCTTTGCAATAATCTTTCAGCCGCAGGTAATCAGAAACATTTCCGGTACAGGGGGAAGTTATGCCCTTCAGTCTTATGCCTCATTTATGAAAGCCATGTTCGGTGATATCTCAATTGATTCGGATAACCCGGTAGTTCATGAGCTCTTCAAAACCAGTGGCATGCGCGGGATGCTCAACACCGTATGGCTTATTCTGACCGCAATGATATTTGGAGGAACTATGGAGGCAGCCGGTTTTCTGGCGCGGATCTCCCGGGCGATCATGAGCCGGGTTCATTCAACAGGTTCACTTATACTTTCAACCATCTCAACTTCCATATTCTTCAATTTGACTGCATCGGATCAATACATTTCCATCGTAGTGCCCGGGCATATGTATGCCAAAAGCTATCAGGAGAAAGGTTTGAAACCGGAAGTACTCAGCAGGACACTTGAGGACGGAGGGACCCTGACATCCGTTCTCGTTCCCTGGAATACCTGCGGTGCTACCCAGTCGAGGGTGCTGGGTGTTTCTACCTGGACCTACCTTCCCTATTGCTTCTTTAATCTGATAAACCCCCTTGTAGCTGTTGCCATCGGGTATATGGGTTACAAAATCAGAAAGATCGATCCGGAGGATAAGTCAGGGAAAAGTTCAGTCCCGGTGGAAAGCTGATCGTCTCTTTTGCAGAAACAAAATCTTTTCTTCGTTGTTAGTTTGTATACTAACACTATAACCTAAGCTTTATGGATCGTCGTGATTTTATAAGAAATGCTGCGCTGGTAGGAACAGCAGCCATGTTGCCCTTAAACATGAAGGCTTTTCGGCTCACTACGGAAAAGCATGTCTCCGATAAGGTAATGCTGGGTTCCTCAGGCATTGAGGTTTCCCGTCTTGCTATAGGTACAGGGACAAATGGCTGGGCCGGAAAATCAAACCAGACCCGGGAACTGGGCATTAAAGGGCTTGCCCGTTTACTTCAGGAAGCCTACGATATGGGAGTTTTCTTTTGGGATTCGGCAGACCAGTATGGTACGCATCCCCACCTGAAAGAAGCCCTGAAAACCATACCCAGGGAAAAGGTGGTTATCCTGACCAAAACACATGCTACCACCGGGGAGGAGATGAAGTCCGACCTGGATCGTTTCCGGGAAGAAATAGGTACCGATTATATCGACATCATGCTTTTACACATGATGATGGATGAAGATTGGCCCGAAAAAAAAGCCGGGGCAATGAGTATCCTCTCCAAAGCAAAAGATACTGGCATCATACGTACTCACGGGGTTTCCTGCCACAGTCTTAAGGCGCTGAAGACGGCAGCTCAGACCGATTGGGTTGAAGTCGACCTGGCCCGTATAAACCAGGCCGGCCTGGTGATGGATGCATCGGTTCCAGTGGTCACTGAAGTACTGGAAGAAATGCATGCAAAAGGCAAGGGAATAATCGGAATGAAGGTTCTGGGAGCCGGGAAATTAACCGCCCAGATTGATGAAAGCCTGAAATTTAACCTTTCCCGAGGGTATGTTGATGCGGTGACAATTGGTATCCAGAGTATCGCCCAGCTTCGGGATTTGAAAGAAAGGTTTCCGGCTGTCAGCTAACAAAGCCTTTTTCGGCAGTTGAAAATTTGGCGTATTATTTTTTTATCGGGACAATGATCTGATAATTCTTATCCCACTTGTTTTTCTTAAGAATACCCTGAATATGATTTTCGAATATATTGTTGATCATCTTCTCGATAACATCCGGGTAGGAGATTTCAATCCGGAAATCTGTAAACACCCAGTCGATCAGTCTTTCCAGGTTCTTTTGACTTAATTTCTTCAGAACAGGGATTCCCATTGCTCTCAGAGCAGCCGCATTGCACTGCTGCTCATATTGGTTCTGCATCGGAACAACCATGAGTTTTTTACCCAGGAACATAGCCTCTGCCGGGGTTTCGAATCCTGCACCACACAGCACACCGGTTGAGGTCGAGAGACTTTGAATAAAGCCTTCGTTTGTGATGGGGTAGATTTCTACATTTTCCTGGATAGATACTCTGGTGGCATGCTTCGAAAATACCTGCCAGCGCACTTGAGGGATCTCTGACAGTAGGTTAATAACTTTTTTATCCTTATAGGCTGGAAGATAAACGGTATAATGCCCCAGATTATCTTTTGGCGCCTCCCTGATTTCTTTTCTGATAATCGGGGTATAAATGTTTTTGCTGTAACGACTGAAATGAATTCCAAACCGCATCGTTGAAGGGGCATAATTCTTCAGGATGAATTTACCAAACAGGTCTTTCCCGGAAGGTTTAGGCGTATTCCGTTCCAGCAGGGACGCCTGATGACTAAGTGCTACACAAGGAACTTTGTTGAAGTAACAGGCCCATGCCGAGATGGGCTCAAAATCGTTGATCACAAAATCGTAATCCCGGATTGGAAGACTTTTTACCTCCTTCATGAATCGTTTCATGTTTGCTTTCAGATAGGTGTTCCATACATCCACTCCGCCCTTCTTACCAAAGATGAAACTCAGCCCTTTATACCTGTATTTGATTTCGTGCTGCAGATCGACCTCTGACTGGTACCCGCTGATCAACACATCTGTTTCGCAATGTTTGCGCAGGATTGGAATGATATCCCTTGCCCTGCTGATATGCCCGTTTCCGGTTCCCTGTAAAGCGTATAGTATCCGCATGGCTAATGGTTAGTTTTGAAACTCCTTTAACATTATCTTAAAGAGCTCTTTGTTGTTTAATTCCATAATATTTGTGGTGGATTCGTCTGGCTCGGGTATTGCATGGAGTTGATGCACATCATGCAGGTACAACTCCCATTTCCCGTCGGAATACTCCAGCGCAGAGAGGTTTTCGATCCAGTCTCCGGAATTCAGGTACTTTATTTCCTGACGCTGATTAACCCGGATGGTCCTTATCTCCGGATTATGGATATGCCCGCAGACAATGGCATGATATCCTTTACTTGCAGCCAGCTGAGCAGCAGTAACTTCAAAATTGTTAATGTATTTTACGGCAGACTTAACATTGTCCTTAATTCTTTTTGACAGGGAGATCTTCTTCCTGCCGAGCAACTTTCTGAAATAATTAATGAGGATATTAAGCTGGATCAAGAGATCATATCCTATTGAACCCAATCGGGCAAGCCATTTGGAATACTGCATGGTTACATCGAATACGTCTCCGTGAAAGAACCAGAACTTATGACCGTCCAGGTTAAGGGATAATTGATTAAGGATTTTGATATTGCCAAGTTGCGTACCTGAAAACTTACGGATGGTTTCATCATGGTTCCCGGTGATATAATAGATATGAGTTCCTTTTGTGCTCATCGTTATCAGGTGTTTCACGATTTTCATATGCGATTTTGGCCAGAAACGTTTCTTGAACTGCCAGATATCGATAATGTCCCCATTCAGTATAACCGATTTTGGTTTTATGCTTCGAAGGTAGGAGAGGAGCTCATTTGCCTGACATCCGGGAGTGCCTAAGTGGATATCTGAGAGTACAACCAGCTCAAGCCGGCGTTTTTTATTTTTCATCAAAAAGTAAGATTTTCAACAAAGGAACTACTTATATGTGTTCTCAGTATTAACGAATTCTTAAGTTATTTTTAATCCAGGTGAATATCACGCTTGCTTTTTTCTATCAGACAGTCAATTCCGGCCACCAGGTCACTGACGCGAAATGGTTTCGCAAGGTAATCGTCAACCCCGTTCTCAAAGGCAGGGTTTTTGTCTGACTCCTTAACTTTGCTCGTGATCATGATACAGGGGATTCTGCTGAGAGTATAATCATTTTTCATTTCTATACTGTACTTTTGCAGCAAATTTGATACAGATGGGAAAGACCTACGTAACGATGATCAGGCATGGGGAAACGGAGTGGAATATTGCCATGCGGCTGCAGGGGATGGGTAACAGCGATCTCACCGAAAAGGGTATCCTTCAGGCCAGGCAGGCGGCACAGATATTGCGGCACAGGCATTTTGACCAGTTGATCAGCAGCGACCTCCAGCGAGCTGTCGACACTGCAATGATCCTGAATGAGTATCACCAGATGGAGCTTCGGACAGAGGTGTCTCTCAGGGAAAGGAACTTCGGGATTATGGAAGGATTAACCCGGGAAGAAATACAGTTAAAGTATCCTGATACCTATCAGGGTTATATGAACCGTATGGATAGTTATCAAATTCCGGAGGGCGAGTCGCTGATCGATTTCTTTGCCCGCGTTACAAAGGGAGTTACTAAAATTTCCGAAGAATGCAGGGGTAAAAAGATCCTGATTGTTACCCATGGTGGAGTGCTGGATTGTATGATGAGGATGATCTTTGACATACCCCTGACAGCTCCAAGAAAGTTTTCTATTTACAATGCCTCTGTCAACGAATTTAGCTACCATCGGGGGGAATGGAACCTGTCCACCTGGGGGAATATTGAGTTTCAGCGGGGCGCATCCCAGAGTATCGGGGAGCCGAATGGCTGATTTATTGGGCGCATCATCGATTTAGTATCCGCGACAACCAGTTCGGGCTGAGTGTATCTTCTTACTTCAAATAGCTGATTTACATTAAACCTTTTTGTAACTTTTGAGTCCAATCGATAAGTTTGGCATGAGAGTTTGCATCTATGGGGATCAGCGAAAAGGAATATACTGATTTCGACCTGGTGAATTTGTTTAATGAACCGGGGAAGAAGGAATATGCCTTTAACCTGATACTTGAACGCTATAAAGAGAGAATCTACTGGCATCTCAGAAAGTTTTTAATTCATCATGATGATACGGACGATGTGCTTCAGGAAACCTTTGTCAAGGTATGGAAAGGCCTTGAAGGGTTCCGGGCTGAGTCTAAATTGTATACCTGGCTGTACCGGATCGCAACGAATGAGGCTTTATCATTCCTTCGCAGTAAGCGTAGAAGATTTCTTTTGCCCCTGGTGGATGTGGAACAACAGCTGCTTGAGTCGCTGAGCAGTGATCCCTTTTTTGAGGGGGATGCTTTGCAGTTAAAATTGCAGAAAGCAATATTACAATTGCCTGAAAAACAGCGTCTGGTATTCAATATGAAGTATTTTGATGACCTGAAATATGAAGAAATCTCTGAGGTACTGGGCATAACTGTCGGCTCGCTGAAGGCATCCTATCACCATGCAGTAAAAAAAATTGAGAAATACCTGACAGAGGATTAAACCTTTTATATATTTAGTTATCAAAATACCTGAAGACAGGACAATTATGGAAATGGCAGACAAAACATCCGGGAAATTGCAGCAGGAAGGGGAGGAACTCCCATTCAGTACTCCGGAAGGATATTTTGATATGCTGAATGTCAAAATAAACTCCCGGATCAGGCAGACAGAGGCGGAAGAAACGAGGAGCCGGCATTCAGGAAGAACTGTTCAGCTTGCATGGATGTCGGGAATTGCCGCTACCTTAATTGGCTTTATTGTAGTACTTCCCCTGTTTTTCGATGAGAAAGAGCAGGCATTACCTGCACAGGAGGAGATTGCAGAGGTGCTGCATCAGGAAATTTATGACCTTGACAGTTATGACCTGGAATTTGCCCTATTGGATAGGGAGGTAGATACAGACCTTGAAATGACGAGTTATGAGGATGAGGTTATTCAGTACCTGCTCGAAGAAGATATCGAACTTGAAATGATTGTTAATGAACTTTAAAAGTAATACCATGAGGTATTTAGCCCTATTGCTCCTGCTTATTCCTGCATTCTCCGGAGTGCAAGCACAGCCTTCAAGATCTGCAGCTCAAAAACTACAGGATGAGAAAACAGCTTTTTTTAATAAGGAGCTGGGTCTTTCACAATCAGAATCAACGGCTTTTTGGCCGATTTATAACGATTATCAGAATCGAAGAAGCAGAATTGCATCTGAGAAACGGACCCTGATGGATTATTATTCTGAAAACAGCAGAAATATATCCGACAAGGAAATTACAGAGATCCTGAATAAATATATACAACTGGAAAAGCAGGAAACGGCCCTGTTGGAGACCTATAATGCCAGGTTTCGTGAGGTCCTGCCTGATGAGAAAGTATTCAGAATTTATATCGCTGAAATAAACTTTAAGGACTACCTGCTGAAACAGATCCGGACCAGGTAACTCCGGTTACTTCGGGACCACCATACCGGTAATAATATCCCAGACCATATGCGGATTTTCCTGCAACCTTCTGGTGGCATACCTGAACCACTGGACCCCAAAAGGGACATACACCCTCATCCGGTGGTTTTTCTGGGTCAACTTCTTCCGTAGGCGTTTCGTAACCCCCAGGAGCATCTGAAACTCATATTCATCAGGTTTTAACTCATACTTAGCGATCAGATCAAGACAACTGCAGATCAGCTTTTTGTCGTGGGTCGCCAGGGCAGGGTAAAACTTATATTCGAGCATTTTCTCAAAACAAGAGATGAAATTGTTCCGGATTTCCTGCCGGCCCTTAAATGCTATTTTTCTGGATTCAACATAAATGCCTTTGCACAGGCGGATATTAATAGGATGTCCTTTGATCTCGACTTTTTTTAGCCGGTCCAGATCAGCCAGGGTTCGTCTGAGGTATGCCTGCAGAACAATACCAACATGGCCAGGGAACTCTTTATATAGTTGTTCGAAAAGTCTGAGCTCAGAATCGGTGCAGGAGGAATCCTCCATGTCGATGCGCACAAATAAATTCTTTTCTCTCGCGAGCATGAGAATTTTCCGAAGGCTGTTCTGACAGTAATCGTAATCCTCCAGTAAGCCAAACATGGTGGGCTTGACAGAAATGCTCAATCCGAAATTGTATTCGCTAAGGATCTGAATAGTTTCCAGATACTGGGCGAGGTAATAATTCACTTCTTCCAGAGAGTTTACCGACTCCCCCAGTACATCAACCGTTGATACAATGTTTTCCCGGTGCAAATCCTCAATACAGCGAATGGCTTCCTTAAGTTCCTTGCCCGCTATATATTTCTTTGAAAAGATCCATACAAACCTTTCCGGGAAATGGGGTAAAATATTCGCAATCATTCTGTTAACCATCCCGTCTATCTTAAAATATGATTTTTGTCATATATAAACACTTAGTAGACAGAAAGTTAGTACTTAGATTTCGGTCAAAACAGGATTTTTATCATTTCCTTGAAAATAACTCACCGGATGACTTTCAGGCACCCGGTGAGTTTATACTAAGCTTATTGGTTGTTGAAACCAGGCTCTTCTAATGGATAATCATTTTACTGACATGGTTTAAGGTATCATTCCGGATTCTGATAAAGTAAATCCCCGGAGGATAGTTACCAATAAAAAGTTCTTCTTTAAATTCAAGGCCTTCAATTTTACGGTTTAGCAAAAGGATATCCTGGCTGTTGATCACCTCAAGAATGTAGGTATCGGGCTCAGTAAATGAGATATCGATGTTGACGAAATTATTCGCCGGATTCGGATAAAGATCCAGTGTGATCATATCCTGGCCCTTATGATCAGACAACAGATCGTAACTCAGGTATACCGAACGAACAGTCTGACAGCCATTAGTACCTGTAGCCGTTAGGGTATAGGTTCCTGGTTGAGTGGCCGTATAAGTCGATTGATCAGAGCCATCATTCCACAGATAAGTATAATCCGGGTTATATCCGGCATCCAGGGTGTACGGGAATTCAACTCCCTGCTGGGAATTTCCAAAATTCACAACCGGACTTTGTATCACATTTAAATTTTTCTGGAAATCGTCATTATCTGATCGCAGGTCTCCGGTACTTTCAAGTTGTATTCCGAATGAGGCATTCCCCGTTTCTTCCAGATCAATTGCAGTACTGGTTGAGAGGGTTCTGGTGGCACCCGGGGGCCATGATCCAATGTTTTCGAAATACTCAGTGAACAGGTAAGTGCTATTCAGGTAGAAGTCCAGGGTAATTTCAGCACCCTGACGTGGCAGGTTACCGTTGTTCAGGATATCCACATCGACATTGTTATACGTACCGGAACAGGCCGTTGCGTCAAGAGCGACCGAGGTCACCATGTAATCGAGAATGTCCAGGTATACGAATGCTGTATCCCCGCCATAACATCCCGTTGTTGAGTCAGTGACCAATACCTGAACCTGAGTAATATCCGTAACCGTATACGTTTGACCCCTGGAACCATCCTGCCAGAGGTAGACGTAGTTTTCCCCATAGCCGGCATCAAGCACCATTTCCGTCATCTTATAGATTTCGTCATCATCAACACCCAGGTCAACAACCGGAGCCAGGTCAGTAGAAACAACAGGTTGAAGCGTATCATTTTCCGGGCGCAGATCATTCAAAGTCGTTGCCGTAATTTCAAACTGGTAGCTGCCTAAAGCGGAAAGGTCCTCCTGGGTTCCGAAATTGTAGTTGAAAGTTCCGCCCGGATATATCTGATTGTTCGTCACATTAGCTGTATGCCGGGTTCCTCCATCCATGACATAGCTGACGGTAACAACATCGCTGGTTATGATGGTGTCACTACCAGAGTTGATGAATTGCATTTGTACGTAGTCATTCCCGTTTCTTTCGCAACTTGTTCTCGGGCTTAATAACCGCACAGGGCTCACATCGCGGATGCGGAACCATATATCGATGTCATCGGAAGCAGGACAACCGTTTACATCCAGTACATTCAGTGTGTAATAACCTGACGTGTCAATGATACGGGTACCAAGGGTATCTCCGTCGCTCCAGGTGTAACTGATAAAAGTCGGATCAACTTCAAGCAGGTATTCTGTTCCGTTGATCACGGTATCATTTCCCAGGAAGAGATCAGGATATCCGAAAACGGTAATGGTTTCAACAATGGTGTCATTTTCCGGAATTGTATCTCCTCCGAAGTAGGCATAGGCTTTCATCATGTAATCCCCCTCTGCACTTAGGTTTTCGGTATAGCCCTCAAAAGTGTGCCAGTAGGTCGAGCCTGAGAGAAGGGCTTCATTCAGGGTGATAACATCCGAAACCTGCGGTCCGCCATCAAATTCATAGTAGACATAGATCTGGTCACTGACGATAAGGCTGTCGGTTCCCGAATTCCGAATCTGGATCTGAATGGGTTCTGCGCTGCTTAGTTCGCAGGACGACTGCGGCCAAATAATGCTGTCGACGGTGATATCGTTAAACAACAGTTCAACATAGGTTGAGTCGTAGGTCTCACACCCATGAATTGATTCGGTAATGGTCAGGTAGTATACTCCCGGAGCCGATACATCAAAGTAGGAATCAGCGGAATTAATTCCGGAAAACTCCCAGTAGTAGGAGTACTCAGGTTCCTCATTTGCCTGAAGCATGAGGGTGTCAGGCTGCCTAGACTGGATTGTATCAAACAAACCGGTGATCGGATTCTGCCAGACATTAAAGGTGTAATTCAGGGTATCGTTATTCGTTCCATAGAACCAGGGATCATCTTCGATTAAGGTATAGGCATTGATCTGGTACAAACCTGCTTCCTCAATGGCAAAACTTACCGGGAACACAAAGTTGACACTATCTCCGGGAACCAGGTCCGAAGCCAGCGTGAAAGTATCAATCACTGTTGGTTCGCTTTCAAAGTTATAACCCACGATGAGGGTGTCGTTGGTATGCAGGTCGTTAAATCCCATATTTTTTACCCAGATACTGAGTTCATCGGGGTTTTCATACTGACAGGCATCGTAGGGAACATCGATGGTGGAGACTCCAACGTCGGGGGGTGTCTCGTAAAGTTTAAAATTGTCAAAGGCCAGACCCCTGCCAGTATTGACCGCATCAGAAGCCCATCTGATCCGGAATTTCACCTTAACTTCAGTGTTAAGGGATGCAGGAAGAATTTCTTTTGCTGTTACCCAACCTGGGGTAATACCGGACCAACCAATCGAACCCAGAGCAGTTACACTGGATGTATACCACCCCCAGGCCGGACCGAATTCAGAATAGTTGATCAAATGCCAGGTATTCCCGTCATCAGTACTGTATTCAACTGCTGCTCCGTCAACTCCGGCCTCTGAGGTCAGCCAGTAATCCAGCTCAAGGATATGACGGTTTGCAGTACTTAAATCAAAACAGTTACTCACTACCCATGATTCATCATCACTCAGGTAATCCCCGTAGGGAGAAAGGATCCAGGATGTTGGTGATTCAGGAAGAACGGGGATACTTCCATCGGGCACCCTGCATTCCCAGGTTGAACCTTCAGACGGAATCCAGATACCACCTTTATATTCAAAATCGACGGTAATGGGTGCAGAGTAGGAATCAGGTATGATGAGTGATTTTGTCAGGGTGTCATTGGAGGCATCCTCATCGCCAGCCATGTTTACGCCCACAATAAATTTGTCATATATATCACCTTTCGGGAAATTAGCCAGGTTACTGAACGTATAGATAACACTATCGTTTACCCCGATAGGCCCGGAAATATATTCCGTTACCCGGGTACTGTCAGGACCCCACAAGCCAAAATAGACCGGTATATTTGTAGCAGTAGGTTCTGCAGCAAAGTTCTTCACCACAATACGAACCGTGTCATTATTAAATCCCAGGCAATCGTCGAAGGGAGAGATAATTTCTGTGATGCCCACATCGTTATCCAGGTAATTTGCGCAAATACTGAAATTATCGATATTGAAGCCTGCCCTTACCAGGGATGTATTGGATTCATCCATAGAAAAGCGGATCCTGACATTTTTCTTTCTGGAAAGCAGTTCGTCAGCAATTTCAGTAAATATTACCTCTTCCCACTGTGCTGATGCCGAGGGATTATCAATCCTGCTGTTCCATACGGGTGTCCAGGTACTTCCGTTATCTGTTGAAAAAGATATAGAAGCCTCATCCAGCGGGTTAAAATCGTTCCATTTTCTCAAATATACGATGACATTATCATAATATTTAAGGTCAATTGGAGGACTAGTGGCATGATAGGGAGTGGAGAATCCATACAAATAAGCTCCATTATCAGACAGGTCTGTGCCAAGAACATTGGTTCCGGAGTAGGCATAGTCGGGATCTTTGGAACTAAAATATTCTTTTCCCAGGGGTGGGCCGATCTCAAAGTCTTCTTCAAGGGTCCAGCCTGTTAACGCATCAAAATTATCGTAAAATACTGCTTCCTTAATCAGCGCTGAAAAGATATTACTATTTGCGGCAGCTGGAAGTGTTGTATCATTTACAGTAAATGAATTGGCGTCTGCACCAAAGCTGAACGAGCTGTCATGTTCTATGGAGGGTGTCAGGTCAGCAGTTAACCAGATGTAATTTTCACCAATCTGAAGGTTTTCATTTAGTCCTGAGAAGGTGACAACATTTCCCGAAATCGACACAGCCGAACCAATCTGCGTAGGATTGCCATTTTCAATACTTTTAAAAATAAGACTTCTGGTTTTAAAGAGTTTGAATCCGCCAGATTCGAAATAGCTGGCACTACCCGAATTCAATCTGAAGCTCACGGAATTCAGATTACTAGGGCCGTTATTTCCAGAAATTTCAATCTTAAGGCGTATGAGAGGTAGCTGCTTTGTCCCTGAAGCTACAAGGATATGTTGGACAGCATCATATCTGAAACTTTTGACAAATTTGTCGATGGAAGCTGTTTCCTCAAGGGTGACACTGTCAACACACACTCCATTTCCACCATTCGCATAACCCAGAAAACCGATCTGGAAATTATCACAGAGGTACTTAGCCCCGGAATCGGCCAAATTGATGGATTCTTTTTGCCAGTTTTCCATCTCATCAGGAAAGTAGGCAACCGTATCCCATTGAGCTCCGCTACCGGGCTTGAAAAGGACACGGAGTTCATCCTGGTTGAAATTTTTGTCCTGGGCATAGTAAAAGGTTAAGATCGGGATCTCTGCAGTTGAAAGGTCAATAGGCTCAGAAACCAGATTTCGATAGTAGCTATATCCAAAATCGCTTCTGTAAAAGCGTGCATTCAGGTCTCCGCTCTTTGCACTGATAGGCCAGTTGTGGCCACCTTCATAATAATCCCAGGAAATATTGAGGTCAGGCGGAGTACTTGTCCATTTTGCCTGATCATCAGCAGTTTCAAAACTTGAGTTGATATAAAACAGGGTGTCGGTTTGCGCAAAAACAGGGAAAATCACCCAGGTCCATAAAAGAATGGTGATGACTTTAGTTAGTAACTCCCTTTTCATAATAGTTGATTTTGCTGTATCTTTCATTTCTACGAAAAAAGCTACGGTTATGTTTTAAAATTACTAATTTTAATAGTACAAGATCAGGTGTTAATCAGAGATTTTATTCAAAAACAACATTCAAAGCAATTTTTACGTATACCTGAGTATTAATTCTACTAACTATGCGTTTAAGTACATTTGTATCAATAGTACTTCTGTGCACCGTAACCATTGGTTTTTCTCAGACTGACAATACCTTCTGGTTTGGTGCACCTGATGTGTCCAGCGATCATGGTAATACACCCAAGAATGGAGCACCACTGAATCTTCATATAACGGCTGTTTATGCCACACATGTCACCATCAGCCGACCGGCGGATCCAGGTTTCACACCTATTGAATTTGATCTGACAGAGCTTGAACACCGGACAGTCCGGCTGGATAATTATCCGGGATTAGCCATTGATAAAATTGAAACCTACCCGATGCCGGATCTGGCTACAGGGATGCAGGACAAGGGATTTCTGATCGAGGCTTATCCGGGAGAGGTGACCGCTTATTATGAGATGGATAATGAATTCAACAGGGATATCTTTCCCCTAAAAGGGCGAAATGCCCTGGGCAAGGATTTTTGGGTTTCCACACAGAATTATTTTCCTAATGGCAATTATTCCGGTACAGCTTTCAGCGGATTTGTTATCGTGGCTACCGAAGATAACACGGTAGTTACTGTGGACCAAAATGCTGCCTGGTATTATTTTCCAACTGTTGAACCACGGACCGTTGTCCTGAATCGTGGGCAAACCTTTGCATTTCGGGCCACGGGGACCATTTCCAGTGTTCATATCAACGGCGTTCACGTTACGTCCAATAAGGATATTGCCATCACCGTGTATGATGATTCGGTCAAGAAGAAAAATATAGTCAACGGAGCCTGCACTGCCAACCTTAGTTATGATATTGTGGGGGATCAGACCATTCCGGTTGACATCATCGGGAAGGAATACATTGTAATGAAGGGAGAGATCGTCCACTCGACAGCATGCGACGATGGTGAGCTTGTATTCTTTTATTCCACCGAACTTAACACCAGCGTGTCTATTAATGGGGTCCCTTACACAACGCTGACTAATCCGGGGGATATGGAATATTATCCTCTTGTAAATAATGCGACCTATATCAGTGCTGACAAGCCAATTTATGTGTTCCATACATCAGGTTTTGGAGGGGAGCTGGGAGGTGCAATCCTTCCCAGTATCGACAATTGTACTGGTTCTCATGATGTCACCATCACACGAACTCCAAACTCAAATGATAAATTTTTTGTAAAACTGATGGTGAGGAATGATCTGGATCCCGGAAGTGAGTGGTATTATGATGCCATAAATAATTTCACCATGACTGTTGGAGGGATCGTCTATCCCATACCCTCAACATACTTTGAATATATCATGGGGGATCAGTTCGCAGTGCTGAAAGATATTCCTGAAGTTGATGCTTTTTTTGGAGATAATGTAGCACCCGGCCAGGTTGTGCAGATCAGTAATCCTGCCGCCCGTTTCCATTTGGGTATGATCAATGGAGCAACAAGTACCGGGTGTAAGTATGGCTACTTCTCCGATTATGCAGCCAGCGGTGCCAGTGCCGGCTTGGGGGGGGCTTTATCAGTTACCCAGGAGGTTTATTGTAACCTTGATCCTATCCACCTTGTAGCCAGTGGTGGCCACCGCTATTCCTGGGAGTGTATATCCCATCCGTATGCTACTTCGCTTATTACTGATACAGCTTATTCGGCACCTTATTTTTTCCCTGATACCACCGGTGATTTTGTGTTCAAAGTAACAGTCTTCGGAGAGTGTTCTTCTGATCAGGAAATTCTGATGCTGACAAGGGTCAGGATCGGGCCAACCTCCGATTTCACCTTAAGTGAAAACATAGGATGTTCCCCTTTCACTGTCACGGTTTCAAATACAACAGATACAATCCACGCGGAAGACATGATATGGGTGATCGATAAACCTTATCAGGAGATTGATCAGGATACAATACCCTTAGTATTCAATCATTCTTTTCCGAATAATTTCACCGATACAATACAAACCTATAAGCTTAGCCTGTATTCTTACTCCGCTGATCATAATTGTAGAAGTGTCAGA
Source organism: Bacteroidales bacterium (assembly GCA_016931575.1). Lineage (GTDB taxonomy): Bacteria > Bacteroidota > Bacteroidia > Bacteroidales > UBA10428 > UBA10428. The sequence goes on along the minus strand of JAFGEO010000047.1, from coordinate 15,887 downwards.
GAGAAAGTAGTGAAGGTTAAACCCGAGCTGAATGCGGCATTCTCCGTTGATACAACCATGGGATGCCATCCGCTGGATGCGATCTTTACGAATGAATCAACCGGACATCTTGACAGCACCAGCTACAGCTGGGACTTTGGAGATAATTCCCAGTCCTTCCTCTTTGAGCCCGATCACACTTTTGAAAATTACAGCAGGGCTGATACTACCTTCACGGTCAGACTGATTACAGAGTCACCCTTGGGATGTATTGATTCTGCCAGCCTCGATCTGACTATTCACCCACGTGTACGCGCAGTCATGGCTATCAATACAAGTGCAAGCTGTTCTCCAATGGAGATCTATATCGACCCCTCGAATTCGATAGGTGTAGATACTTTTTTCTGGAATATCGGATATCCTCCCGGACTGGACAGTACCTACCTTTCGCTTACCAAAGACTCCATCAGGCTGTATCATCAGGACCTGACCTATGCTGGCCCGGATACCCTCTATGTAAATATGGTGGGAATGAACCGCATGGGATGCGTGGACACTTTCCCACAACGGAATATCATTGTATTTCCCGAGGTTAACGCAGAATTTCTGATTGCCAATGATTCCATTTGTGATGCAGACTCTATTACTTTCCTGAACAATTCCCAGGGATACGAACTTTTTTATAACTGGGACTTCAATGATGGAACCGTGTATCAGGATACCCTTGGTTCAGATTTTACCCATCCGTTCTACAACCGTTCCGATGCTGACTCGGTTTACCATGTGACCCTGACAGCCACCAGTGGCTTTTTCTGTGAAAGCATATTCGATACCTTTATCCTCGTCCACCCTTATGTTAAGGCAAACTTTGGTATGGACTACGAGAATAATTGTACTCCGATCCTGACGGATATTACCAACCTGTCTGTCAGGGGGCATAATTTTGAATGGGACTTTGGGGACGGTACAACCTCCACCACGGCAGATCCCTCATTTACGCACCAGTTCTGGAACAATAGTGCCACATCCGACACTACCTACTATATATCTCTGATAGCCAGTAATAATGAAGGTTGTGCGGATACACTTACCCGGGAACTTGACATATTCCCCCACGTAATTGCAGCCTTTAACATGTCCGACTCTGTGGGGTGTTCACCCCTGAATGTCGCCTTCACGAATAATTCAAGCGGAGGTCTTCTGTCATACCTGTGGAATTTCGGCAATGGCACCACCAGCACCAATCCAGCACCTATACCCAGGAACTACTCAAACCTGACAGACACGGATACCCTCTATTTCATATCCCTGACAGCGATCAATCCCTATGGCTGCGACAGCATGATTATGGATACGGTGGAAGTTTTTGCCCGCATTGATGCAGACTTTAACCTGCCACAATCCGATAGCTGTTCTCCTTTTATTCTTCATCCGGAAAACTTAAGCTCCCCGGGTGCTAACTTTTATACCTGGGAGCTGATCAATTCAGGCCTGATGCCGGATAATAACTTTACTCCTGATTTCGGGACCCTTACCAATGTCAGTCTTGAAACGGATACCTTGTACCTTCGACTGACAGCTACCGGTGCTACAGATCCTGAACACCTGGCCTGTGCAGACCGGGATAGTATAAGGGTGCTGGTGTATCCCGAACTGGATGTCGATTTTGCACTGGATGTCCACGAGAGTTGTCAACCCCTTTATTCAACGATTACAAATAATTCCAACATAATCCCTGGAAGCTACTTTGAATGGTATATTGACAGCACCTATTATTCGGCCCATTCATCACCTTCTCCCCTAGAGATTGACAACCTGGAATCTACAGATTCAGAGCATGTGATTTATCTCTCCGGCGAGAGTAAGTTTGGTTGCTCGGGAGAGCATTATGATACAATTACTGTTTATTCGCTTGTTGACGCACGATTTACCATCAATAAGGCAGGAATTTGTTCCGCAGACAGCTTCCAGATTGATCGAAGAACAAGTCGGGGAGGCATAGTAAGCTATGAATGGGATTTTGACGGGGTCATCGATGGCCGCAGCGACTCTATGTTTTATTACAGTTTCGAGAATATTGCTTCGCCAACACCTCTGACACAGAATATTAAACTTACGGTTGCCAACTCGCACTTCTGTGAGGATACCATCTCAAAAAACATCATTGTTTATCCTGAGGTGCGTGCTGCTTTCAGTGTGGACGATTCAACGGTATGTTACCCCTACGAAACTCAGTTTGCCAATACCACCGAAAATGCAGGATTTTATTTCTGGGATTTTGGAGATGGAACAGGCTCCAATGATTTTCTACCGGAGAATTATGTGTTCAACAATTTCGACAAGCTCGCGGATACAACATATTATATCAAGCTCATAGCCAGGTCTCCCTATAACTGCTATGACAGCACGGACCATCAGATAACGGTTTTTGCCAAACCGGAGGCAGAATTTTACTTCCCGGTGCTGGTTGACTGTCCTCCTTTCAATGCCTCTATGGCAAACGAATCCCAGGGTTTAGGCCTGACATACCTTTGGTCTTTCAATGACGGTAGTACCAGTACTGCCTTTGAGCCGACACATACTTTTGAGAATATAACAAGCACTGTGCTCAATAGTCCGGTCAGGTTGATTGCTACTTCCTCGCGTACCTGTGCTGACACCATTACGCACTCTTTAAGTATTTACCCGAATGTGGAGGTGAGCTTCAGCTTTGAACCGCAAACAGGATGTAGTCCATTGTACGTTGACTTTGACGGGGCTGCATCGAATGTCAACAGCCGCTTATGGTATGTTGACGGGGTGCCCTTTAGTACGCTGGAGGATGCTTCCCGTGAGTTTGTGAACAACACACCGGCAACGAAAGACTATACCGTTCGCTTCGAAGCCAATTCGATCTATGGTTGTTCGGACGATACAGTTCAGATTGTGCGGGTATATTCATCACCCACTGCCGAGTTTATTCCTAATCCATTGAATCAGTTTTATGGAACAGCCCTGGATCAGACGACGGTGACCTTTAATAATCAGACCTATTTCAGGCCGGACTGGCTATATTCATGGGATTTTGGTGATGGAAACGCGAGCTCTTCGATCGATCAGTTAGTGGAACACATCTATGGAGCGTATTTCTGGGGACCGAATTCGAATGAAAATAAAATACCGGTTTCGCTGGTGGCCTGGAATAAAGAAATGGAAGAATGTCGGGATAGTGTTACCTATAACATTACAATCAAGCCGCCGCTACCAGAAATTGCTTTGGAAGAGGATGTGGCCAGTTGCGTTCCCTATACCATAGATTTCAGCGCAACGGTGAAATATGCCGAAGAGGATAGTTATGCATGGGATTTCGGAGAAGACGGAGCAATCTCTAATGAAGATGCCCCAAGCTACACCTATACCGAGCCCGGAACCTATACAGTTGTCCTTACCGTAGCCGGAGAAGGAGGTGCCAATTGGGATTCCAGGATTATTACGGTTTATCCAAAGCCAAATGTTGATTTTACATTTAATGATTCAGCAGTATATGTTCATAGCCAGAACCGTCCCAACGAAATCATCAACTTCTATAATAAATCTACCCTGGCTGAAAATTACTGGTGGTTCTTTGAACTTCCGGGGAGCGATATTATCTCAATGTCCTCCGAAATGAATTTTGCTGCTGCCAATTCGACAGAAAAGGATCCCACCTGGTATTTTGAGGAGACGGGCCTTTATTATGTTGGACTGATTGCTGAATCACCTCATACTTGTCTGGATACATTTATCCACCCTGTAGGCATCACGGTTATGGGAGAGGGCAGGATACAATTCCCGAACGGATTCTTTGTGAATCCGAACGACGGTCCTCCATCCTCCTATATTGATGATCCTGAGAGTCCCAGAAGAAATATCTTCAGAGCTTATGGACAGGGGGTGGCTGAATTCAGGCTTTCTGTATACAACCGCTGGGGCGTCCTTGTATTCGAAACAGATGATATTAACTCTGGATGGAACGGCTATATTGATGGCGGGATTGCGAAGCAGGATGTTTATGTATGGAGAGCCAGAGGGAGTTTTACAAATGGGGAGCCCTTTGAGATGAATGGTGACGTTACGCTTATTCATACAACGGATCCAACGCAATTATACGACAGATAAAGTAATTAACTGTTCAAAAAATAGTGTTAATCAAAACAATAAAAGCGGGATAAAAAATTAATTTCGTTTTCAACAACCAAGTTAGTCCTTTACCCGTAAGAGGTATAAAACTACTACATTGCGAAGGATTCTCATCGTTATATTGGTAATTTTCAGTGTCTGGAAGGTACAGGGGCAGGATCCCCAGTTCTCACAGTTCTACTCGAACCCGCTTTACCTGGGGCCTTCGTTTTCAGGAGCTGTTGAGGGGAGTAGGATTTCTACGTCCCTCAGGGACCAGTGGACTGAACTTGCAACACCGTTCAGGGTTTACAGCATTTCCTACGACCACTACTTCTCTACCTTCAACAGTGGGGTTGGGATACTTGCCTATAAGGACGTGGCGGGAACAAGTCAGCTGGGATCCTTTAACCTGGGACTGATGTATTCCTATAACTTTCAGATTTTTCACACCTATCATCTGCGTCCGGGAATATCCTTCTTCTACCTTGAACACGGCTTCTATGGGGACCTTCTGTTTATGGATGAAATTGTTCAACAGGGAGGCGGTACAACAGGTGCGGCTTTACCGGCTAGAGACCGGGCTTATAATATCGATGCCGGAGCTTCTGCCTTGTTTTACTCCAAAAAATTCTGGTTGGGATCTTCGGTAGATCACCTTTTTACCCCGGATATAAGCCTTTATGAGGTCGAAGCTACACTCCCTGTCAAGTATAGTGTATATGGAGGGTATGAGTTCCGGAGAAAAGGACAATTGCTTAAACCCAGCGATGAAACTATGACGTTTGCCTTCATGTTTAAAAAGCAGGCTGAGGTCGCACAGCTCGATTTAGGCGTATACTGGCATAATTATCCGCTGGTGCTGGGTATATGGTACCGGGGCATTCCTTTTGTTAACTCCCGTCGTGGTGATGCAGTAGTATTTCTCGCCGGCCTTAAAACCAGGTCATTTAATATAGGCTATAGTTACGACCTGACTATCTCGAATTTGATAGGGGCTGTGCGCAGCTCACATGAAATATCAATAACCACAAAATTCCTGCTTCCCAAACGTTCGAAGAAGGGAAGTGTACCCTGTCCGGAATTTTAGTCAGCCCCAATAATTTTAAGAAGAGGGGAAGCCGGAATTCAGGAAGATTCACTTTTTTATCAATTTCATGAAGCTCTTGTTACTAAAATTCTATTTTTGTAGGCCAAATTAATAACTAGTAACCAATGAAGAATTTATCTTATATCCTGAATGGAATTTTGGCAGCAGGCATTTTGGTAGTTTACCTGCTGCTCAGAAACGATATTAAACAAATTGAACCGGAGCAGAAGAAGCAGGTCAGAAAGGTAGCCAAAGTACCAAGCGATATTTCTGATTTTCCGACTTCCGACATGGTATATGTGAATGTTGACAGCCTGCTGCTTCAGTACGAATACTATAAAGAAACGGTAATGCCCCTGGAAGCAAAGATGCAGGGTGTGGAGATGGATTTTAACAAAGAAGTTCAGGTTTTGCAGAATGAGTATGCCCAGGAGATGCAAGCCTATAACCAGGGCTTAAGGACTACCAAAACAATGGAAGAAACTGCCCAGAAGCTGGAGCAGAAGAAAAATGCGCTGGATATTAAATACCAGGGAAAGGCTGATGAGCTGTCCAGACAGTATGATGCAGCACTGGAGAAAGTCCAGAAGGACATTAAAACCTACCTCGAAAACCTCGCGAACATTAAAAACTATAAATATGTCATCAATGGTTCCCTGTTTTGGTACGCCAATCAGGAGAATAACATAACGACAACAACTCTGAACGATCTGAACAAGCAATATGCTGCCTCAAAATAACGAGACTAACTAATGCATCGCTGATGTTTGCTGAAAATTATTTTAAGAAGCACAGCTATATTTTACCGGAAATAGAAGAGCCCCCATCGGGGCTCTTATGGTATTCAGTGGTTATTCCTGTGTTTAGGGAGGAGGGACTAATTCGTGTTCTTGAGGCTCTTAGCTGTGCCGAAAAACCGTTCGGAAAACATGTTGAACTTATCCTGGTATTTAACCACCCAAAGGCGGTAGAAGAGGAGATTAAGGCCCTAAATCGTGACGATTTCGAGAAAACCCTCGGATGGATCGAGCAGCAGCATTCCTCATGGATCAAGTATATCCCACTCTGGGTGCCAGATCTGCCACGGAAATTTGCAGGGGCTGGTATTGCCCGTAAGATTGGCATGGATCTGGCTCTGCATCGGTTCGAGAAACTTGAGCGGAAAGACGGAGTGATCCTTTCGCTGGATGCTGATACCCTTGTTCAATCCAATTACTTTGAGGCCATACAGCAGGGTCTTGACCAGTACCCCGGAGCAGGTGGCTGCCTGATCAGTTTTGCCCATCCGATCAGCGGTACTGAATTTCAGCAGGAAATCTATCAGGCCATTATGGAGTATGAACTCCATCTGCGCTATTACAAGCATTTCCTTGACTTTACGGGCTTTCCCTGGTCAAACTACACCATTGGATCCTGTTTTGGCGTCAGGGCAGAGATCTATGCGAAACAGGGAGGGATGAACCGCCGGCAGGCCGGGGAAGATTTTTACTTTCTGAACAAATTGTTTCCCCATTACCGGATCATTACCATAACCGATACCCTGGTTCAACCTTCGCCAAGGATTTCTGACCGTGTGCCTTTTGGCACCGGTCCGGCTATTGCGCGCATGCTGAAAGCTAAAGAGCCTTACCTGACGTATGCTCCGGAATCCTTTCTGGACCTGAAAAAGCTATTTGCTTCTATTGAAAGCCTCAATAAGTTCAATGTCGTTGAGGACACCGATTTCACTGCGCAGCTCAGCAAACCTATGCAAGAATTTCTGCAGGCCACTGATTTCATCGGGAAACTTAAGGAGATAAAGCAAAACACAAGGGGGCTGGATTCATTCAGGAAACGATTTTTCCTTTGGTTTGATGCGTTCAGGATTGTGAAGTATCTCAATTTTTCACATGAACAGCACTATTCGCGGCTCGCTGTTGATATGGCGGTGAGGAAATACTTTGCCCTTATCGGGATTCAGGAAGAAAAGCCTGCTACAGCAGAGCTGTTGATAACCTTCAGGGAATGGGATGGTATTTCAGAAAAGTTCGCCAGGCCCATCAGTTAGGAGAGATAACAAATACATCCTCGTTATCCTTTTTCATGAGGTGCTCTTCGCGGGCAAACTTTTCCAGGTCCTGTTTCTGATGATTTAATTCATACAGTTTGGCATTAACCTCCCTGATCTGCTTATTATAATAGGTTCTTGCTTCTTCCAACTGGCGGACTTCCCGGAGATACCGAAAACGGTCAATCAGGTTATTTTGGTCAAAGAAACCTACCCAGACCAGAAAGAATACACTGACAATGAGATACTTATTCTTAAGTGGCTCATACCATTTCCTTTCAGGCCTTATTTCAACTTCTTCAGACATCGTTGCGATCAGATAATTTTTCAAAAATAGGGTGTTTCCAATTAATTACCGGAATCATAAACAGGAACTTATCTACAATTATATCAAAACCTGATAAAAATCATAAATTGCATCTGGCGGTAGATAATATAAGTCATTTTTTTCAGGTGAGGATTGATCTAATTTTATGAAAAATTCTAACTATGAGTGATAGCAGATATATTATACCAAAACCGGATAACGAGCCTGTATTGAGTTATGCACCGGGAACTCCGGAACGTGAAGAGGTTAAAAAGGCTCTGAAGGATTTAAGGTCAAAGGAACTGGATATTCCCATGATCATCAACGGGAAAGAGGTCAGGACTGGTGACAGAAAAAGAATATTTCCGCCACATGATATACAACATACGCTCGGATATTATCATCAGGGGGGTGAGAAGGAAGTACACATGGCTATTGAAGCCGCTCTTGAGGCAAAACAATCCTGGATGGAACTGGACTGGGGCGAGCGTGCCTCCATATTTCTTAAGGCGGCTGATATGCTGGCCGGCCCTTACCGGGCAAAAATGAATGCTGCAACCATGCTTGGACAGTCTAAAAATGTGCATCAGGCTGAAATAGATGCTGCATGTGAGCTCATCGATTTTTATCGTTTCAATGTGAAATACCTGGAGGAGATCTATGAGATGCAACCGAACTCTTCCCCGCAGCAATGGAACAGCATTGAGTGGCGACCGCTGGAGGGATTCATTTTTGCATTGACGCCATTTAATTTCACCTCCATTGCGGGGAATCTTCAGACCTCAGCCGCTATGATGGGAAATACCATTGTCTGGAAGCCTTCAAAGACCCAGGTATATTCTGCTGCAGTGATTATGGAAGTTTTAATGGAAGCAGGGCTTCCTCATGGAGTCATTAACATGATTTTTTCACCCGGTCCGGTAACTGCAGATATTGTTCTGGACCATCCTGATTTTGCAGGGATTCACTTTACTGGTTCTACCGGAGTCTTCCATAGTATCTGGGAAAAGATAGGCAAGAATATCAAAAAGTATAAATCCTACCCGCGTATTGTTGGGGAAACAGGAGGTAAGGATTTTGTATTTGTTCATGAAAGTGCAAATATGAAGCAGGTTATTACTGCACTGACTAGGGGTGCTTTCGAGTACCAGGGACAAAAATGTTCGGCAGCAAGCCGGGCCTATATCCCCAGGTCGAAATGGCAAGAAATCAAGGAGGGTCTCGAAAACGACCTCGTATCTATTACCATGGGCCCTCCTGAAGATTTTCGGAATTTTATCAATGCTGTAATCGATGAATCAGCCTTTGACAGTCTGTCAGGCGCTATCGAGAAAGCCAATGCTGCCCCCGATGCTGAAGTAATCATCGGAGGGAACTATGATAAATCTAAAGGATATTTCATTGAGCCAACGGTTATTCTGACGACAAATCCGAAGTTTTTCAGCATGGAAGAAGAACTTTTCGGACCGATCCTTACTGTCTATCTCTATGATGAAGATAAGTATGAAGAGACTCTCCGTCTGTGCGACCAGACTTCCATTTATGCCCTCACCGGAGCTGTATTTGCAAAAGACCGGGTTGCGGTAGTTATTGCAGATAAAATATTGCGTTTTGCGGCAGGCAATTTTTACATCAATGATAAACCCACAGGCGCAGTTGTAGGCCAGCAGCCATTTGGAGGAGCAAGGGGTTCCGGAACCAACGATAAGGCTGGCTCGCTGATCAACCTGATGAGGTGGGTAAGTCCGCGGACGATAAAAGAGAACTTCAATCCTCCCATCGATTACAGTTATCCATTCCTTGATGAGGAGTAGAGTTGGCGGGAAAAACGGATAGATACTCCAGATTATAACGTGAAGGTATCCGGTTGGTAACTATCAGCCGGATATTTTTTTACTCTTCTAGTAAAAAATGCCGACACCCGGACCCAGGGGGAGACCCAGTTTAATCCAGATAATAAGGAGCAGGGACCACACAATAAAGAAGGCTACGGTGTAGGGGATCATCATGCTGATGATGGTGCCCATTCCGGCATTCTTATCGTATTTCTTGAAGAAAGCGATGATCAGCACGAAGAAATCCATCATCGGGGTGATAATATTCGTCACACTGTCACCGATCCGGTAGATTACCTGCGACAGTTCAGGAGTGTATCCCATTAACATAAACATGGGGACAAAAATGGGGGCCATCAGCGCCCATTTTGCAGAAGCACTGCCAATAAAGAGGTTGATGGTACCTGACAGCAGGATGAACAGAATAATGAGCAGGGGGAGGCTAAGGTTCAGGTGTTCAAGGAAGCTGGCTCCTTTAACGGCAAATATTACTCCCAGATTACTCCAGCTAAAATATGCCACAAATTGAGAAGCAAAGAAAACGAGAACAAGGTAACCGGCAACACTGGACATTGACTTTTCCATACCTTTCATGATGTCGGAATCGTTTTTAAACTTTCCTGAGGCCAGTCCGTAAGCCACACCGCAAATAGCCCCGATCAGGAAAATAACAGCAACGATACCTTTGATAACAGGAGATTTAAGCAGGCTACCACCTTCGCCTCTCAGGTATCCATGCGCCGGTATCATTCCTAAAAGGATCAGGGACAAAAGCACAAGTGCGGTAATTCCGGCTGCACGCAATCCTTTCTTTTCGTGGGGTTGGATCGTATCAAAGGATTCATCCGTTGTGAAGGGGTGGGCTTTGGCATACCTGGGTTCAGAAATGCGCTCCGTAATAAAAGTCCCTACCAGTGCAATGAAGATGGTAGAAACAGCCATAAAGTAGTAGTTGGCAGTAGGATTTACGGTATAGTCTTTATCCAGGAGCTGTGCTGCCTCCTCGGTGATGCCGGCGAGCAGCGGATCGACTGTTCCCAGTAGCAGGTTGGCGCTGAATCCTCCTGATACACCTGCAAAAGCAGCCGCCATACCGACGATGGGATGACGTCTGAAGCCAATATATATCACACCGGCCAGGGGAATGAGCAGGACATACCCCACATTGCTGGCGATGTTGGAAAGTATTCCGGTTAGGATCACAACAAATGTCAGAATCCTGCTCGGAGCCGAAAGGACCAGCTTCCTGACAAGGGCGGAGATCAGGCCGCTTTCCTCAGCGACCCCAATTCCAAGCAGGGCAACCAGGACCACTCCAAGGGGAGCAAATCCGGTAAAATTTGTCACCATGTTGTTTAACATCATGTGAAGGCCCTCTTCAGACAACAGGTTAAAAGGCTTGATGACCTCATTACTGGAAGGGTTGACTGCTGTCCAGTTGAGCCAGTGGGCGATTAATGAAAAAACCGGAACCGCCAGAGCAAAAATCAGAAAGAGTGTTGCCGGGTGGGGAAGCTTATTCCCGGTAACTTCGATAAAATTGAGGCTGCGGTTCAGGAGGTTTCCAAATCTTTTCTTCATCTGTAATGTTTTCTATTCTTCTCCGCTTGTGAAGATAGGGATGTTATCAGAAAACTGAAAATTTTAACAGAAGCCATGAACCATAATAAGAGAATAATTTAGCCGGGTTTTTGCCGCTTTGATAAATAACGGGAAAGTAAGGATAAAAAAAAGAGGCTGCCCTTTTTGGACAGCCCCCGGGTCCTCTATTTATTCTTGATATCAAGATCCATATGCTGAGCGGGTTTTTTGGCCCAATCAATGTATTTCCTGAATGGGAGCAGGCCTAACTGGAACAGATCCCTGAACACGGAAAGAAATACGGGCATGTAATAGCCATAGAGTAATCCGAAGATCACATAAACTATCTCGCCGGAGGTGATTGGCCATACAATTGCTGCGATCAGACCGATGGCATACGACAGGAAAATGAAGCCATCAAACAGGAACTCAAGCAGAAATGCTTTGAGAAATGACATGAAGGGCCACAGCCCGGAGATGTTGGTGATTTTGAGGCTTTGATTTTCACTTTGGATTGAAAGTCGGATAGTTGCCTTTTTCCAAAGGTCGAACGGTACAACAAAAAGAAAATACACAAACAATTGATAGAGCACGTGAAGAATAGCAGTTACTAGGTGCTCCTGTAAGGGTTTTTGATTTTCCATTTTAAGAGTTTTTAGGTTGATTATTCATAAAGCACGACACTTTATGCCGTTTTTTTGAGTGGGATCTGGTCTCCACATTCATAGCGTTATTCGACAAACGAGTTACTAAATGTAAAAAAAAATGTTAAACCAATGAAAAGGAGAGCATTGAAAATATACCCTCGCTGTAGGATTATTGTATAGCTGGAATGAAAAAAAGCCGGCATTATGCCGGCCATCGGCCTCCTGAGAAATACCGAATAACTACTCAGTATACATATATTTTGAGATTTGAATGCTTTAAGGGAGCAGGTAGTTGTGACGGTGGATCAGAACCCGCCGGGAAATCCTCCGGGGCCACCTCCTCCACCCGAAGCTGAACCAAGAGTGGTTACCATGCCAGAGATGGTAAAATCATCATATAGCTCACTTCCCGAACAGGTTCCATCCACATAGTAGCCGTCAGTTGCAGTGCCTGAACAAGTTCCGCCTAAATAGATTGCATAGGTATCTCCCTTAGCCAACTCAGGGCATGAGAATGCCAGTGCGCCGAACTGACGTACCGGGGCATAGGAGAATATCATGTTCCCATCCTCATCTTCAAGGTGTACAAGGGTATTCGCACTTTGTGTCGAACTGAAACGAACCAGTACGGAGTATTGCGTTGAGGTTGTTCCTGGTGCCTGTGCCATATTGGAATTTGTTCCTGAAACCAGCAAGACTCCTCCGGTGACCTTACAGATTCCATTATAGTCAAGGCCTACTTCAGGATTGGATGATGGTCCATGCGCCAGCACGGTACCTCCGTTGATATAGATGCTGCCATTTGCATCAAGCGCATCCCCTCCTGATGCATTGACACAAATGTATCCACTGTTGATGGTAAGGCTGCTTCCATCGTTCGACTCGGTACCTGCACCAGCTGTCGCATTGAATCCATCGTCTGAAGATATGATTTTCACTGTGGACTGGTTCACTGTTATCTGTTTGCTTTCTATTCCTTCGTATGACTGGTTGATAATTATCTCGCAATCAGTTAACGTGAGGCTTGCATCTGCGTGTACCCCATCGTCTCCGGAAGAAATTTCAACCGAGGCCTTCTCCACGACAACATCCTGATTTGAATGCAATGCATCATCGGCTGAGTTTATGGTGCATTCACCACCCCGAAGGATAACTTTTGTGTCTGCTTTGATCCCCTTGGCCGAACCATTACTATAAGATGAACTACCACCTCCTGCGGTCAGGTCGAGGCTTCCATCCAGGATCTCCACCTGACTGTAGGCTGAAAGCGCATCCCCTTTGGACACAACAGTAAATTCTCCTGATTCAATGGTAATGTAACCGATATCAGCAGATAAGGCATTGTCCGATTTTAAACCGTCACCACCGGCATTGATCGTGAAGTTGCCGGAATAGAAATACAGGTAGTCTTTGCCCCGGATGCCATCATCTTCAGCATCGATTGTAATGGTTGCTTCCTGAATGATCAGTCCATCCTTACCAGAAATGCCATCCGCATAGTTTCCGGTCACCTTGAGGGAACCGGTTCCGTATATGGACAGGTCAGCCTTGCTGAAAAGTGCAGCATTAGGTTCTCCGTCAGTCTGGTCCTTATAGGTCGCCCCATCTGTCAGGTAGTTATTCGAATTTTCCGCAAGATAAATGATCACTTTTGAAGCATCTTCGATAAACAGGGCAGAACTGTACGAAGAGGTGATATTCACCCCGTTTAGGATGATTTTTACATCTTCCTCATCATCGGTATTGACAATAAGCTGTCCGTCTGCCAAATTTCCGCTAATCACATAAGTTCTTGCTGATATGAGAGTAATCGTGCTGCCATCGATTGTTGCTGTCGCTGCTGAATCAATGCTGATTTCATCATCATTGAGTTGGATGTGAACCAGTTTCGTACTGTCAATATCATAATCGTCTGCATCTTCATTAATGCCGTCAAGAATCAGGCTGCCTGTACCTGAGCCCCCATTATCATCAGGAATATAATTCTCCTCACAGGCATTGATTTGAAAAAGAAGAATCGCTGTCAATACTATTATCCAGATCTTCTGCATTACTCAGTGTATTAAAATGAAAAAATGTATTTCAGACCACCTACATACCTGATAGGTTCAGAGTCTAATTCCTGATCTATCAGGCCGTAAAGGCAGACTTTATTGTGCTTGTTCAGCTTATAATCAAGGGCAAGTTTATAGCGCATCTGACTGAACCTGTTCCTGTCGGGATTATTGAGCTGATAGAAGGTTTCCACGGAAAGTGATGGATTAATCGGAAAATGGGGGATGTTGTAATAAACACGGATACGGTTCCTCCAGACCCATTCCGGATTAATAGAATAATGATCGTATGTTCCGTCTTCTTCGACCCGGTCCCGTTCATCTTTGACCGTACGCTGATACTTTTCTCTCAGGTCGATTTTAAAGTCGCCGAACCTTTGCTTTCCCTGGAAATAAAAAGCGTAGCGCTGTCTGGATTGAAGATCAGCGTATTCAGTATCATTGAAATTTATATACTCATAACTTAATCCAAGTTTTAAAGGCTTAATAAGATGAAAGCCTGCATTCAGACCAAAACTTCCTCTATGATATTTTGTACTGTTTTCGGCTGTCCTGATTTCGGCATTGGCGCAAAAATCCCACTTATTCCACTCTTTTTGGGCCTCTATGGTAGTCCAAAGACCAAAATCTCTTACCTGTGCAAAGAGGGGGGCTCTTATTATCAGGACAAATAATGACAGTATAAATAATTTTTCTCTCATTCTACTCTGTGATTTTTTCTCGCTCTCACGGAGAATTTCATATAACATCACAAAGGTATACCCGGGGTGCACGGGTAAAAAAAGAAGTAGACAAGAAGTCCGTTTTGGTAGACATACAAAAAGAACTGCTTGTTATTATTCTGCAGGGGAGAAAGAAATCAAGGGGCTGTTACAGAAAATGGGTGAACAGCCCCTGATTAATTTTCTTCTATGGATTGTTCCGGGCGTGTTACCCGGGCGTGTTACTCATGAAAAATGATAAGCCCGTAATGGCCTACGTCATACCCTTCATTAAAAGAATAGGCTTTAATTTCGATCTTGTACTGCTGTGTCCTTTCCGGGGTGACGGAAAGCAAGGCAAACTCATTTTCTTCTTCATCCTTTGCTTCAAGAACCCACTGAGTTCCGTCAAAGGTATATACATTGACATCCAAATCTTTTATCCTGTAATCACCAAAAACAAAAATTCCGTATTCGTAACCATCTGAGAGGTGGCGAAAGGTTTCTTTGGAATCCCGGATAATGTCGATTTCCATTCGCACGATTTCCTGCTCATAGTCAAACTCAATAATATTGATGAAGGTATCCGCTTTTTCAAGGATATCCTTCATGGAAACTTCAGTTTTCTGGCCATATGAGGGAGCCAGTGAAAGAGCCAAAACAACTATGGCAACATACTTGGTAATTTTCATATAGTTATAGTATTTAAGTATTTGTATGTCAATGTTTATAGTTAAGCTTTATGGGTTCTTCTCCATCCTTTTCTTTTGCATGGAAGTCTGGTATCTTTTTAATTTCTCATTTTCTTGTTCTATTTGTTTACTGATCTTTTCGGCTTCTTTTTGTTGGGCGAGTTTTTTTTGCTCTTGCAACTCAAGGATCCTGTTGTTATAACGGGCTATTTTTTCACTTTCGGCTTGCCATTCCTTCTCCTGTTTTTCGATTTGATGAAGGTACTTAATCCGGGTTTTCTCATTTAGTTTTTGCCTTTTTTTAGTATATGCGGAGTTCTCCTCCATCAGCTCGTTCCGTTTTTTCTCCTGATCCCTTAACACGATTTGATTGTACTTTGTTACCTGCTCGCTTTGTCGTGTTTTTTCACGTTCCTGAAGTAGCCTGGCTTGCTCTTCCAGTATTTTTTGGCGTTCATTTTCATCGGTAATCTTCTGGCTCCTCTTTTCCAGAACTTTCAGTTTCTTAGTTTGCTCCTTCAGTTTATTCTGATTTTCCCGGGCATAAAGTTTATCAAGTTTCTCCAAATACCTGCTGTCCTTGCTAAGAAGTTCCTGGATCTTTTCTTCCCGTTCGTGCAACATTTTTTGATTGTAGGCTTGAATGGCCTCACTCTCTTTGAGCTGTTCTTCGGTGCGTTTTGCGCGCTCCGTTTCCTGACGGTCGAGTACCTGCTGGTTGTATTCCTGTGCTTCCTGATTTTCGCGGGTGAGCTGTTCGGCCTGCCTGGCTCGCTGAGCTTCCTGTTCCCTCAGGAGCTGCTCGTTTTCCTTCCGG
>JAFGEO010000046.1 GCA_016931575.1 Bacteroidales bacterium | reverse complement strand
TGTACTATAAGCTTCCAGCTCCGTACTACGGGCTTCAAGCCTGTAGCTTGTACTATAAGCTTCCAGCTTATGGATTTATCCTTTTACTTTCTGTCACTTTAGTGCGGAGTGTTTCATCGCCTAATGTCCAAATGTCCAGTATCGATTTTCTATCGAATACCGCCCTCCGTAAACATCTACAGGCAAGGCTGCCTGCAGGACAAGCTACAGGCAAGGCTGCCTATAGTACGGTGGACGAATCCCGCGGAAACGATAACGACAACGAGACAGGGCTCCTGTAATTTTTAAAATCCGGTTGTTTTAATGTACAATATGGCTCTTCACCATTTCAGGTGTTGCATGGAGGGGTGGCAGAGCGGTTGAATGCGGCGGTCTTGAAAACCGTTGTACGGGCAGCCCCCGTACCGTGGGTTCGAATCCCACCTCCTCCGCCATCTCGAACTTCACGAACTTCTCACATCTCAGATCTCCGTTTTATTACCCCCCATATCCTAAACCACAGGGATTTCAGCCCGAAAAAAGCCGGTAAGAACGGCTAACCCGCATTTCTCACCAGCCTGCTACTACGGCAAGGAAATAAGTAGAGAAATACAGGCTAAGATTCATCATCGAATTCAGGGTAGAGCTTCTGCATGCATTCTGGGCAAAGGCTGTGACTGAAGTCAGCTACAGGGTTCTTAATCAAATACTGTTCAATAGGCTGCCACTTTTCCTCTTTGGTTCTTATGCTTTTGCAATTTGAGCATATTGGGACTATGCCGCGCAGGGCTTGCAGTTCAGCCAGGTAGTCCGAGAGGCTATTGTTTTCTTCGCCGAGCGTCTTGTTTATGTAGATCATTTCAAGCTCGAACTCAATCATGTTTCGTAACTTGGCAATCAGATTCTCAACTGTTTTCGAATACTCATTTCTTTTGCTGTCCAAAATGCAAATTGTCCCGAAAGGCTCCTTGTTTGGGAGCAATATCGGAAATCCAAGGTAGGAAATCATGTTCAGCTTGATGTCTGGATTATCCTTCCACTCAGGATCTTCCAGGGCATTGGGCACGAGCAGTTTCTTTTGACTTTTTATGACCGTTTCACAATAAAGACCGGATCCCATCAGCTTCTCTTTATCCCCGGGCTTGTATGGATTCCCTTCGCTTTTGCTTGAAACGAACACTTCGATTTCCGGATCTCTATACCGCATAATCAATGCTGCGGGGATCGCGACAATGTCAGATAAAAGATTGGCAGTCTCCTGCCAGTTTTCCATGATATTTTTTGGTACTTCTATATCAATTTGTTTTTTAATCATTTTGCATCTCTAAAAATAATCTGATTAATAAATCAAGTGGCTATTCATCAATGACTTCCCTAACTTTTGCAGCCAGTTTTCCCTGAGAAAAAGGCTTCTGAAGAAAATGAACATCCTTATCAAGCACGCCCCGATGGGCTATAACATTGGCTGTGTATCCGGAAACGTACAGAACCTTGATGGAAGGATAGACATTCTGAATCTCCCGGGCCAGTTGACGACCGTTCATTTTGGGCATAACCACGTCAGTAATGAGAATTTGAATGGTGCCGGGATGCTCCCGGGCAAATCTCACGGCTTCCTCAGCGTCGGTGAAAGCTACAACGGCATAGCCATAGCGCTCCAGCATGGTTTTTGTCAGCCTTAAAATCTTCTCTTCGTCCTCGACCAGCAGCACGGTCTCAGTGCCTCCACTGTCAACGTTGGTCTCACTATCCTCCTGAATTGACTCAATTGGGGCGTCCGTCCGGCGAAAATAGATTCTTACAGCTGTTCCCTGTCCCGGCTCGCTGTATATGTTAATAAACCCATTATTCTGCTTAACGATGCCGTACACTGTCGCCAGGCCAAGCCCCGAGCCCTTTCCCATTTCTTTGGTTGTAAAAAACGGTTCAAACAGATGCTGCATTACCTCTTTGCTCATTCCGCAGCCATCGTCGCTCACCGACAACATCACAAATTCGCCCGGGACAAAATCTGCGTGATCATTACAGTAAGCTTCATCGAAGGATCTAACACCTGTCTCAATGGTGATTTTTCCTACGTCGTCGATGGCGTCCCGGGCGTTCACGCACAGATTCACTAGAATTTGATCAATCTGGGAGGGGTCCATTTTTATAGGCCAGATTGATGCACCCGGAAACCAGGCAAGATCGATGTCTTCACCAAGCAGGCGCCGAAGCATTTTAAGTACGCTTTCTACCATCCTGTTCAGGTCAAGCACCTCAGGAGATATGGTCTGTTTTCTCGAAAAGCCTAATAATTGACGGGTGATATCGGCAGATTTTTTGGCGGCGTTCCTTATTTCTTTCAAAGAGAGCCTCACATTTTCCTCTGATTCCAGGTTTTGCTCGGCCAGTTCAGCATATCCAAGAATAACACTCAGCATATTATTGAAATCGTGTGCGACTCCGCCTGCCAGCCGCCCTACAGATTCCAGTTTCTGAGACTGGATCAGATCTTCGTTAAGTCTTTCTTTCTCTCTTTCAGCTTTTTTTCTTTCCGTAATATCCTCGGCAATAGCAATAATTCCAACAGGTTGTTTATTAGAATTAAATATGGGAGATTCAGATAGACTTATTTCAATTTGAGAGCCATCCTTGCGTTGCCGGGTAATTTCAAGTTGAGAAAATGTTTCTCCATTTATTACAGACTTGCACAGGCTGTGAAAGTGGTCCTTCTGATCTTCCTGCACGATGGGAAGGATGCGGTCAAGGACCTCGTCCTCTTTCCAGCCGAAAATTCGCTCAGCAGCCAGGTTCCAGGTTTTCACATGGCCTTCCGGAGTCAGGCTGTAAATAGCCAATGGAGACGCCTCGATAATTGCTCTGTTAGCCTCCAGGCTTTCCCGCAGTGCGTTCGCGGCTAACACCTGCTCTGTTATTACCCTGGTGAATACGATTAAGCCCCCGATCGAACCATCATTATCATGCCAGGGACGGCACTCCCACGCTGTCCATTCAACAGAACCGTCGTCTCGATAATATGGATCACAATCGGCCCTTGACACCTCACCGGCCAGAGCTTTCTGGTGCACATCGCGCCACTTCTGAGGCAAGTCCGGGAAAACTTCGTAATGGTGTTTACCGATTATATCTTTTTCTTTAACTCCGTATTCATCAAGATATCTTTGGCTGACAAACAGGTATTTCAGGTTTCGGTCGTGTACAGCTATTGCACTGTTTGCGTGTTCAATGATGTAATGCATAAGATCGTAGGAGTGCTGAAACTTTTCCTCTGCAAGTTTCCTCTCAGTAATGTCCTCCACATATCCGAGAAACCTGTCATCGCTTAGGCGAACAGCGGAAACAATCCAGTTGCGTGTGTCACCATTCTTTTTGATAAAACTCATCTCTCCCACGGAGGAGCCTTTTTCAAGGAGTTGTTGAAAATGAGAGACGCCGCTTTCCAGGTTATCTCGAGGCAATAAGTCCGGAATGCTCATATTCAGGAGTTCTTCCCTCGAATAACCCGTTATCTCGCTGGCCGCTGGGTTCACTTCGAGGTATTCCCCTTTTCTGTTAGTAATAAAAACGCCGAGCGGAGCGCTTTCGATGTATGCGCGCCATTTTTGTTCATTCTTCCTGGTTTCATTTTCCAAAAGCCTTCGTTTGCTGATATTAGCCAGCAGCTTGCCCAATACTACAGTTGCGGCAGGGTAGATGGTCAGTACCGGAAGGGTCACAGTCGAAATTATCCTGACAGCGGTCTGCCATGGCATGAGCAGCATGCAGGCAAGCATTACCAGATGTACAACAATGCCGAAAAGAAGGAGTTCACTGATGGAGGGATTTTTCTGGCCTTTGGATCTGAAGTGTCGCCAGCCCAGCCCAATGGCTCCCGAGGTATAAATAACGCATATTCCAGCTAATGCGCCCCCTCCGCCCAATGAAAGGCGATAAATGGAGGTAATAACCATGGCTACTACTGTAGGGATACCTCCGAAGAATAAGCCGGAGATACAAAGAATTACCGACCTGGTATCAAATATGACGCCATCACCAAAATCCCATGAATTCATCATCAGAGCAATTCCAACCAGGCCCAGGAATGCTCCAGTCAAAATTCCGATGAGTTTTGGATGCTTTTTGGCCCTGGGCCAGAATCCCAGGGTATCATAGATTAGGCCAAGGGCCAGAAGCAGGGCAGCGTTGTTAAGCAGCTCCACAATACCTGAAAAATGCATCTTTTATCTCCCCACTCTAACGAATCTGCACTCCTTTTGCCTATTGTAGTGCAATGAAGACGAGTTACGATATCAAAAAAGGGCTGAAATCTCTGAACCTGGTACCGCTTGAAATTTTCCGCCTGCTCGCTCCGGTCATTGTATTTGTCAACCAGAACCTTGAACTGCCTGGAAAAATCGACGCCCTTTAGCCGATTGACCTTCCGGAACTCTTTAATTGCCCTGGCCAGTAACTGCTGGAGCAGTTTTATCCTGATGTTCGGCAGGTTGATCTTTTCAATCTCCGCCATTCAACTGAAGGCCGGCTTATTCAATCACAATTGGAATCGCTTTTACAGGGATTTTAAATATTTATTCAAAGGAAGATATTGGTGATTATGACAATTTAAGCCGGGATTGTGGCATAAGCTTCCAGCACTTCGTCGTTTTCAGTTCGCCTTTGCCGCTCTGGAGAGCGGCGTTCCAGGCAGGGCTGTTTGTTGGGGGTAAAACCTGCGACCTGCTGCATCGAATCCGTGACTATTCCCGAGATCTTCGTGCCCGGGTCCGGGGATCGGACCTACTACTTCGTACTTTTCAAATCGGACTTCCCTGGGTTCGCTGCTGATGATAGTATTCTCATCACCAAAGGAGGTCATACCGTGACACGCATATTTACTCTTTTACTATTGTTTTCCCTGG
>JAFGEO010000045.1 GCA_016931575.1 Bacteroidales bacterium | reverse complement strand
GGATTCCTCCGTTTTAATCCAAAGGCATTTTATAGCGAACGGGAGGAGGCTTCAGCTATGGTTACGGTACTTAAGGTGAACGGAAGTGTCATTTTCCCGGAGCAGCGGGTTGAAGGCAAAGTTCTGACAGAATCCGTTATGCTTAACGACCAAAAGCTCATTCTGCCCTCCCGAAAGAATAACCTGACCCTCGAGTTTTCATCTTTCGATTATACCAGCATGGACCAGGTGCAGTACTCCTGCTTCCTGGAAGGATATGACCAGAACTGGAGGATCCTGGAGCCCGGGTCGAACTCCATTGAATACATGAATCTTCCCCCCGGGAAGTACACTTTCAGCATGAAACCCCTGTTAAGGGGTAAGCCCGGGAAGATTACAACATTCGAAGTGGAGATCCTTAAACCTCTATGGCTGAGGTGGCCATTCCTGTTGATATACGGGGTGCTTATCCTTACGATTGGCTACCTGATTTTCAGGCAGTATCACCGGGGTATGCGTTTCAAGGCCCAGATGGACCTCATTCAGTTGGAGCAGGAAAAAAACGAACAGCTTAGCAATTCCAAGATCCGGTTCTATGTGAACATTTCCCACGAGCTGCTGACCTCCATCGGATTGATCATTGATCCTGTCAGGAACCTTCTGAAAAAATCTGAAATCAGGGAAACCACCCGAAATACCCTGGAACTTGTAGACCGGAATGCCCAGTTCCTAAAGGTGTATATCGACCAGTTACTCAACTTCAGAAAGCTGGAAACCGGGCATCAGGTTGACCTGAATGAAAATGAGATTGAATTGGTTTCCTTTGCCAAGCAGACCATATCCTTCTTCCGTAACAGGGCATTGGCCAAAGGGGTAACCCTTAAACTGAAATCGGAATTCCGGCAGCTGAACCTCGTTGCCGACGAAGAGAAACTCTATTCCATCCTTCAAAACCTGCTTTCCAATGCCATCAAGTATACGCCTGCCGGCGGACATGTCCGGCTTTCACTCAGGCATTTTCCGGATAACCGGATAGCAATCGAAGTGAAAGATAACGGCATAGGCATCCCTGAGAGCGAACAGGAAAAAATTTTCGAACGGTTTTATCAGATACTGCATGGAAACACAGCATCAGGAACGGGGATCGGCTTAACGATTGCAAAAGATTTCATAGAAATTATGGGAGGATCGGTGGAAGTTGAGAGCAGCCCGGGTTCAGGAGCTCTTTTCAGGGTTTTCCTCCCTGCGCATAAAGCCAGGCTGGTATCTTCTGAGCCGTACGTAAAAGAATATGTTACCGATGAAGTGTTAAAGACAGAGAAGCACGGTATGAGACTTAAACTGAAGCAGGATTCCTCCCTGCCCCAGGTTGTACTCGTGGATCAGAGTGAGGATGTATACCTTTACCTGGCATCTTCGCTGCAGAATAAATACAACTTTTTGTGGGCAGGCAGCGGCGGAGAAGCACTTGAGCTGGTGAAAAACACTCATCCAGACATCATCATCAGCGAGATCCAGCTTCCTGATATCGACGGGATCGAATTTTGCCGCGAAGTGCGCAACAACCCAAAAACCGCTCGTATCCCTGTCATTTTTCTTACCGTGAAATCGGAGACTGAAAACCAACTGAAGGCCATCGAAGCCGGTGTCGATATTTTTCTCCCGAAACCTCTGGAGATCGCCGTGCTGGATGCTAACCTGGTGAATCTTCTCCGCAGATCGGAAAGGACCAGGGAGTTCATTAACCGCAGGCTGTTGATCAGCGCCAAAGAGGTGAGGGTGGATTCAAGAGACGATAAAATTCTTAAGGAAGTTGTAGAGTATATCCATGCCCATATTACTGAAACCAACATTTCTTCGCACGATATAAGTTATGCCGTAGGCGTTAGCCATTCCAGTCTGTATAGAAAAATTAAAAAGCTTACCGGCAACTCCCTGAATGAGTTTATCAGGTATGTCCGCCTCCAGAAGGCAGAACAGCTGTTGTCCGGAGGCAATTATACCATTGCAGAGATCATGGACCAGGTAGGCTTTACTAACCATTCATATTTTGCGAAGTGCTTCAGGAACCAGTTTGGGCTTAGTCCACGCGAGTACCAGGCGAAGTAGTTTCAATAATTCAGGCAGGTTAATTTCCTGCCTTGAAATTCGTCAGTCCTTCATCGAGAAATTTCAGGAACTCTTTCTCCGTTGAGTAACCTAAATTTTCTTTAGTGAGCACTTTTCCATCCAGATTGACAATCACATAATAGGGTTGAGAGGGAATGCCGAATTTTGTGATCTGCAGGTCATGGAACTTGGCGCCGATTGTTTTTTTAAGTTTTCCATCGCGACTGGATACCACCTGGTCTTCTTCAGGAAGTTTGGTTTTATCATCAACAAAGAGTGTGGCGATGACAAATTCACTGCCCAGCTTTTTGCTGACCGCTGGTTTTGTCCAGATATTTTTGTGCATGTACTTACAGTTTTTGCAGGTATGCCCGGTGAAGTCTAGTAGTACAGGTTTGTTTAGCTCCCGGGCACAACTGAGGGCCTCATCATAATCGAGATACGCTTTCAGCTTGTGGGGCATGGTCACCTTATCCGAATATTTGGGCTTGTCGGTGCAAATATTGAATGAGCTGCTGGTCCCCGTGTTTGCAGGCTGATATTCATACATGTACGTATCGGGAAGGTAAGAGTCAATCACGCCCAGAGGGTATCCGAAAATTCCGGGAACCAGTCTGAGAGCCAGGCCAAAGACTACCACACTGATCAGTAGTCTGGGTATGGTTACATGGGGAAGTTCACTGTCGTGGGAAAACCTGATTTTCCCCAGCAGGTATATCCCCAGCAATACCAGTAAGACGACCAGAAGGGACACGGCCAGTTCGCGAGTAAAGAAGCCAAGTTGCAGGTTGCTGATAAACATAATGGATGAAGCCAGCAGAATGAAGGCGAAAAATACTTTAACCGAATTCAGCCATCCACCCGACTTTGGTAGTTTACTCAGGAATCCGGGGAAAATAGCCAGCAAGGTGAAGGGCAGGGCAAAAGTCAGCCCAAATCCGAACATCCCCACTACAGGTTGTATGATTTCACCTTTCATGGCATAACCCAGAACCGTTCCTGCGATGATCCCTGTGCAGGAAAAACTTATAATCACTGTGGCAAGGGCCATGAAAAAGGGTCCCAGAAATCCACCTTTATCTGCCCGCTGATCGATCTTGTTGGACCAGCTGTTGGGAAGGGTTATTTCATAGAGGCCGAGGAATGAGAATGCCAGGGCCAGGAATAAGAGGAAAAAGATCAGGTTGGGGATCCAGTGGGAAGCAATAGCTTTGGTCGGATCGAGCCTGGTAATCCCTGCGACAAGGCCTACCAGCGTGTAGATCATGACAATGGATATGCCGAAGATCAGTCCGTTGCGAATGGCTTTTCCTCTGCTTGTGTCCCTCATAAAGAAGGATACGGTCAGAGGAATTATCGGGAAAACACAGGGGGTTAACAGTGCGAGCAGACCGCCCAGCAGTCCTAACAGGAAAAGTCCGGGCATGGTTTTGTCATTTCCTTTTTCATCAGCAGCCACAGCATCGGTTGTTGATTCAATTTCTGTTGCTGTCTCCGTCAGGTCTTCTTTCAGGCTGTCATTTGTAAGATCTTCTGTTATACCTTCAGTTGCTGTGATGGAAATAGTTTCTGTTTTAAAGGCAGGAACCGGGCTGGTCGGTTTCTCCCCACTGCCTATGGATTGTATACTCACCTTTTTATCACTTTGCGCGAATCCCCTGATGCTTTCACTTCCGGAGAGGGAGAATTCGAAATCGTATGGCAGTGGCGGGATGCAGCTGCCTCCCGAGCAGGCCTGAACCTCTACGAAACCGGTTAGCTTTGTAGCTTGCTCTCCCTTGATCCTTACCTTGGTTTTAAAAGTAACCTTTCCACCGTAAAGTTCTACCGTTGCAGGAAAAACCTCTTCGTATTTTATTTCCGGTTTCTGTTGAGGCACTATTTCGGTCAGGAACTCCGCCCGTTCATTTTTATCGAAGCTAAATCTCATGGGTACGGGGCCTTCACCTTCAATAATCTTACCATATAGATGCCAGTCCTCCTTTATATCAAAGCTGAAGCTTAGTTCATAGGTATCATTGCTCAACTTTGTTGAAGAATAATCGAATGAAAAGGGATTTTGGCCAAAACCGCTTGATAGAACTATGACGGCCAGCACTGCAAGGGAAATAATCTTTTTCATGGCTTACAATTTCCTTAAAATTACAAAAAAAGCGTCATTAACGTATAGACAAATATAGATATATCAATACGAAAAACAAAACAATTTAACGCAGTTTAACATTTCACACAGAGAAAGCTATGTAATTACGGAAACTAAAGGAATTGAGATAAATATCAGGCCGAACTAGCTGACAAATTCGGTACCATCAGCGGAGAAGAATTTGAATTCCAGGAAATCGTAAGAGCTGATCGGTACAACATTGATCTTGCATCCATATTCTTTCTTCCATTTACCGATGGGGGTTTTCCAGAATCCTTTCGTCAAATAGGCAGCAATAAAGGGGTGAAGTCTTAGCGAGACAGATTTCAGTTGTTCGCGTTCCACAAGCTGAGCCAGGGCCCCTTCGATACGTTCCACAACCAGGATGCTTGGGGATATTTCGCCGGTACCTCCACAGGTCGGGCACCTTTCACGTGTATTGATCTCCATCTCGGGGCGGACCCGCTGACGCGTGATCTGCATCAGGCCGAACTTACTTAGGGGCAGGATACTGTGCTTGGTACGGTCATCCTCCATTACCTTCTTCATGCGATCGAAAACCTTGTTTTTGTTTTCGTTGTGGTGCATATCAATAAAATCGATCACAATGATTCCACCCATATCGCGAAGGCGCAGTTGCCGGGCAATTTCATCGACGGCAGCCAGGTTGACCTCAAGGGCATTTGTTTCCTGGTTATTAACGTTTTTGGCCCTGTTACCACTATTTACATCGATTACATGCAGGGCCTCAGTATGTTCGATGATCAGGTATGCACCACTCTTGAATGAGACTGTCTTTCCGAAGGAAGACTTAATCTGCTTTTCAATACCGAATTTTTCAAAGATGGGGGCACTTCCCGAATACAGATTAACGATTTTCTGTTTCTCCGGGGCAATGTTAGTGATGTATTCCTTCACTTCCCGGGCTACATTCTCGTCATTTATATAAACATTATTAAAAGAAGGATTCAGGATATCCCTCAGAATTGCTGTTGTCCTGTTGATCTCACTGACAATTAAAGAGGGAGGGGTTTTTCCCCGCATGCGGTCAAAGGCATTTTCCCACCTTTTTATCAGATCGCGCAGTTCTTCATCCAGAGTCTTCACCATTTTGCTTTCAGCAACGGTGCGGACAATCAGTCCGTAATTTTGGGGTCGAATACTTCTGAGAAGGGTACGAAGTCGGTTTCGTTCTTCTTCCGATTTTATTTTTTGCGAGATGGAAACCTTATCATTAAAAGGCATCAGCACCATGTTCCTGCCGGCAAGAGCAATTTCGGAAGTTAGGCGCGGACCTTTTGTTGAAATGGGTTCTTTGGCAATCTGCACAAGGATGACCTGTCCGGATGACAGTACATCTGTAATTTTCCCATTTTTGTCAATATCCTTCTCGCGTCGAAACTTTTGCATCGACACTGGTTTCCCTTTTCTGCTGAGGGCAGCGTTCAGGAATTTTTGCAGTGAACGAAATTGGGGCCCTAAATCCAGATAGTGTAAAAATGCATCGCGCTCGTATCCAACATCAACGAATGCTGCATTTAATCCGGGCATTATCTTTTTTACCCTTCCCAGGTAGATATCACCCACCGAAAATTTGGGATTGCTTTTTTCTTTACTTAGCTCAACTAATTTCTTGTTCTCAAGTAAGGCAATATCAATTTCGTCAGAAGCTACATCAATGATCAGTTCTTTAGTCAAACCTTAAAAAATTACGAAGAAAACAAACAGATGTAAGTAGACCAACAAGAAAATGATAAACCTAAAGCCAGAATAGCTCTAGGTTTAATGTACATTCGATAAAATGAAATATTTCTGTTTATTTCTTCTTATGTCTGTTCTTACGTAGTCTTTTCTTACGCTTATGAGTAGCCATCTTGTGCCTCTTTCTCTTCTTACCGCTTGGCATAACAAAAAGTATTTTAAATGATTACTTAATATTCGATTTCACCTTATTGACAAATGTCTTTGCAGGCTTAAAAGAAGGAATGAAATGCTCTGGAATAATAATAGTAGTATTCTTTGAAATGTTCCGAGCAGTTTTCTTTGCCCTCCTTTTTACGATGAAGCTACCAAAGCCTCTCAGGTACACGTTCTTTTCCTTTGTCAGGGAATTCTTTACTACTTCCATGAAGGCTTCAACGGTCTTCTGTACAGTTATTTTTTCAATTCCAGTGTTTTTCGAAATCTCGTTTACGATATCTGCTTTGGTCATTTTTAAAAAATCTTTAATTATCAGTTATTTACATTATTGTCTTCCACAAATGAGTTGCAAATATAAATTATTTATATTGATATATGAAATCCAACAATAGTATTTTTGTGATTTAATTTGATTTTATAACTTCCTTATTGTATGAATGTTTCAGAGTTGATAGGAGAGTGGTACGACAGGAACAAACGAAATTTAGCCTGGAGAGAAGAGGGTCTTCCCTACCAGATATGGATTTCCGAGATAATATTGCAACAAACCCGTGTAAATCAGGGAACTCCCTACTATTTTAGATTTATCAGGCAATTCCCGGATATCAAAACCCTGGCGGATGCCCCTGTCAATGAAGTTTTACATTGCTGGCAAGGTTTGGGTTATTACACCCGCGCAAGGAACCTGCATAAGGCAGCCCGGATCATCATGGAAGAATACAATGGAAAATTTCCCGAGGAATACAGAGTGATCCGTAAACTTCCCGGGATTGGCGATTATACAGCGGCAGCAATTGCTTCCCTGGCTTTCGGGGAAGCATGGGCCGCAGTGGACGGTAATGTATATAGGGTGCTGGCGCGCTACCTTGGGATAACTGACCCGATTAACACCGGCCCCGGAAAGAAGGTCTTTTTACAGGCGGCTAATGACTTGCTTGACAGAAAGGATCCGGGGAAGCATAACCAGGCTATGATCGAGCTGGGTGCCTTGATCTGCCTGCCCAGAAACCCGGCATGTGATGTATGTCCCCTGCAGGCATCGTGCCATGCCAGGCAGAAAAACGCCATGGGCGACTTGCCTGTGAAAGTGAAAAAACCGAAGCCCTCACATCGTTATTTCACATACCTGGTCGTGGCCATGGGAGATGTCATCTTTCTCCGCCAGCGTGCCGTTGGGGATATCTGGGCCTTACTTTATGACTTCCCCCTGATCGAAACGGAAACTGAAGAACCAATCGGGAAATTACTCTCTGGAAAATTTTGGGAGAGTACTTTTACAGGCTGTGAGGCAGTAATCATTTCTTCGGCAAGGGAATACAGGCATATTTTGTCACATCGGATCCTGCATACCCGTTTTATCCGGATTGAAGTACGTAAGCCCATTTCTTACCCCGGAGTAATCCAGGTTAAAAGGACTGATATTAAGGCATTTCCCTTTCCTGAACTGATTAGTAGATACCTGAAGGAAGAAAAGCTTTTAACGATTTCTCAACAGAGCTGATGCGATTTAATTATTTTTGTACTTTTACGATTCATTAAACACTCAATTATGTCAGTTAACAAAGCAATATTGGTAGGGTTTGTTGGAAATGACCCTGAGATACGTTACCTCGATAGTGGGACTCCCGTGGCTAATTTCAGATTAGCTACTACTGAAAATTACACAAACAAAGGCGGAGAGAAAGTGTCCCAGACTGAATGGCACAATGTGGTATTGTGGCGTGGTTTGGCTGAAATAGCTGAAAAATATGTTAAAAAAGGCAGTCAAGTGTATATTGAAGGCCGCATAAAAACTCGTGCATGGGATGATCGTGATGGAAATAAAAGATATACTACGGAAATCGTAGCCGATGTTATGAATCTATTAGGAAAACGGGGTGAATTCGGAGGTTCCGAGATGTCATCTCCGGGAAATTCTTCGAATAATTCTGCACAGCAGGCTCCGGATAACAATAGCGGACCAGCTGTTGATGCTGATGGGGCTGATGATCTCCCATTCTGATGATGTTTTACTTTTTGATAAACTTTTGGAATCAGATTATTATCATTCGATTGTAGGTTTTTTTTGCAGTGTTAGGATTTTGAGCATTTCCGGTGAGGTAGTGGTTTACCTGGTGGTATTGCTCATTTTGCTTTTAATCTCGGGTTTTGTTTCCGGGAGCGAGGTAGCCTTCTTTTCACTCAAACCAAACGAACTGGAAAACCTCAGGGAAACGAAAAGCCGTTTGAATAAGATGGTGTTGCATCAACTGAGCTTTCCGGACAGGCTGCTCGCTACCATTCTGATCACAAATAATTTTGTGAATATCGGAATCGTCATTCTTTCAACGTTCCTTACAAATCTTGTTTTCGAGATATCAGGTCCGTACTGGGTAACATTTCTGTTACAGGTAGTTGCTGTGACAGCACTTATCCTTTTCTGCAGTGAGATCTTCCCTAAGGTTTATGCTAATCGTTTTGCCATTCAGTTTGCCAGGTTAACCGCTCCCGGGCTTGCATTTTTCAACAAATTGTTCTGGCCTATCAGCACCTTCCTGATCTATTCGACATTGATCGTCAACCGAAAGCTGATGAAACACTCGGGCAACCTGTCCATCGATGACCTCTCCGATGCACTGGAGCTTACGGAATCACACCTCAACGAAGAAAGGGATATCCTGAAGGGGATTGTCAAGTTTGGCAACATTGATGTATGCGACATTATGCGCTCAAGGGTAGACACTGTGGCCGTGGAGATCAATACACCTTACAAGGATTTGTTAAAGCGTATTAATGATTCAGGCTACTCAAGGATCCCGGTTTATGAAGACAACTTCGATCAGATCAGAGGGATCCTCTATATCAAGGATCTGATGCCTCACCTTAGCGAATCAAATTCATTCGAATGGCAGTCAATGATCCGGCCTTCCTATTTTGTTCCTGAAAGTAAAAAGATTAATGACCTGCTGAAAGAGTTTCAGACAAACCGCATACACATGGCTGTTGTGGTGGATGAGTACGGGGGGACTTCCGGAATAGTAACACTTGAGGATATTTTAGAGGAGATTGTAGGAGAAATAACCGATGAGTCGGATGCAGAAGTTCTTCCCTATGAGAAGATCGATGACAATAATTTTATTTTTGAGGGTAAGATCCTGCTTAACGACCTGTATAAGGTGCTTGAACTTGAAGACGATATATTCAATAAGGTAAAGGGGGAAGCGGATACGCTGGCAGGACTAATCCTGGAACTTCGCGGAGAGTTTCCGAGAAAAGATGATAAACTCACCTATAAAAACCTTACTTTTACCATCACTTCCGTGGACCACCGCAGGATCAAGAAGATCAAAGTTTCGATCCGGCCAACAAGAAAGTAAGCATGAATGTAATCAGAACACATCGGTCTAAGATTCTCCTTGCAGTTTCCCTTATCCTGGTGCTCATCCTGGCAGTATTCGTATACGTGGATATATTCCTGAGGGAACCGGGTAAATCGCTCCTGATCCCGAAACGATTTGTCGAGGAATTCAGGGAAACACCAATTCCGAAGCCAAGGGCATACTTCCGCATTGAATTTCCGGAAAAGGAATACCGGATTTTTCAGAGCGACTGTAACATTTCTTTCGAGTATCCGGTGTACTCTGAAGTTGTCTCCCTTAAGGAACATCCCTGCTGGTTTGATGTCAGTACCCCGGAATACGGAGCAAAAATACACCTTACCTACCATCCAATTGACAACCTTCAACGTCTGGAAGAGAATGAGTACGAATTCATTTCGAAGCAGATAGCATCCGGCGAAGCCAACGATGTGGAATCGACGGTCATTCAGGATACTGAGAAAAGAATTTACGGCTTGATATACGACCTTGTTGGTAACACAGCAACTTCACTGACTTTTTTCGTAAGTGACAGTACTTCATCATTGCGGGGATCGCTATACTTTTATGTCACCCCAAATTATGATTCGCTTGCACCTGCTATCGATTTCTTCAGAAAGGATGTAGTACATTTGATTAATACAATTTCATGGAAGTAAAATAGTATGCCGCTGATACTTAAGGAGAAGTACGAAGAGGATTGCGTTTTTGGAATCTGGGAGATCACAGAAGATTACAACACCCTGTACTCAATGGTACACTTATATCCGGGGGAAAAGGATCGTCTTGATGGATTTAAAAGTGAAGATCGGAAGATTGAATTCCTTAGCGTCCGTGTGTTGTTAAAGAACCTTGCGGGAGATACTATCGGCCCCATTGTATACAGTGATAAGCGTAAACCCTTCCTCCACCAGAGCAAGCTTCGTATCAGTATTTCTCACTCAAAAAACCTTACGGCAATTATGCTGAGTGAGAAGAAGAAAATTGGCCTGGACCTTGAGTTTATGTCTCATAAGATCAGTGATATTGAGGATCGCTTTATTAATGAGGATGAAGTGATTATACGGGAGCCCGGAAGAAGAAAATACCACCTGTATATACATTGGTGCGCCAAGGAAGCATTATACAAGATCTGTGACAAACAGGATATCAGTTTTAAGAAAAACCTGACCATTGAGCCTTTTGAGCCCGAAGATTTTGGAGTGGTATATGGCTGGGTGGATAATAAATACTGGCACGATAAATTTAAACTCAACTACTTCACCATAAATAATTATGTGGTGGTGTATTGTTGTAAAAGCTCATAATATAATCTGCCAGCCTGGAGGATATTTGCTATGCTGATCAATGAAATAAATAAACCTGGAAAGAAATTCGGATTACTGATTGATCCTGATAAGTATACTGTGCATTCATTGCTGGCAACCCTTTATGCTGCAGAAGAGAATAAAATTAATTACATTCTGGTTGGGGGGAGCCTGGTGAATGAACGCATTGATGGTTGTATCGAAGTCATTAAGAAAAACACCAACCTGCCCGTAATTCTTTTCCCGGGAAGCCTTCTTCAGCTAAGTGGAAAAGCCGATGCAATTCTGCTGCTATCCCTGATCTCAGGCAGGAATCCTGATTACCTGATCGGGAATCATGTTCTTGCTGCACCCTTTCTGAAGAAATCGGGTATCGAAGTGATTCCTACAGCCTATATCCTGGTGGGAGAGGGGAATGGTTCCTCTGTGGAATACATCAGTAATACCAGGCCTATCCCGGCCGATAAATTTGACCTTGTGGTTGCCACTGCCATTGCAGGTGAGCTGATGGGAAATCAGTTAATCTACCTGGAATCGGGCAGTGGAGCAGCACAGAGTATCCGGCCGGAGCTGGTTGCTGAGGTCAAAAGGAATATTTCCATTCCACTTGTCATCGGAGGAGGGATCCGCACACCGGAACAGGCACGTGCTATCTCTGGTGCTGGGGCTGATATAATTGTCGTTGGTAACGCTGTGGAGGAAGATATCCATTCGCTTGAAAGTCTTGCCAGGGCTTTCAGATAGCAGCTGGTGTCCGCAGTATTTGTGCATTTCTTTTTTAAAAACAGTTCTGTTTTTTGTTTAAATTGGTATTGGTATTTTAGTAAGGAATTTTAAATCGTTTGTCAAGCAAATAAAACGGTTTGTCCAATATCAAAAACTTATTAGTTGAGGTACCGTAACAGCTTATAGAAAAAATAACCAGGATAATCTAAATAACGCCCATAGATTCAATTGGTTAGACGGTTTTGCCCAAGTTGGTTTAGTTAGTAGTTTTGTGGAAGCCGGGGGACACTTGATGTCTCCCGGCTTTTTTTTACGCCGTAGCCTTGACGAAGGCAGATTTGGGATCAATACTATTTTCCGGGGATTTGATCTTTCGCGAATTCTAGTGCACTAAGATCTGCAAGCAATATCCGGAAAACTTATGATACCCTCCAAAAACTCCATTGCAGGCATTCCTGAATATAAAATACTCCGGATAAAGACCGTAATCTTTCCACGGCTAAAGCCGCTCTTCGATTAAAGTACGATGACCCCCGGCTTAATCCCGATAAGCCATCAGGAGGGAGGTAAAGAGGTGCGCTGAGTGTTGTCCTTGCCCCGCACACTCTCATCAGTGAGCCTGTCACTCACCTGGGGGGAGGAATAGCCTGACCTAACGAAAGCAGGGGCATCAACCCATAAACTCAAAGCTCGGCTCTTCGGCTGATCCCAGGGCACTTTAGCTCAGGCAGCACCTCTAAACAACAACTCAACAAAAAAAACACAAGCATCACACATACTCACCAACCTCAATTACCCACCACCAATTTTTTGAAAACACTTCCTGAAAATGATTGTCATATTTCCAGAATAGTTAGTCAGGAAAATATAACGATTCGTCCAATATCAAAAACTAATAATTCAAAGTGCCGTAACAGTATTTAGAAATAACAACCATGATAATCTAAATAACGCCCATAGATTCAATTGGTTAGACGGTTTTGCCCAAGTTGGTTTAGTTAGTAGTTTTGTGGAAGCCGGGAGACAACAGATGTCTCCCGGTTTTTTTATCTGCCATAGCCATGGCGTAGGCGGATTTGCTCATCGTAAGTTAAGCGCAGGGAGGTTAGCCCGGGATCATTCTTATACTTTTTTCCTTAGGATACAGTGCATTACGTCAGTAATGCATTCTGTCTGCTCAACCGCATAGAGTTTGTTTGATATCAACAAGAAGGCAAGAAATGACTACGGATTGTTTTGATTTTCTCTGTGGTAATAAGGAATTTCAAAAACATGAAAGTATGATCTCACATATCAACAGCCACAAGGCAGAACCGATCCTTCTACTCAATGATCTCCAAAATAGGCTTCCCCGTTGCAGAATTAGGGTAAGAGATTTCCAAAAGGGTACTGATCGTTGGGGCAATATCAGTCAGGTCCACAGGACGTTTAATCGAATTGCGCCCTATTTTCCACCCATACCATATCAGCGGAACACGGCGGTCGTGTCCGTAAGGACTGGCAAATCCTCTGTCGCTCATTGGCTTTTCAGCCCATCCGGTGGTAAAATGGAGCAAAACATCTCCGGATCTTTTCTGGCTGTATCCGTTCTGCATAGTGGAAAAGATGCCGTTGGTGAAGTTGGTGGATTGAAGGGTTGATGCAGTCATGGTGTTGGAAACACCACTGAACTGGAGCATCAGGTTAGCAACATTTGTCTGAACATCACTGAGATTCAGTTTGGCATCTTCGACCAGGGTCCGGTTAAGGTAGATTTGCTGTCCATGGTATTGTTTGATCCAGTCTCCCTTACCGTAAATGTTGTTCATATAACTTTTCAGCAGGGAGATGCTACTGGCAGCATTGAAATACCCCGAAGGCACCTTGTGGTCTTCAAGATACTCCGGAAGGTGGGATACACCATGCTCTGCCGTAAGTATCACGAGAATATTTTCTTTACCGATTTGTTTTTCAATAAAATCCAGCAGATGGGCAAGTTCTTTATCAAGGCGCAGGACCGCATCTTCCATCTCCACGGAAAGGGGGCCGAAAAGGTTGGCGATGTATTCAGTTTCCGTGAAGCTCAGGGTCAGTACATCGGTATATTCATCAGTCCCCAGGTTTTCATTAACAATGGCTGAGATGGCAAAATCCTTGGCAAGGTTGATGCCAAAAGGGGTATAGCGGAGTACTTCATATTTTTCCCTTCTCTTGAATTTCTTTGAAAGGTCCTTAATATTGTAGGGAAAAACATGTTGCCCGAAGAGGCCCGGTTCATACTCATTATTATCGAGAAGGCTGGCCGAGTAATCCTGCATGGGCCTGAGGGTGTTCCAGTCATTATCCATGTAGATATCGGCAAATTTCTTGGCGTTGAATGTCTCCACCCAGGAAGGCAATGAGTCCATGTAGAACGAACTGCTGACAAATGTACCCTCACTGTCATCAAACCAATAGGCAGCATCAGCCGTTGGACCTGTTGAGAAAATTGCCGGGGCTGGATGCATGCATACCCCGATCACTTTCGACTTAAAGTTGTTCGAGAGTTTGATCTCATCGGCAAAGGTGGTAGTCATCATATTCACCGGGGAATACCGGCCGGCCTCGTAGCCTCCCCCGATGGTTTCGCTTTTTTCATCGTAGATATAATCAATAACCTGGTCGTACAGGTTGTTGTACCAGCTGCTGGCGACAATTCCGTGTTGCGAGGGATTGGTACCCGTGGCAACAGTTGCACTCCCAACCCCGATATCAGAGAAAAGGTAATTATAGGAGGTGTTTTCACAATAGCTACCACGGTTTATCAATCGCTTGAAACCATAGTCACTCAGTTTATCCCAATACCGCGGAATGAAATCGTAGCGAAACTGGCTGATCTGGATCTGCAGGATCAGTCTGGGCTTTTCAGAAGGGATGCGTGCTGCATCCTGAGAATAGGATTTCTTACCTGAAAATAAGAAAACCGTCAGGAATGAGGTGAGAATAAATAGTTTTATATTGATGCTGTGGTTATTAGCCAGGGAGTGTGTCTTGTTTGTGAACATGTGTAAGGTGTTATCAGTCTGTGACTATTCTTTCTTTCCGAGTTTTTGGAGTTTTATACTAACGGGTTCCATCACAACGAGGCAACCTTTGGGCATAACATGGAGATCTTCCTCAATATGGTTGAAGAAAGCTTCCAGTTTTTCCGTCTGATCGATCAGTTCGATCATCACAGGCAGTTTCTCGGTCAGCTCCCAGAACTTTGAGGAACGGATCTCACTGCTCAGTCCATAGCCCATGATCCCACGGTAAACGGTCACACCTGAAACCCCAAAATCTCTGGCTGCATGTACAACGTAATCATAGAACAATTTAGTGCCGATTTTGTCGGTCGAACTGGCAAATATTTTTAGTATACTGCTTTCAGAATCCATGTTATAGCAATTTTGAAGTTACATAACCCAGGTATACAGCCGTGAAACCCAGCAGCAGGCTCAATCCGGTATAAATAAACGCGGGCATAAACTGGCCGTTCCGAATGAGCATGAGGTTTTCACTGGCAAAGGTAGAGAAGGTGGTGAAACCACCGCAAATGCCCACCATCAGGAACAACCTTGCTTCCGGAGAGAGGAGCGTGCTCCGGTCAGAGATCCCAATCAGGAATCCGATCAGCAGGCTTCCGCTAATATTGACGATCAGGGTGCCTACAGGAATTGACAGCAGATCGATGTGCAGGTTCAGTTTAGAAACATAATACCTGGCAACACTGCCGATGAAACCACCCATTCCTATGTATAGAATTTGTTTGAGCATCATCAGACATTAAATCGAATATGCAGGATATCTCCGTCACCAACGATATAATTTTTCCCTTCCACAAAAAGTTTCCCCTTGTTCTTGCATTCCTGTTCCGATCCCAGGGTGATAAAATCATTGTATTTCATTACTTCCGCTCTGATGAACCCTCTTTCCAGGTCGCTGTGAATGACACCGGCAGCCTGTGGGGCACTCATTCCCTGGCGGATGGTCCAGGCCCGGATCTCTTTGGGGCCCACGGTAAAAAACGACTGCAGGTTGAGCAGATGGTATGCAGACCGCACCAGTTTATTCACGCCAGGTTCCGAGAGGCCAAAGTCTTCCAGGAAAGCCTTACGGTCTTCAGGGTCTTCCAGTTCGGTGATATCCGCTTCGAGCTTCCCTGCGATGATCAGGATTTCAGCATTCTGCCCTGTCAGCGCAGCTTTCACTTTTTCAACATAAGCGTTTCCGTCGATTGCGGAGTTCTCATCTACGTTACATACATAAAGGATAGGTTTACGGGTCAGGAGGAAGAGGTCGTTTACGTGCTTTAGCTCTGTTTCAGATAAATCCATCGCACGGACATTCTTAAAATCCTCCAACTGGTCTTTAACCTTTTGAAGAGCATCCAGTCCTGCCCTGGCATCTTTATCCCCAACTTTTGCCAGCTTGGTGAGTCGTTCAATTTTCTTTTCTACCGATTCCAGGTCCTTTACCTGTAATTCTAAATCGATGGTTTCTATATCCCGGACAGGGTCAACAGATCCGTCCACGTGCGCCAGATTTTCATCATCAAAGCAGCGCAGGACATGGATTAGCGCGTCTGTATTCCGGATATCGCCCAGGAATTTGTTCCCTACGCCCTCACCCTGGTTGGCGCCTCTGGTCAATCCCGGAATGTCCAGAATGTCTACTGTGGCGTGAACCAGCTTTTCCGTTGGCTGGAGTTTTTCCAGTTCCTCAAGCCTGGGGTCGCGAACAGTAACCAGGCCAACATTCGATTTGTTGCTTGCAAAAGCAAAATCCGTTGTTTCTCCCTTAGTGTTCGAAATGCAATTAAAAATGGTTGTTTTGCCAACATTGGCAATCCCTATGATACCGCACTGTAAAGCCATTGAGTTTTAATTTGATTTGTTCCGGGCGTACCGGAGATTTCTGCCGCAAAAATACACTTATTATAAAGATTTGATGGCAGATAAGGGGTACTTTTTCCCAAAGTTCAGAAATTAAGGGGACCTGATAAAGCGGGTTCAGATAATTACGGTCTCTGTCTTTTATTAATATGGACTGTTCAAAAAAGCAGCTATCATTGCTGGATAAGCCTGCCATTTATAGTTATCTTGCCCGCGATATAATGGATCCTATGTTTATCCGTTCTTATTCTAAACCATTCAGGATCATGAAGTCATTACACAAACTACTCCTCGGACTTGTTTTACTTCCGGGAATGCTGGCGGCCCAGTATACTACTCCTCCGAAATATGAACCACCGAATACGCGTATCCTTTTCATCTTTGATGCCTCGCAAAGCATGCTGGGAGAATGGGAGACAAACCGAAAGATAAATATCGCCCGCGATGTGCTGATCAATATTATTGACAGTCTGGAAACCCTTGATAACGTGCAGATGGGGCTTCGTCTGTATGGGCACCAGAAGCCGGTTCCACCCCAGGATTGCAGCGATACGCGACTTGAGGTCCCCTTCGGGCCCAACAATGCTTCCCGGATACGGCAGGAGCTAAATTTTGTCAGGCCCAAGGGCACCACACCAATTGCCTATTCGCTGGAGCAGGGTGCAAAGGATTTTCCGGCAGACTGCGAGAATTGCCGCAATATTATTATCCTGATTACCGATGGTATCGAGGCCTGTGATGGCGATCCCTGCGAGGTTTCCTATGAACTTCAGAAAAGAGGCATCGTGCTAAAGCCGTTTGTAATCGGGATCGGTATCGATGAGGGGTTTAAGGAAACCTTCGAATGTATCGGTCATTATTACAATGCTGCAGATGAAGAACGCTTCGAGGAGGTTATGGAGGTGGTAATCTCACAGGCCCTGAATTCTACGACAGCTCAGGTCAATCTGCTGGATATCAAGGGGAATCCTACTGAGACTAATGTGAATATGACTTTCTACGATTATTTCTCGGGTAAGATCATGTATAATTTCATCCACACCATGAACCACCGGGGTGTCCCCGATACGCTGGTACTAGACCACCTGGTTACCTACAAGATGCGGGTACATACCCTTCCTCCTGTTGATGTGGACAGTTTCAGCGTGTATGTTGGCAAGCATACGGTGATTGCAGCAGATTGCCCCCAAGGGACCCTGGAAGTGAAAGTGGCAGGGAGCAATCAATACCGGGGCCTTCAATTCATCGTTCGCCAGGCAGGGAAGCATAGGACCCTGAACATTCAGGAGATCAACAAACAGGAACACTACCTGGTGGGTAAGTACGACCTCGAAATACCCATTCTTCCACGCATGTATGTCAACAATGTGAAGATCGATCAGAGCACCGTGACGACCATTACGGTGCCCCGTCCGGGGATCCTGAACCTGCTTAAGGCAGCATCCGGATATGGCAGTATTTACCTTCGGAAGAGTGCCACCGATGAAGAGTGGGTATGCAACCTGGATCCGAATGTGAAAAATGAAACCCTGGTGCTCCAGCCCGGCAAATACCGGGTGGTTTTCAGGGCTCAAAATGCCAAACAGATTCTTTATACCATCAACCGTAACTTTGAGATCAAATCGGGGGATAGTGAAGCAGTGAATTTATATTGATGCTTCGACACTCCAATTCATTGATTAGCAGAGATACTGAATGGAGTCTTCGGATTTTGCTTTTTAGAATTCCCTAAATCTATCGATCGGATCGAAATAATCAGACAGGATTGTCCATTCACTCCATAGAAGGTAAATAATAAGGAGGGTCAGGAAAAATAAGGTGCCACCCAGCAAGGGTTGCTTAGTATCCTGCTCGCGGATGCTGCGGGCCTGGGTTGTCCATTCGCTTGGGGAATCATCGTTGCGGAAGATAAAGACCTGGTGGTAAACATGGCCGAGATACGAGAGGATAAAGGACAGAATAATGCTGCCAAACAGTACCAGCCACAACCCTCCGAACAGGAACATCATAGGGATCTGATGTACGCGCATCCTGAGAAAGTCAACATCCGCCTCGAGTCTGGCAATTTCTGTTTCCTTGCTGCTTTGTGTAGCCTTTATGCTGGCTTGAAGATTTCTCAGGTCAAGCTGAAGTTCCGGGATCTCCGTATCCAAGGAGTCCTGCATCCGTCGCTGTTCAATTTCACTTTTCAGAAATTCGAGACTGGTTTCTGTCCCGGTATTGAACTCAAGTAATTCCTTTTTGGCGATTTTCAGGTCTTCCTCGTTATACTGGAGCTCGGTTTTCAGGATTTCCCGGTGCATGAGTTCCTGAGACACACCTCGTGGAAAGCTTTTCAGGCTTTCCAGGTGATCGATTTTTTTACCCAGCTCATAGACTTTGATCTTGTCTTTGCTGGATTCCTGTGCCGTTTTCAATTGTTCGATGCGGATATCGGCTGTGAAATTCTTAAGCTTGTATGTAAAACCACCGGCAAGCATGACCACCAATACAGGGATGATGATGATCAGACCTGAAAATATCATATTGGGGATGCTAACGACAAGGTACTGCAGGAACTTTCGGAAGATGAAGGTAAGCAGCAGGCCTGAATCGCTCATCCGGGTTTCATTGAATGGGTTATATATCCTGAAAGAGGGTATAAGGATCACGCCAGCTACGATCAGGAGGCATAGGATGAAGAGTAAAAGGCTGATCAGGGTGTTCAGGTTAAATAAGATACCGGCAACAGGTACTCCGGAGTTTGGTATCCAGCCCGTAAGGTTAAGGCCAAGCTGAATGAGCAGGAGAACGACAAACAGAGTTACATAGAAAATCATGCTCCTCACCGTCTCAATCCCATTCTGGAAATTCTTACGGACATCAGAAAAAGGTTCATCCTCCCTTTTTTTGGCACGGAGAGACGCCAACTCTCCGAAGCTCCAGGACAGGGGGAGGAGGGATAATATCAGGCCGATAATCGTGATCCCAGGAATATCGGTTACGAGCAGCTCCAGGTAGTAGAAAATAAAGACGGTAAGCAGGGCAAGGAAACTTCCCCTGAAGGCTATTCTTAGGGAATTTTTATGAAAAGCAAAGCGAATGTTGTTGTAGGCAGTTTGATAGAGCCACCATGGCCAGCGCACGAGATAATGCAGAAATATTCGATACAGAAATAACAGGAAGGGCACATATTGGCGTAAAAACCAAATCAGAGCATGAATGAGCCAGAAGAAAATGGTTTTCAGGAAAAAGATCAGGTCAGTAAAGAGCAGGAAGATCAGGTACACCCCCCAGACAGTCCAGATCCCCACATCATAAACAAATCCCAGGAAGGTGACCAGGATGCGTATCAGGTCCCTGAGCCCACCTCTCTTAAAGTACTCATCCGTCCGGTAATAGGCAAAAAGATGTGGCGGCTTGTCGCCGGTTATTCTGCTGTTTAGCAATGAAAAGGCCAGAACAAGCACCGGCACTGACAGATAGGCCTGTATCAGATCTGCTGAGAGAAAGTAAGCAACCAAACAGAGGGCAAAAGCCAGGAGACGTTGGATGTATTGATGGGCTTGCTCCATAGGTATTTTTGTAATGGCTTGCTACAATATTACTAAAAACAATGCGGATATCCTATGCCTGCCGCTACTTACATGCTTCGCTGCCAATTGCCGGACCGGAATACAGGATGGTCGTATACAAGTCATCGATGGGAAAATCCCCGGCGAAACACAGTGCTGTTAAATGCAGGCCTGGAAAGTGGATTTGACGGGTATAAAGTAACAAAAACAGTGGGGGGAGATTATGCCCGGGGGAAGCTTCCTGATTTTTTGTATATAAAACTGCCCCATACGTCGATAGAATACCCCTGAACTTCTTTTCTTTTTTTAAAGTGTTTTTCTACCCTGTACTTTTAGGCTTAAAATGAAATCAGCGATGGTAATAATAAATTATAAATTTCTGGCAGGGCTTGGTTTCATGCTTTGGATCCACATGGGTTTATCAGCGCAGGAGGCTGTTTGGTCGCTCGACAGGTGCATAGACTATGCGCTGAGTCAGAATATCGACATTAAACAGTCCGGTCTGAATGTAGAGCAGGCCGAACTGAACTATCAGCAGAGCCGAAACAACAGGCTTCCTTCGGTTAATGCCTCGGTAAGCTACAACCTGGGATGGGAAAAAACCTATGTGGCTGCATCGGAGGAGTATTCTCCCTATGAGGGTGCAAGCGGCATGAACTATGGTGTGAATACCAGTGTGAATGTATTCAACGGATTCAAGCTCAGGAACCAGATCGAAAAATCGGCCCTTGAATGGGAAACAGGGAAGTATACCTCAGAAAGAATAAAGGAATCGGTAGAGCTGAGCATTCTGAATGCCTACCTGAATATCCTGTATTCCCTTGAAGAAGTGAGTAACCTGGAGGAACAGGTGAGTGCGTCCAGGGAACAACTCGCACTGGCTGAGGAAAGAATGAATCTCGGTATTATCTCTCGTTCCGATTACCTGCAGATCAAATCTGGTTTGGCATCGGAGGAGCTTAACCTGGTAACGGCGCAGAGTAATCTGAGGATCGCCAGGGTAAACCTGATGCAGCTGATGGAATTGCCGGTAAGTAATGATTTTGATGTTTTGGTACCGGATATCGGGGCTATCCTGAACCTGGATACAAGTTATGAAGCTTCCTCCATCTATCAGGAAGCACTCATGATAAAACCGCAGATCAAAGAAGCTGAGTTCAGGGTAAAAAGTGTTATGCTTGAGGAAGATATTGCCCGGGCCGACCTCATGCCTGGTATTTCGATGAGTGCCGGGCTGAATACCGGCTGGGGAAGCAGTTTTCAGGAAATCAGCTATACCAGCCAGCTCGGCAATCGTCTGGCTCCCTCGGTGGGTGTGAATTTGTCTGTGCCGATCTTTCAGAAGAACCAGGTAATGACCAACATTAAAACAGCACAAATTTCCCTCGGTCAGGCACAACTTGAGGAAATCAACACCAGAAACACGCTCAGGAAAGAAATTGAACAGGCAGTGACTGATTATACAACTGCCCGGGTCAGGTACCTATCCAGTGTTGAACAATTCGGGGCTGCCCGTGAATCCTATCTCGTTGCAGCGGAGAAGTTTGATTTGGGAATTATCAATTCGATCGACCTGGTCCTGATTAAAAATGATATGATCCTGGCTGAAAGCACCTTGCTGCAGACTAAATTCAGTCTCCTCTTCAGTCAGGAGATCCTTGATTTTTACAGGGGGAATCCCATAAGCTTAACAAATTAAACCGTATTGAATATGAAGAAAAAAGTTTGGAAGTATATACTGGGTGCCCTGCTCCTTGTGATCATCGGTGTGCTTGTGTATAAATGGAAGTCGGGAAAGTCGGTGGTCGTTGAACTGCAAACTTCCCGGATAGGCAAGGCAACGATCTGCAATACGGTCATGGCTACAGGAACTCTGGAGACCTCCGTGGCCGTTGAGGTAGGAACCCAGGTTTCCGGCCGGATCGAAAAGGTAACTGTTGATTACAATTCGCGGGTTAAGAAAGGACAATTGCTCGCAATTATTGATACCGAAGCCCTGGAATCAACTCTGGCTTCCAGTAAAGCCAGTCTGGATATGGCGCAGGCAGACTTCGAATTTCAGAACGCCAATTATGAGCGGAATAAGAAATTAATAGAAAAACAGCTGATCGCTCAAAGGGATTTTGATGAGGTCGAATATTCCTTTAAATCGGCACAGGCTAACCTGGATGCTGCTGAGGCAAAATATAATAAGGATAAGACAAATCTTAATTACGCCTACATCTATTCACCGATTGATGGGATCGTTCTGGAAAAGAATGTTGAAGAGGGAGAAACAGTAGCTGCAAGTTTCAATACACCCACCCTGTTTACCATTGCCAACGACCTTACCCGGATGGAAATTGAAGCAGATGTAGACGAGGCGGATATTGGACAGGTAAAACAGGGTCAGCGTGTTGAGTTCACTGTGGATGCTTTTCCGGATCTGACTTTCGATGGTGAGGTCAGGGAAATACACCTGATGCCAACCGAGAGTGCAAACGTGATCACATACACGGTTATTATCGGGGCATCGAATCCTGATGAATTGCTTATGCCGGGTATGACAGCCAACCTGACTTTTTATGTCATGGAAAAGGAAGATGTTTTGGCTATCCCAAACCGGGCAGTTGAATTTATGCCGGATCAAAGTCTACTGGATGCCTATCAGGAAGCCCATCCGGGCGTTACAATCGAGAAGTTAGACCGCAGACCGGGTTTTGCCCCGACAGCCGGCAGGGATCCAGGAATGTCATTGGGGGCCAGGCGTATTGTCTGGGTAAAAGAGAAGGACAGGATCTATCCAACGGAGGTTGAGCTTGGTCAAACTGATGAAATAAACTATGAGCTGGTATCAGGGCTTACTGAGGGTACTGAAGTGATCACCGCGATCGTGGCCGAAAACATTGAAGAAGAGAAGCCTGGGGAAGGAGGGAGCCAAAGTCCTTTTATGCCAAAGCCTCCGGGAGCGAACCGAAAAAAATAACAGGATATGGGTAATACACTGATACAGGTTAAGGGGCTGAAGAAGGATTTCCATATAGGTGAAATAACCGTTCATGCCCTGAGGGGGATAGACCTCGCGATTGAAGAGGGTGAATTTATTGCCATTATGGGTGCGAGTGGTTCCGGGAAATCCACTATGTTGAATATCCTCGGTTGCCTGGATAAACCCAGTGAGGGCAGCTACCTGCTGGACGGCGTAAATATCGGGGAGCAAAATAAAGACGAACTTGCCCGCCTGCGGAATAATAAACTGGGCTTTGTATTCCAGTCATATAACCTGCTTCCCAGGACTACGGCCCTGGAAAACGTTGAGCTGCCCCTTTTTTATAATCCTAAGGTAAGTACAAAGGAACGACGGGAAAGGGCCAGGGCCGCTCTGGATGCAGTAGGTCTTGCCGACCGGATGCATCACATGCCCAACCAGCTGTCAGGGGGGCAGCAGCAACGCGTAGCCATTGCCAGGTCGCTGGTGAATGATCCACGGGTGATTCTCGCCGATGAAGCAACAGGGAACCTTGATACGCGGACGTCCTACGAAATCATGGCATTGCTTCAGGATTTGAACGATCAGGGAAAAACCATCATTTTCGTCACCCACGAGGCAGATATCGCGCGCTTCATGAAGCGCAGTGTAATCTTTAAGGACGGGCACATTATCAGAAAGGATGCCGTGAAGAACCGGGCCAATGCCCTGGAACTTCTTGAGGCACTTCCGGTTGAAAAC
Source organism: Bacteroidales bacterium (assembly GCA_016931575.1). GTDB lineage: Bacteria > Bacteroidota > Bacteroidia > Bacteroidales > UBA10428 > UBA10428. The sequence continues at coordinate 143,753 of JAFGEO010000045.1, read as the reverse complement.
GATGAAATCTAAGAAGTATGAATTATATCAATGCTATACGAATTGCCGTAAACGCCTTGAAGAGAAACAAATTCAGGGCATTCCTCACCATGTTGGGGATCATCATCGGCATTGCTTCGGTAATAGCGATGCTGGCAATAGGTCAGGGATCCAAAAAGAGTATCCAGGACGAAATGTCCGAAATGGGGACTAACATGATCTTTATTATGCCGGGCGACGGTCGACCCGGGGGGATAAGGTTCAGCCGGAGCGAGATGCAGTCGATGAAGCTGGAAGACGTGGAGGCGATACGTAAATCCTGCGATGCCGTGAGTGCTGTCTCACCGGTGGTGAATGCCAGCGGACAGGTTGTAAAAGGCAATAACAACTGGCCTACGAGTGTCTATGGTGTGAACAATGAGTACCTCGGTATCCGGAAGTATAAAATTGCCTCAGGACGAAATTTCTCGGACCGTGAAATAAAAACCTATGCAAAAGTTTGCCTGATCGGTCAGACGATCATCGATAATCTTTTTCCGGACGGCGAAAGCCCCATAGGAGCGGTTATCAGGTTTGACGGGATCCCCTTTAAAGTGATCGGTGTGCTTCAGGAAAAAGGTGAAAACGGGATGGGACAGGATCAGGACGACCTGATGATAGCGCCCTATACGGCCATTCAGAAGCGGGTGCTTGCCATTACGCACATCCAGAGTATTTTTGCTTCGGCAGCCTCAGAGGAGCTTAATGACAAAGCCATTGAGCAGATCTCCGAAGCCATACGCACAACCCACAAAATAAGGACCGAGGAGGAGGATGATTTTAGCGTCCGGTCACAGTCTGAGATAGTACAGACCTTCTCTTCCATCAGTGATATCATGACCGTCCTTCTGGGTGCTATCGCCAGCATCTCACTGCTGGTCGGGGGAATTGGTATCATGAATATCATGTACGTTTCCGTAACCGAACGCACGCGGGAGATCGGGCTGCGCCTTTCAGTAGGTGGCAGGGAAAAAGATATTCTGACCCAGTTCCTGATTGAATCCGTATTACTGAGTGTTTTTGGGGGGCTTATCGGTATCGTGTTCGGGGTTTTGGCATCCAGGGGAGTGGGTTCCCTCCTTGGCTGGCCTGTTGCCATTTCGACAACGGCCATCGGGCTGGCCTTCCTGGTCTGTTCCGCTATCGGCATTTTTTTCGGCTGGTATCCCGCCCGAAAGGCGGCCGGACTGAATCCGATCGATGCGCTACGGTACGAATAGTCATCAGTAAATTTGTACCTTGTGTGAGCGTAAAGCAATACTAAGCGGGACTTATGATTTTAAATGCACGAAAGATATTGACCAACAGGAAGATCCTCATAGGCTTGCACATTCTGGCCTGGGCGATTATCATGGTTATTCCCCGGTATATCATGCATGCTTATGGGGATGTGAACAATCATTTCCTGGTTCGTCTCTATATTAATATTGCGGTATATGGTTTGCTTTTTTACCTGAATTACAGCTGGTTGTTCCCGGCATTTTACTACCGGAAAGGCTGGCGTGGGTACTATTTCCTGGCAGCAGCTGTTCTGATGGGCATCGTATGTGTTGGATTGTGGTATCTGAATGACCATGTTCTGATTGACAAAGAGCAGATACGCCAGATCACCCGGGTTATTAAGGAGATCAATAAGGAAGGAGAAGTGATCAAACCTCCTATCGGTGCGTTCAGGATCATGAATTACTTTTATACTTCAGTACTGATCATGGGATTTTCAATGGGATTAAAACTGGTAGAGCAGGTCAGCCGGGAGGAAAAAGTCCGTAAGGAACTTGAGAAGGAAAAACTGAATTCTGAGCTGGCCTTTCTGAAGAACCAGATAAGTCCGCATTTTTTCTTTAATACCCTCAATAATATTTACTCACTCATTGGGATGAATACCGGGAAGGCCCGGGAATCGGTGCTTAAATTGTCCAAATTGATGCGTTACCTTTTGTATGAATCGGAGAGGGGTGAAAGTCGGCTGAGTGAAGAGATCACCTTCCTGGAAAACTATATCGACCTGATGAAGTTGCGCCTTACCGACAAGGTTGACCTGTTGGTGTCGCTGCCCGAAAAATACCCGGATCACTCGATACCTCCCCTGCTGTTCATGGCCTTCATCGAAAACGCATTTAAACACGGGATCAGTTACCGGGAAGCCTCATTTATTAATATTGAGCTGACTGCCTCCGAAGATCAAATCAGGCTGAGTGTCAGGAACAGCATTGGCAAGGGGAGGCTAGAGAAGGTGGCAGGCTACACCGGGATCGGACTGGAAAATATTAAGAAGAGGCTCGGGCTCCTCTATCCGGGAAGACACACCCTGAAGATCTCAGAAAATGAGAAGGAGTTTTTGGTTGAACTAAGCTTAATGACAGGCAATGGATAAGATCAGGACCATAGCCATCGATGATGAACCGCTGGCCCTTTCCCTGGTGACAGGTTACATAAAGAAGACTAAGTTTCTGGAACTTGCCGGGGAGTTTGATAATCCTCTGGATGCTATGGATTTCCTGAAAGAGGAGGATGTTCAGCTGATCCTGCTGGACATACAGATGCCGGATCTGACAGGACTCGAGTTTGCGGGTTCATTACTTTTTCCTCCGAAAATTATCTTCACCACCGCCTATGAAAAATATGCCCTCGAGGGGTATAAACACAGTGCGGTTGATTATTTACTTAAGCCATTCAGCTATCCCGAATTCCTGACGGCCGTAAACAAGGCAAAAAAAATCATCGACCTTGAAAGTTCTGCTGCCACACTGGTGGAAACTGACAACCAATTCCTGTTTCTTAAGTCGGAGTACAAGATCCGGAGGATCAATTTCGGGGATATCCTGTATATCGAAGGCCTGAAAGATTACATAAAAGTATACCTGGAGGGCGAAAGCAGGCCTGTGCTGTCAATTAATACACTGAAATCGCTGGAAGAGAAACTTCCTCAGGACAGGTTTATGAGGGTGCATCGCTCCTTTGTCATTAATCTTCAAAAAATCAGCACCATTGAACGCAGCAGGATCATTTTCAGTGATAAGTATATCCCGGTGAGTGACCAGTATAAAGAGAAGTTCAATGATTTTATCAGTCGCAATTTTATTTGAATTCCTGATCCGGGGAATCCGCGAAGGATAAAAATCTGATTATTCATCATCAGCTTTGTAAAGTTTAAATCCAACTGTTTAGTACGTAAAAGGTAAGACCTGCCAGAGCCAGCGTGATCTGTACTGGAACGAGAACTCTCATTTCCCGCTTAACTCCGGAAAGTGAGGTGTAGGTTGAACGACCGGTAAAATTCATCGCTATAATAGAGGAGACTCCGGGTATCAGAAGTGCCCGGGTTCAAGCCTATACTGATTTCGGCTGATCAGCCGGCGCACTTTAATAGCCCCCAGGATGTCCCGCAGATCAAGTCTGGGAGCTACACGGGTTATCCCACCGGTTTTGCTGTTCACAGCAAAACATTTCCTGAATCGATTCGGTGGTTGATCCCGAAGATCCGTTATGCATATCAAATCAGTTTTCCGTGATCAACCTTCAGGCCTTGTTTCTCAATTTCTATGGCTTCGAAGATATAGGCCTTGATCAGGTCTTCATTTTCAAGGATCTGACTTAGCTCAGTAAACCGGATCTGTCTGCCTCCCCGGGTATTTTCTGTCGGTCTGGTCAGCATTCCTGGTGAATCATTCAGGAGTGAACCTTTAAAAAAACTTAGGGCACAGTAATCCCTGAAGGCAGCCATGATCAAAACATTGCCTTTCCGGAAGGTATAACAGGGAACACTCCACTTAACTTCTTCCGTAAGCCCGCATTCAAGAAGGATCCTCCTTAGCTGATTCATTTCTTCCTGCCAGTTATGGACCTTGCAGCGGGGCGTTCCGCCGAATTTGCAGCGCATGCAGCCCTCAGAAAGGTAAGTATCAACGGATTGGATCATTGTACATTACTCGTTTAGTCCTTTGCCAATGAGGATTTTCGGGATACATTTTTCAATTCGCGACTCCCTGGTTTTACCCTGCTTTGGCTGTGAAAAATGCATCAGGTAGGCTCGCTGTCTTCCAGGAGTTAAGGCTTCGTATGCGGTCTTTAAGCCTGGACTTGCATCCAGCCTTTGTTGAAACTCTTCGGGGATGGCGTATTCCGAAGTCTTCTTTAAACTTACTTTTAGGCCGGCTTTTTCAACTTCGATTGCTTCGCAGACATATGCTTTCAGGATGGATCCCAGCCCGGCAATCTGCTTAATTTCCGTAAAGCGGATCTGCCGGGCAGCCTGAACATTCTCAGTTTGCCTGATCAGGAGCTTGTTTTCATCCTTCAACAGGCTCCCTTTGATAAACAATAATGCGCAATACTCCTTAAAATCCTGAATGATGATGACATTCGAATGCTGGTAAGTATAGCAGGGTTTTCCCCATTTAAATTCTTCAGTCAGATGACAGTCAAGCAGGATCAATCTGAGTTTCTCCATTTCTTCCTGCCATCTGGCGGCTCTATCCAAAAACGTATCAACCCGGGGATCCATATCTTCCTTATTTTTATTATCGGCAAAGAGGTCTGAATAAGTCAAACAAATTCACAAACATTTTGTTTGGAAGCGTTTAGGAAACATTACCTGGTGGGGGCCGGTATGCGAAGGGGTTGCAGGGATCGCTCCGGGAGGAAATACCCGGTTTTTGTAGGGTTGCCGGGATTATGCCGGTGCATGGAATAAAAAACGTAAAGGGGCTTCTCTTGCTTTACAACATAGAAGCCTCTTTACGGGAAGGATTAATTCATTTCTGTGAAGCTGATATCATCAGGGATTTCCAGCAAGGATGCGTCAACAGGGCCTTCGATAATTTCGACTGCTTCCATAATTACCGGTTCGCCGCCGAATTCGGCTTCGGTTTTCAAAGCGATATTGTTCCACATCCAGACAGTTGATTTTACAGGTTCCTCTGTACTGATTTTCTGGCAGCTTTTTCCCAGGATATCCTCATTGCCATGCTTGACAATCCCGTAACGGGCGATATCCCTTTCCGAAATATTATCATAATCCGACACAGCCTGGTAGAATTTCATCTTATTTCCTGTCTGTGAGTCGTAATCCCAGTTATACCGGAAGCCATCGATCACCAGGCTTTTTCCTCCGACTTTCTCCCCGAACATGTTCATGTAATTTTCTTCATACTGCCTGTTCCCATACTGATCAAACCAGAGTTCACGGATCATTTCCTGGCCGACTGCATGGTTAATAAATTTTACGTATCCCGATTCAATCGAATAAAGTTTGCGATCAGAGGTTCCTGGAGAGTCGGAAACATCCGATACCTCAGTATCTACAGTACTTTTGTCTTTGGCATCACTTTTCTTTGAATCACTTTTGTCGCTGTCGCCGCAGGAGAAGAACAGGACACCTGCCAGCGTAAGAAGGAATAATTTTTTCATTTGACTATTTTTTTATAAATGTACGTGTGGGCATAAGGATAAAATTGTAAAAAACGGCCATTTCAGTTTCGGCCTTTTAAAAGGGGTTTTGCAGGAAAACTCCCGGAACTGTCTATTTTATAAGGGTTGAACAGCAGGGGAAAGCCGGACAATCCTCAGTCTGCTTTCAGTTCATCCAGAATACTGATCAGTGAGCCGGCAAGGTTCTTCAGTGCCGAGGGGATGTTCCAGTTTTCAATCTTCCGGATTTCGACGAAGTGGGAAATGGACCTGATCTGCAGGAAGGGCACCTTTTCGGTCAGGCAGACATAGAAAAATGCAGCTCCGTTCATCGTTTCCACTTCAGGGGCGTATTTATCACGCATGATGCTGATCCATTTCGGATCGGTATAAAGGGTATTCAGGGTGATGGCCTTCACAGGGATCAGCGATTCTACTTCTTCAATTTCGAAATTTCCGAGGCTGTTCAAGATCCCTTCGGCAAATGGAAAGTCATTCTCATCCATCAGCTCCTCCTCATACAGGGTATAGATCTTACCTTTATGTTCCACCCCAAGGTCCCCAAACTGGTCCTGGACAACGTTTACAACAAATCCCTGTTCAAGAAAATGATCGAAACTTCCGGCCAGGCCGACATTGATTGCCAGGTCGTAATTGATCATGTTCAGGGCTTTGGTCAGGTAGTAGGCCATAAAAATGCTTCCGTACCCAACAATGAGGATATCAACGTTCATTTCTCCCCATTTATACGATTTGTGATGGGGTTCGATCTGATGAATAAATTGCAGCTTACTTGTAAAGTCAAGTACTTCACGGTTCGATGAGGCGACAATAAGTATTCTCACTGGATAAATTTTTACGGCATTCTATGATTTTCCTATCTTTGATAGCTTCAATTAAATAAAGTTAATCATTTTACAGAGTTTTTAAATACTACTCTGTTCTTCAATATTAACAAAAATGACAAGTGACGAATATCTGCACGGACCTGAATACAATGAGGGTTATGATCTGCCGGAAACTTTTAATCCGGAGATAACTGAAAAACTGGCAAGGGCATACCATGATGTGCTCACAGGGCTCGGTGAAGATCCCGAAAGGGAAGGTCTGCTTAAAACCCCGCAACGGGTAGCCCGTTCTATGCAATACCTGACACACGGGTATAAAATTGACCCGGCAAAAGTCCTTGAGGGTGCAAAATTCAAGGAGGATTACCGTCAAATGGTCCTGGTGAAGGATATTGAGCTCTACTCGCTTTGTGAACATCATATGATTCCTTTCTTTGGGAAGGCACACGTGGCCTATATTCCAAACGGATACATAACAGGACTAAGCAAGATTACCAGGGTTGTGGAAGCGTTTTCCAGGCGTTTGCAGGTTCAGGAACGACTGACCGTTCAGATCCGAGATTGTATCCAGGAAACGCTCAACCCGATGGGGGTGGCGGTTGTGATCGAAGCCAGGCACCTTTGCATGGTCATGCGGGGGGTGCGCAACCAGAACTCCAGGGCAACCACCAGTGCCTTCACCGGGGCATTTTTGAACAATCCGAAAACCCGCGAGGAGTTCATACACCTGATCGGAGCAAAGATTTCCTGAGAGCTTGTCAGTTGCTCCCTGTGATTTGTGGTCAGTTGCCTTACTGTCATTTACAGCCTGATACCCTGAGAACCCGACAGCCTAACACCTTATTTTCATGGCTTAAATCTTATTCTTACATTTGCACCTTTAAAAACTGAAACGTACGAGTATGAATGCATATGTATTTCCCGGACAGGGAGCCCAGTTTGTGGGCATGGGTAAAGAACTGTATGAACAGTCACCTATGGCCAGAGAACTCTTTGAAAAAGCTAATGAGATCCTGGGATTCAGGATTACCGACCTGATGTTTGAAGGTACCGATGAGGACCTGAAGCAAACTAAAGTGACACAGCCTGCAATTTTCCTGCATTCTGTGATCCTGGCCAAAACGCTGGGTGAAGATTTTAAACCCGACATGGTTGCCGGCCACTCGCTGGGCGAGTTTTCAGCGCTGGTTGCCAGCGGTGCCTTATCCTTTGAGGATGGGCTTGTGCTGGTTTCGAAGCGGGCTATGGCGATGCAAAAGGCCTGTGAACTCGAAGCATCAACCATGGCTGCTATCCTGGGTATGGAAGATGAGGTCGTTGAAAAAGTATGTCATGAGATCGATGAGGTGGTTGTACCGGCGAACTACAATACAGTTGGACAGATCGTGATCAGCGGTTCAGAGAAAGGCATTGATGCCGCCATCGAAAAACTTTCTGCTCTGGGTGCCCGTCGCGCCCTAAAGCTCCCGGTGGGTGGTGCATTCCACTCCCCACTGATGGAACCCGCACGGGTAGAGCTTGAAAAAGCCATCGATGAGGCAGTTGTGAATGCCCCGGTTTGCCCGGTATACCAGAATGTACCAGCCACCGCGGTGACCGATCCGGCTGAAATTAAGGAAAACCTGAAAAAACAGCTTACGGCTCCTGTAAAATGGACCCAGACTGTTAAGAATATGCTGGCCGATGGCGCTGTTTCCTTCACGGAAGTTGGCCCGGGAACCGTGCTTCAGGGACTGATTAAGAAAGTTGACCGGCAGGTAGCGACAAAATCTGCATAAGAAAATACCGGGATAACTTTCCGGCGATAAGCGTAGTCTTCAGGCTACGCTTTTTTTATCGCATGGCGGAGCATGATACCGCACTTACAGGAAAGCCTTAGACGGGTTTTCCATAGATAAGCTGTTTTTCCTTCCGAAGATAAAATCGCAGTCCCAGGTGCAAGGCTGTAGAATTGCCATGAAAGCCGGTAGTTCCGGAGATGAGCTCATCATGGTAGTTATACTGCACATTTTCGAAATACAGCAGGTTGAAACTACCCAGGGCAGAGAGCCTGATGTAGATATCAATGCGGTCTTTAATGCGATAGCCTGCGCTAATGCCGGCCTGATAGCCCAAATTGAACCTGTCGGTGGCATATCCGGTGCCATATGAAAACATTGCCCCGGTGGGAAAGGGGATGATGCTGTCACCCTCCGTCACATATCCTGTGCTGGTATTTCCATCCTCCTCCTCCCTGATCCAGTTAACCACGCGGGAATTGGTTTCGATGTCGTTATAGATCACCATCAGGCCAATGAAGGAGTTCAGGTAGAAACCCTTTTTCCGAAAGGGGAAATCGTAGCCGAAGCGCAAGGGGATTACCTGGGTGTTGTTGGCATCGGTACGATGAGCTGCTTTACCGAAGAAGGGCCTGTCATTTTCTGCATCGTAGGTGATTTCCGGGACCATGGACGTGAACTGGTAAAGCCCGGTTTCAAAAGAAAGCCGGCTGTGCTGGTAGCCAACATACCCGCCATACAGGTTGGTAAGAATTCCGTGGTCTGCCGAGCTCCCTGCGCTATTGACAAAACTGTAGTAATCCCGTTTATTGGCAAATTCAGTCCCTGCGTAGAAGCCCTTTTGGCCGGCAATCGGGAAGGCAAGTGTACTTAATAGTGCCAGGAGAAAAGAGAGTCGTATCTTCATCATGAACAAATCCTTTTGATAGGATAAGAACGGAATTCCTCCCGATGAAGTATGTTTATCAGTTGATCCGGGCTAATTCCGGGAGATGGTTAGTAAGCATTCGGCCTTCCACATTCTTGTTTCGGAGCATGCTGGCCATCGCTATATTCTGAGATCAGCCGGCTAAACATGGAGTGATTCATAGTCTGTACAACCTATTCCGGGAAATTCAGGATATTTCTCCAACCTCATTGGAATCTGTCGGAGTTTTTTGAGGCGTTATTCCTTTTTATGCAAATTTTTTCTATTCAATTTAATCCAATTATCCACATCCCTTATCATAAAATACTTTTCATCACTTTTAAACGATTCAACTAAATAGTCAAAGCTTATTGGTTCAGATTCAAAAATCTTTCCTTTTTTAATCAATGCGAATTTTAAAGAATAAGGGTTGTAAAAAATAACAGCTTCAACATCACCATCCTGACTCTCCTCTACTGAGTAAAAAATCTTATTTTTTTGTAAGAAATCTCTATCAATTTGTTTTGAGGATTTTATTTGAAGATAGTTATTAATCATCCTTGAAACCTGATAGTATGTTAAAGCCTCGGTATAATCCATTTTTTCAGCACGCAAAAGCCACCATTCCTTTTTTCCTTCATCAGGGGATAGGTAATTCTTAATAAAAACTACATATTTATCGCCTTTTTGAAGGTTGAATTCATTTCCTGTGTGCATCATATTGCCACAAATGCTCATTGTGTAATTACCCAATGAATCATAATAATCAGCACTATTAAGGCTGAATATCAACTGAACCGAATCTTTAAGTTTAGTGCAATTACTCTGAATTATTTTGCATTCTATCACCAAACGATATATTTCCTGATGATTATATCCATTGGGATATAATTTCCAATCAGATGAATCTTTGGCACTTAATATTTCTATTTCCACAACTGCATCTGCTCTGCAGGATGTACCCATTATTCCTAAATCAAATGACTGGCAAGCTTTTGAGTAGGTACTTGTCATTAAGACGAGGATCAATATGTGTAGCAGGGCTTTCATACTGTTGGGCACTACGTGAGTCTTCCGGCTAAAGGGCGGGACAAGTAGTTTAAGAACCCGTTTCAACAAAATAAAGGTATGCATAATTCCGGGTTTAAGGACATATAGCATGTTTAAATATCAGTGAGGCTACCACCATATTTTTAAAGCATGCTATTTTTGAATGGCTAAAAAGCCTTAAAATGTGCCAGTTAAGTGGGAGTAAATGCAAACCACATTCTTTCAGTGCTTTAATAAGATATTCAATCCCTGCACAGAGACACGCCTTCCCAGAGCCTGTCCCGACTTTTCGGGGGGATTGTTCCTGGGAAACATCAGGACAACCTCGCCAATTCCCTCCCGAATCCGGCTGGTCCCCCGGAATAAATACCGCGATCCGTGAGGTGCTGATCGCCACGAGGGTGGTATACTGCTCAGCTGAATTTCTCCGTCACCCCCTGAAATTTTCCCTATTGAAAAAATTCAGGCTCATATTCGATAGGAAACTGATTTTTTTGGCAGGGCTTAGGTTGTACATCCCTGATACAGGCAAACGACAAAAAGTCAGTGAAATGAAAGCCAAAATTCAAAAACAAAGTTGTTTTTGGCTTCGTGGTTCACGCAGAAATAGTTGTATAATCAATTAAAACCAGTCAACTCTGTTCATGGAAGGTCACATATCCCCGGGCGATCGGTATGACGGGCTGCAGCCTGATTGTTTTTGCTCCGTGGAGCATGAACAACCGGCATTTTTAGACTTGAAACCTGGCACTACTCAGGTATGACTTTTCCCTTTAAAATACCAATGATTTCTGTACCTTTGCCCTGCAAAAATTGAGGATTTTTACGAAAATTGAAATCATGTCGCAGATACTGTACTATTCTACGAATAAAAAAGCAGGAAAAGTCTCTTTCCGGAATGCCCTGTTAAAGGGTCTCGCGCCGGATGGGGGCTTGTATATGCCGGAGTCCATCCCACAGTTTACGAGGGAGGAGATCGCCGCCTTAAGCACGAAAGAATACTATGAAATAGCCTTTGATGTCGCCAAAAAATTCCTTCATGATCTCATACCGGATGAAGAATTACTTGCCCTGGTGAAAGATGCGTACAACTACCCCGTGCCCCTGGAGAAGGTTTATGAGAAGAACTATGTCATGCGGCTGGATCAGGGGCCTACCGCTTCCTTCAAAGATTTTGCCGCACGCATGATGGGGCGCCTGATGCAATATTTCCTGAAACAGGAAAACCGGAACATGCTGATTCTGACCGCCACTTCGGGGGATACCGGATCGGCAATTGCCAATGCCTTTTATGGACTGGATAACATTCATGTAGTCATTCTGTACCCTAAAACGGAAGTCACTGACCGACAAAGGAAACAGATGACCACCCTTCAGAAGAATGTACAGATCCTGGCCCTCGACGGAAAGTTCGATGATTGCCAGGCACTGGTTAAGCAGGCTTTCAACGACAGCGAACTGGACTACCTGAACCTGTCTTCGGCGAACTCGATCAATATCGGCCGCCTGATCCCCCAGAGCATGTATTATATTTATGCGTACTCACGGCTGTGTGATATCACCAGAGATGAGGAGATCATTTTTTCGGTTCCCTCCGGAAATTTCGGAGACCTGATGGGGGGGCTGATCGCTTCCAAAATGGGGCTTCCCGTGAAGAAATTCGTTGTTGCCACCAATGAGAACGATGAGGTTCCGGAGTACTTTAAAACCGGGAATTATAAAACCATCGTTCCTTCTCTGAATTGCATTTCTTCGGCTATGAATGTCGGGCACCCAAGTAATATGGCCCGCGTGGTTGCACTTTTTGGCGGGGTGATGAACGAGCATGGGGAAGTGATAAAAGTCCCGGATATGGATAAAATGAAGGAAGAAATGTTTACCATCAGCATTTCCGACCAGGAGACGCTGGAAACCCTGAAGAAGGTGAAGGAGCGGCACGATATTCTGCTGGAACCACATGGCTCGGTAGGGTGGACGGGATTGCGTCACTACTTTAACATGCACCCGGAAGATCGCAGGGCTGACCAGGTTGCAGTATGTCTGGAGACCGCACATCCTGCGAAATTCCCGAAGGAGATCCACGATATCCTGCAGATCGAGCCGGAGCTTCCGGAAAGCCTTAAAGGGCTTGAAGACAAGGAAGAGCAGTTTATAGCTATTCGTAACGATTATCCCGCGTTTAAACACTTTCTAAAAGAAAACTATTAATTAATTTCTCAGAGTATGAATGTTGTATGTTGCGATCTTGAAGGGGTATGGGTACCTGAAGTATGGGTCAACGTTGCGAAAAAGACAGGTATCGATGCACTGAAACTCACCACCCGGGATATTAAGAATTATGACGAGCTGATGCAATACAGGTTGAAGATCCTCGATGAGCATAAGCTCACCCTAAAGGATATTCAGGATGTGATCGGCACCCTGGAACCTCTTGACGGGGCGCTGGAAATGATCAAATGGATCCAATCGCTCACCAGTCTGATCGTAGTGTCCGACACCTTCACCGAGTTTGCCGACCCCCTGATGCGGCAGCTGGATTATCCAACCTTGTTCTGTCATAGCCTTGAGGTGGATGAGGACAACAGGATCATTGGCTACAAACTTCGTCAGAAGGATCCCAAACGGCAGGTGGTCAAAGCGCTTAAATCCCTGAATTATGAAGTTGTTGCCTTCGGGGATTCCTACAACGATATCAGCATGCTCCTGGAAGCGGATAAGGCCTTCCTCTACCGCCCGCCGCAAAATGTGACCGATGATTACCCGCAGTTGCCGGTGGTCAACGATTATGCCGGCATGAAGGAAATGCTGCTGAAGTATTTCTAGGGCGGACAAATGCACATGCGCAGAGACGCACTATAGTGTGTCTCTATTGCATCTTTTCCCGTAATGGTGACAGGTCCACCGTCGATTTCAGGGTGATTACCCCGTCTTCCACCAGCTGGATATAATAGATTGCATCGGTATAGACGGTTGCATCGAAGGAATAGGTCTTCCGGTACGATCCCTGGGCCAGTTTATTAATGTTGTACAATTCCCTGACCAGGATGCCTTCTTCATTAAAAAGGCCAATGATGATATGGGTGGGTTTCATCAGGTCGAAGGTCATGGTCCCTTTGATCTCAATGGAATAGTTGGTGGAATTGTAATTGGTTTTATAGTCGTACTCATCCCATTCAGGCACCGGTATACCCAGAAGGGCGCAGGTGAACTCCCGGAGATCCTGGGCAATCTTCCGGTCAAACCCTGTGATATAGCTTACGGGACTCCCGTCTGTCAAACACCAGATGGCACTCTGAGCCATTGAGTTATGGTATTTTTTCTCGTTGATGTATTCAGCCAGTTTCAGCAGGGAGCCCCCGGCAATTTTTGAAAATTTAAAGACTGCCCCATTTCCCGGGGCACTGTTATGTTGTTCAATGCACATGGATTTCAATACCCTGTCAACGGATTCACCCTGTTTCAGGGTGATCATCACATCCTCGGTAATGATCAGGTCCTGCACTGTAGTATCCTGGCATTCAAAAATGTATCCGGGCCTGATATGCAGTTGAAGGCTGGAAGATGAAACGTTGGTAATCCGTGCCTGCAAAGGTTCCAGGAAATGCGGACTGTTGCTGTTTCCTTCGAGGTCGGCAGTGATCAGTTTTCTGTTGAGGGCGTCCCTGAATTCAATGCTTTGTGAGGATACACTGTTGGCACACAGGATCAGGCTAAGGAAAAGGAGTATGTTCTTCACGGATGAGAGGTTTATTTTTATTAAATATAACTATAAAGGAATGAAAAAAGTATCAAAGCAGGCTGCTGCAAAGTTTTTATTTCGGGCAGGCATGATCGTAGCCTTTGTTTTTGGCAGGCATTTTTCAGAACCGGACTATCAGGTGAAATCAGATGATCTTAAACATTCAGGGTTTCCCGGGTTTGTTTATACCACCTCCTGGTCCACGGTTGCATTGGCCACTTTCAGGAATCCGGTTATATTGGTGCCTTTTACATAGTCGAAATAATCCTCAGGCTGTTCGCCATATCGTTTGCAGGCGTTATGGATCAATCCCATGATCTGGTGAAGCCTTTGGTTCACTTCATTTAGTATGATGCCGGGCAGGGTAACATCAGCCTTTATCTTTCAGACTTCGATTCGGTCCTCCCTAAAGTGCGCATGAGGTTTCATTTCCAGATTCCGGATGAATTGTTTTGCGTCCCTGAAGTATTGTTTTATACTCTGATTTACTCACGGTTATGTCATTCCGATCCTATAAAATCTTATAGTAAAATACTGCGAAAGAATTCGTCAAATATTATTACTTTAGTCGCTTTGAAAATCAGGCTCTTGCCTTGTAAACCAAATAACCTCTTAAAACTATAGTTATGAAAACACTCTACACATTGCTTCTTGCCATCATTATTTCTGTTACCGCTCTGGCGCAAAATAAAGCTGATCTTAAGTATAACCTGGAGTTGAACAAGGTCTACCGGGTAAAAAATATTGCCATACAGAGTATGGTACAGACTGTTCAGGGGAACGAACAAAACATTGAGACCAGCAATACCGTTGTTTTTTCACTGAAACCCCTGAAAATCCTTGAAGGAGAGATGATTGCCGAGGTTCGTTTCGACACCATTATCACCCTGGTCAGTATGCCTCCTATGGAGGTGAATTCCTCAAATCCCGGGGATATTAATTCCTCTGATGCAGGTGAGATCATGACCTGCATTATGAACCGGATGAGTAACAGTACTTTTTTAGTGGAAATGACCAATACCGGCAGGGTAGTGAAATTCATGAACCTCGCTGCAATGCAGTCCGGGATCCTGCAGGGCATTGATTCCCTCAAAGGGCCAATGGCAGCGGGCATCCAGGAACGGGCAAAAATGCTGGTTGAAGAAAGTGCGCTAAAAGGCATGATCGAAAGTGTCACCGTTTACCTGCCTGGCAGGGAAGTTAAAACCGGAGAAACCTGGGATATCCTGATGGACCTGTCCAGCGGTGGAATGACGATGGGCACCACTACTACGTTTAAGCTGCAGGATATTGAAAAGGGAGTTGCCGTTCTATCCAGCGATATTGTGATCGAATCCAAACCCGTACCCATGGAAACAAACGGGATGAAGATCACACCTGATATCAGCGGACTGGGAAAATCGACACTCAACGTTGATACCGGGACAGGATGGATCGTGAGCGGTACAGCCAGGCAACAGATGAAAGGTGAGTTAAGTTTGAGTGCCCCGGGTGGCAGCATGCAGATACCGATTCAGATCAATTCTGAGAGTGAATTCATCGCCATTCCCTAACCAGTGATTTACATACCCTCACTTGTCCTGTTGCATCTCACTTTTTAAGGATGATGTGCAGGATCAGATTTTGTCTGTAAATCAGGCTTTTTTAAGTTAGTATTACCAAAACCAAGAAAATGAAAAAAGTAAGTATTGCCATTTTATGTATTCTGTACATAGGCACTCTCCAGGCACAAACCCTGAAAGGATTTGTCTATTCAACCCCGGACATGAACCCGGTGGAATTTGCCAATGTTCTGGTGCTCAATTTGCCTGATTCGGTCATGGTCAAAGGTGTAATCACCTATACCGATGGCCAGTACTCTGTTGAAGGAATTAAGCCTGGTAACTATTATGTAAAAGCCTCTTTCATTGGGTACCGGCCCGGCGGCACAGCCGTTGAGATGAAAGAAGGGGAAAAGGTATGTACAGCAGATACCATTCTGCTACAGGAAGCTACAGAAGAGCTGGAGGAAGTGGTGGTCACCGGCGACCTGATAAGGGCCAAAGAGCTTGTAGACCGCACGGTGTATGAGATACTTCCTGAAATTGAAAAGACCTCTACGAATGGCTATGACGTGTTGAAAAAGATCCCTTCCGTGCAGGTTGATTTCAATAATAATGTAACCCTTGACGGAAAGAGCAATTTTATCATCCAGGTGGATGGCAAACAGCGCGACAAGGAATTCCTGGCCCGGATCCTTCCCGGGGACATCGAATCGGTTGAGATCATCCATAATCCTTCCGGAAGGTATTCAGGGGATATTGAAGGGGTAATCAATGTAATCCTCAAGAAGGAGGCCCGTGTTGGTATTAACGGGTATGTCGGGGCTCAGCTGAAGCCCATAGGAAAACCCACCCTGGCTGCGATGGCCAGTCTGGATTACGGAAGGGAGAAGATCACCTTTTATGTTTCCGCCTATACCTTCAGGCAATCGCTCAATAATACAACCATATCGTATAACCGGATTACCATGCCTGTGGACCCTGTAGTTGATTCTATCCTCGATATCACAGGGACAGGTGATTTCAGCGTGGTTGGAACCGGGATAAACAGTGGTTTCGACTATTACATTGATGATCGCAACAGCCTGAGTTTAAACTATAGTTACCGGCCTTTCACAATGATCAACAACCTGGTGAATACGGGGGATATTACGGTGGATGATCAGCTGGTGAACACCCAGATTAGCGAGAGCAATATCCGTACCAGCAGCGGTGAGAACAATATTTCATTGTTCTACCGTAAGAAATTTAAAAAACCTATCCAGGAACTGATCCTCGAGTCGAACTACTACTTTTTTAACTCATCGGATGATAATTCGTTTTCACGTACCTTATATCCCTTTAATGAGTCAGTTGTTCTGGATTCAAGCGGAAGCTCAGAGATGACGGTAAACGACCGTAACTATTTCAGCAGCCGGATAGATTATGTACAACCTATCGGGGTATCCATGAGGTTAGAGGCCGGGTATGAGTTTTACGTTCAGAATATGAATTATAATTTTGTAAGTACGAATAATGCGCAGAGCAACCTTTACAACTATGCTGAACTCAGGAACTCCGCCTATGTCAGTTATTTCTGGAACCTTAAGAAGCTGTCCCTCCAGGGTACCGTCCGGATTGAAAACAGCCAGATCGATATAAACGATGAGTATTCACCTCATTATACAAGCATTCTGCCCAATGCGAATATTATGTATAAGATGAATTCCAAGAACACCTTTAAATTTACGTATAACCGCAGGATCAACAGGCCGGACGTCTATAACCTGAACCCTTTCGAAAAGCTCAATAATGATTATAGCTTCAGTTCGGGAAACCCATACCTGAATCCTGAGCATAAAGACAGGCTGCAGCTGACCTACACCCTGAACTTCAAAAAGATCAATTTTGCGCCCTACCTGTATCACGAGTATTATTCCAACCAGATATCCAACAGGTCTACCCTGGTTGTTTCAGAGAATACCGGCAATTTTGCTATGCGTAGCTCACCCGAGAACATGCTTACAGGATATGAACAGGGAATCGGTCTCAATACGACCATCGTGGCATTCAATATTAACGGGCGGATTTACAAGGGGCATTTCAATGCCTTCAGCGATTCGCTGACCACCATCCAGGAACAGGATTATTTTTCGTACCGGATCAATGCTCAGGCTTTTGCACCGCTGTTTAAGGAAAAAATCAATGTCTTTGCATTCATGAACTACGGGGGTGTGAACCATTCCGCCCAGACACTCTCATACAATCCTTTGATCTATGGCTTCGGCTTGCAGCAGAATATTAAAAACCACTCCTGGGGGATCATTTATATTTTGCCATTCTCCAGCAAGGTTACCATCAACAAAACCATTACCGAAACCCCGGTGATCTATTCGCAGAACACTTCAACCTTTGATGCTTCCTGGTTTATTCAGGTGATGTATTCCTACAAATTTAACAAAGGGCGCAGCATCAAGAAAGCAGACCGCAAGAGTGAAGTGGAAAGTGATACTAAGAGCGGAGGATTTGGCAGATAAACTTCAGGTTTTGTGATAATTTTCCATATAAATCGCCGGCAGACAAGAACAAATATTTTGTCTGCCGGCTTTTTTTTAACCCCTCAGACAGAAAGGGCTGTTTATTTTTTTTCAGGTTTAAGCAGTGAGCTTTCACAGAATTGTAAAATCTTTGCATATAGAATTTTACATCCAGTATCAAATTTGCTTAGATGAGGTTCCAGGTTTTGTTGGCAATACTATCGCATTCTATCCTTTTTGTTTTTCCTTCCTACTCACAAACAAAGAAGGAAAATGCCTTGTCAATTCACATTGTCGACGGAGTGTTGCCTCAAAGTCTGAACAGGCTGATATGTGAAAAGCGGTGGGGGAATACAGCTCCGGAAGACCGTGAATATCCGGATAATGAAGAGTTTATGCGGCACTGCATCCGGGAGGATACGCTGGCTGGCTGCGACTGCTGCTTTGATATCTTTTCAGAACAGGTTCGGGATGAAGCCCTGATTACCCTGTCGGACATTGATTCGGTTGATTGGCAACAACAGGTCTATTACCTGGATCCGGATGCCTATAAAAGGATTGAATCCGGACTGGTTCCCGATTATGGTATGCCCGAGATCAGTGACAGCACGCTCATGAGCTTTGGCATCCCCGCTGTGCTGAAGCTTGACGGGATGCCGGTTTACATACTCTGGTTCATGCCGCTGTGGACTTCGAACGGGTGCGACCTGGTCATGGTCAACCTGTGGGTTCAGCGTAAGGTTCCCCGCATGACTACCCGTTTTGGAATAGAGGTGGCAGATTATCAGTTTGGTATCGATCCAAGGTTTGATGAAAGGATCTATCAGCTTTTAGTGTCATCAGGCAAAATTACGTTGCCCAAAAAAGAGAATGAAGGGGATTAATCTGCTTATATTTTAACAGCGTCAGCATGCATAAAACAGAAAGAAGCATAAAATGAAAGAAAAACACTTCAACCCAATTTTTTATACTGGTTCAATCCTTCAAAGGGGAATTAAACGATTTTGTATTATCGCCTCAGCTAGTTTATTACTCATCCCTACTGCACTAAAAGCAGACATTGTGAGCAGGGAATATATCGTAAGGCTTATCGCCATTGATGTCCAGGGAGAAAGACATACTTACTACCTACATTATTCCAGCGGGGCCGATGATTCCCCCAGTCCTGTAAACTACTATTCTGATAAAAAGGATAGTCTTCTTTATTTTGATGGATTCATTTCAAACAATACTTCTGCATCAGAAGATTCAATACTGGTTGCTGATTCGGTTAATTATTGCAATAAAATTCCCTATGCAGTTGGAAGAAAGATTGCTAAACGTGATTACATATCCATTGAAATTGACTCGGTGTTGGAAGTCGATGTCACTCCTAATCTGCAATGGGTTGATGAAACCACGGCATGGTTGTTAAGCAAAAAGAAAATGATTGATTATTATGAAGTCACACTATTTGATTGTTATTCATTTAATAAAGTGATAAAAATATGTTCGTTTGATAGTCTTTGGACTGAACAGCACTTCATTTTTCAATTCAAAGATACTGAGATCGTTGGGGTAAAACCTCAATACCGGGGACGGGAATCAGTGTTATATGAAGGTGTAGATCTAAATTCCAAAGATTATGACTATGGTAGTGATGCAATTACTTTCAGCCTTTTACCAGCTAGTATTAAGGAAGCTATAGAAACACAAAAAATTTTCATTGCCTATAAGGATGAATACTGACAAACTCCAAACAAGCTGGTTCCACATCACTCCCGGCCGTCACTCACTCTCACTCTGTCATATCACTCCCTGGTCAACCATCGCATTTGCTACCTTCAGGAAACCGGCAATATTGGCCCCTTTGACATAGTCTACATAGCCATCCGGCCGGGTCCCATACTGAACACAGGATGCATGAATAGACTCCATGATCTGGTGAAGCCTAAGGTCTACTTCCTCCCTGGGCCAGCGTAGTTTCATGGCATTCTGGGTCATTTCAAGTCCTGAGGTGGCAACGCCTCCTGCGTTGGCGGCCTTTCCGGGGCAATACAACAGTTGGTTTCCCTGAAGGATTTCAATGGCTTCGGGGGTGCAGGGCATGTTAGCTCCTTCACAGACACAAATACAGCCGTTCCCGGTCAGCTTATGGGCATCTTCGGCGTTCAGTTCATTTTGCGTTGCGCAGGGCATAGCGATATCACAGGGCACCTCCCAGGGATGCTTTCCGGCAATGAATTGAGCTTCCGGAAATTCATCGGCATAAGGCTGGACGATATCCTCGTTACTTGCTCTGAGTTCAAGGAGGTAGTCGATTTTTTCGCCTTTAATGCCGCTTTCATCATAGATATATCCGTCAGGGCCTGAGATAGTGACTACTTTGGCTCCAAGCTGGTTAAGTTTTGTTACTGCTCCCCAGGCGACATTGCCAAATCCTGATACGGTAACGATTTTTCCATCCGGTTTTTCGTTTCTGGTTGCCAGCATCTCCTTAACCATGTAGACTGCTCCGAAACCGGTAGCCTCGGGCCGTATCAGGCTTCCACCCCAGTTTAGGCCCTTACCGGTAAGGATCCCGCGATATTCATTGGTAAGTTTCTTATACATGCCGAAGAGGTAGCCGATCTCTCTTGCGCCTACACCGATATCACCCGCGGGTACGTCGGTTTCAGATCCGATCAGCCGCCAAAGTTCAAGCATATAGGATTGGCAAAACCTCATGATCTCCATGGTTGATTTACCTTTTGGCTGGAAGTCGGATCCCCCTTTACCGCCCCCCATGGGAAGCGTGGTCAGGGCATTCTTAAAGATCTGTTCGAACCCTAAAAATTTAAGGATGCTCAGGTTAACACTCGGGTGGAAACGGAGTCCCCCCTTATAGGGTCCGATAGCATTGTTAAACTGAACCCTGTATCCCCGGTTTACATGGATCTGTCCCTCGTCATCCACCCATGGAACCTTAAAACTAACCACCCTGTCGGGTTCAATTAAGCGTTCGATAATGCCATATGATTCAAAATGTGGGTTTTCGTTGTAAACATCAACGATAGATTCCAGAACTTCGTGAACTGCCTGCAGGTATTCATTTTCCCCAGGATTGCGAAGTTCAAGCTGCTGCATAATTTTTTCCAAGTCCATATCCTGTCTAAATCTGTTAAATTAAATTTACCTTATTCAGCCGAGCTGAACAAATGAAACTTTGAACCAAGGTATAGAATAGAATTTGAAAGAAACATGGCAAAACTCATGTTTGGCTTCACAGCTGTTAACCGCTTATCTGAGCTTACTATTCACTGTCCAGTCCCCCTGATAAAACAAAACCATGTACATGCAGCCATACAGCATGAAACCTTCACAAATAATTTGCATTAACCCTGTCTTTTTGCCTACTTTGTATGCTTGTATGGAGAAAGTACGTCTGGATAAGTGGTTATGGGCGGTCAGGATTTACAAGACCCGTTCGATGGCAAGCGATGCATGCCGCAATGGGAGGGTATTTGTTAATTCGCAGCCGGTGAAACCTTCAAGGGATATCGTGGTGGGCGATAACATTACCGTTCGTAAAATGCCGGTAATCTACTCCTATGTGGTGAAACAGCTTTCGGAAAAGAGGATGTCTGCCAAAATGGTTCCGGACTACCTGGAGGATAATACTTCATTGGAGGAACTGGGAAAACTCAGGGTGCAGGAAGTGGTCTTCTCGAAAAGGCAGCGGGGAACGGGGAGACCTACCAAGAAAGAAAGAAGGCAACTTGATGACCTGAGAGAGGATTGAGATGTGCAGGCCCGGTAATCCGGACCGGAGAAAAGAAAATGAATTAAAGAACAGCAGCTATGATTATTGCCAGGGCAAAACGAAACCAGAACATTGTCGAATACCTCTTATACATGTTCCAGGTTGAGGATACCATCAGGGCCTGTAAATTCGATATGAAAATCATTGAAGAAAGAGTGATTTCACAGTTCAGACTTTCTGAAGGACTTGCTGAAGAAGTCAGAAACTGGTATGCCAATCTCATTGTATCCATGCATGAGGAAAAGATTACGGAAACCGGTCATCTTTCCGAACTATTATCCCTGATTGATACTCTTAATGCACTGCATCAGAAGCTATTGAGAGAAACTACTGATGAAAAATACCGGGAGCAGTATATGTTTGCCCGGCCCAATATTCTGGAATTCCAAAAGAAGCTGGGTAGCGATACCCGGAATGAGATCTATACCTGTCTTCTTGCATTGTATGCATTGCTTCTTCTGCGCTTACAGAAGAAAACCGTAACGCAGGAAACCCGGGAAGCGATGCAGACCTTCAGCAATCTGCTTGGACTTCTGGGAGCCTGGTTTATGAAGGCGGAAGGTCGTTAATCGGTCTTCTTTTTCATGCTGTAACTTCTTAGAATCAGACTAAATAAGTTTAATTTAACAAAAATATTGTACTGATTCGCAGAACTTTTCTAAATTTAGAAACCCGATTGTGACTGATTGCGTACTATGTATTTATATTAACGATATTTTAAAGACCTGAAATAGCGCTGCTATTCTATATTAAACTCAGATTTTACACAACTAAAAATTATTCCAAACATGAGAGAAAGAACCGATTCAAATCGATTTACCTGGACGGTTGAAGCTCTTAAAAGGCTTCGTATTCCGTCAAAAGTCATTTTCATCCTGTTGGGAGTTGTTTCGACCGTATGGTTCCTGATTCGGGTTATTCCAAAACCCAGTCGTGCAACCTACCCCTGTATGAGGGCTGCAACTCCATGGGCATCTGCATTTGTGGTATATTTACTATCCATGGCTGCAGCTGTCTTTTCAATCAGGAAGTTTCAATTTCATCTGAAAGCAAAGCATATTCCGCTGGCTGTGTTATCCTTAATTGCAGCCATGGCATTTTCAACTATGTCTTTGATGAAGAGCGATTTTACATCCGTAGCTGCAGGACCTGCTCTTGAAGGGGCGAACCTTCCTATGGGTGAAGCAAAAGGTATTTTTCCTGGCAGGGTGGTCTGGGCCTACAATCCGGATGCAACCAATGCCAGCTGTACCAACAACTTCGGGGATGGTTATTATATGGATGCAAACACGGATCAGGATGTCGTGGATGACATGCTGGACGATGTGGTCATGCGCTTAACCGGTGAGTCCACCCTGGCAGCATCCTGGGATGCTATTTTCAGATCGCATAACCAGGAACGCGGAAAAGGTGATGTAGGGTATGCTGCAGGAGAAATTATTTTCCTTAAAGTGAACCGTACCAGCAGCTGGGGAGGTAATTATTCCACCACGGACCTGTCAAGGATTGATAATGGTAATTATGCCATTTCCGAAACATCCCCTCACGTCGTCACTGCGGTATTACGTCACCTGGTGAATGAGGTGGGTGTGGCACAATCTGATATTTATATCGGAGATCCTATGAAGCACCTTTATAAGTCTGACTATGATAAGTGGCATGCTGAATTTCCGGATGTACACTACCTTGATGTTAGCTATAGCTCTCTTGGACGTGAACAGGTTACTGCCAGTGGCACTGCTGTTATTGACTACTCCGATCGTGGAACAGTACTTCGTGAAGGTGACTGGTCGAGCGCACTGACCGGAGATCCGATCCAGACCGATAATCTGTACAGCATTTTTGAGGAAATGGAGTACATGATCAATATTCCAACCATGAAGGGACATATCCATGCCGGAGTGACCATGTTCGCCAAAAATCATTTTGGCTCGCAGACCCGTTCAGATGCCAAACACCTGCATGGTGGTCTGGTATCCATGGGTGATGACCCCCTCAGAAACGATTATGGAATGTACCGGGTACAGGTTGACCTGCTGGGTCATGAGCTGTTGGGTAAGAAAAACCTGATCTATATTATGGATGCCCTTTACAGTTCTGAGATGGAGATCGCGAAGCCCAGAAAATTCCATCAACCTCCCTGGAACGAAGACTGGTCCTCCTCCATTCTTATCTCACAGGACCCTGTAGCCATCGAATCGGTTGGCTTTGATATTCTTTATTATGAATTTGATGGCAGCAATGGTGTGGATGACTTTCCTCACTATGGTGCAGTGGATGATTACCTGCATCAGGCTGCAGATTCAGCTAACTGGCCCGAGGGAATCGAATATGACCCTGAGAATGATGGTTCAATCATTTCAAGCCTCGGAGTTCACGAACACTGGAATAATGCCTCGGATATGCTTTATAGCCGAAACCTGGGTTCAGATGAAGGTATCGAACTGATCAAGTTATGGCCCAAGACCTATGGCTCTGCCATCACGGCCGAGAACAGCGAGCTTCCAAGTAACCAGGTGAATACCGTGCTGGTTGACTCGGCGATGACGATCTGGATCGGTACGGATGCAGGACTCTCTCGCCTTACTGATGCCGGATGGAAACATTACGATACGATCCTTCTGAATGTGAATGTGAATGATATTGAATATGAGCGTACCAACTATGGCAGGGAGATTTGGATTGCCACTGACGGTGGACTTTCTGTAGCCGGGTATTCCGATATTGACGGCGTAACCTCTGCCACTACGTATACACCGGAGAATTCCAATATGCTGGGACGAAAAGTATCTTCTGTAGCCGTAGATCCAAGTCATAACCGCTGGGTAGCTACAGATTCTGCTATCAACGTATACAGAGGAAGTTCATGGAATTACGTTAGCTCTACAGCCGATGCCATGGGAGACAGCTATAACTTTGCTGATTACAAGCTCACAGAGGTAGGTATTATTGAAGAAGATACCATGGCACTTTTTGGTACCCTGGGCAAGGGAATAGCAAGAATGTCCTATGATCCCGTTGATGGTTTCACAGGTGCTTCTACCTATGGAAGCCCATGGTCTGCAATAGACTCTGACAGCATTACGGCCGTTGAAGTTGACGGAATAACACAGTGGTACGGTACCAAAGTAGGAGCCTATTTCCATCCGGATACCGATGCCAAGTCGCAATGGATACTTCATAACACCGAGGGAGGCCTTGCAGATAACAGGATCAATACCATCCTGACTGACCGTTCCGGAAACGTCTGGTTCGGAACGCCATCCGGTATTTCTATTCTTCTCCCCGATGGTGGAATGATGAGTTACACTACTACCGAAGGTCTGCTGAGCAACGAGGTGAACTGCCTTGTGGATGATATCGAAGGAAATATCTGGGCTGCAACCTCAGGGGGGCTTCAATGGTTCGAAGGACTTGTTGGTGAGCAGGTAGCTCTGGGAGTACCGGCACTGCTGACTCCGGCAACCGGTGTTACAGAACAGGAACTCGAATTAACGCTAACCTGGTCTGCCATCACAGGAGCTACCGGATATGACCTGCAGGTTTCAACCGATCCCGCTTTTGCCAGTGACATTCTTGTTGACAGGACAGAAACCGGAACCAGCGCAGTTGTTAACGGGCTCAACCTGTTAACGACCTATTACTGGAGAGTAGCAGCCACAGATGGCACAATTACAAGCAACTGGACTGCTCCATACTCATTCACAACCTATGATGAGTGGTCAGTACCCGGCTTCAATGGTTCTAATCCGATTGAGGTGTATCCGGTACCCGTTGGAAATAATCTTACCATCAAGTGTATAGACGAGAGCATAAGTGGTGTAATCTCGATCTATTCTATGCAGGGTAGGCTTATTCTACAGCAGGAACTCACAGGAGAAATAACGAATATCAATACTTCCGATATGACCCGTGGTACGTATATCCTTCGCTACCAGAACGGCAAGTATGAGTATAGCACTAAACTGGTTAAGTAAAACAACCGGTACAGAAATAAAAAGGGTTGCCATCTGATGGCAACCTTTTTTTTTAGCGAACATTCCGGATTGAAAAGCTCTAATTTATCCAGGCTCTAGAGGCCGAGGATCAGCGCAAGGCGCATGGTATTCCTCAAAGTAGGAAATAGGGTGCATTGAACCTAACGAACGGGTAAAGCCATCCTGCAGATCCAGGGTTTGGATTCAACCGGTGAAAGACGGGATTAATAGTTATTCCAGCTACTCATTTCTTCCGTGGGCTTCCGGATTTTAATCCGGGTTCGGGAATCAGGGTAACCAAGTGATATCAGCAGGGGGACACGCTTTTTTTTGGGAACCTGCAGCAGTTCTTTAATCTTCTTCTCGTTGAACCAACCAAGGATACAGGTGCCGAGACCCAGCTCAGCAGCCTGCAGACAAAACTGATTCACAGCAATTCCGACATCCATCAGGGCATACTCCTTATCTTTAATGACACTGCCCATTGAAGAGGTAAGATTCATTTTTTCCAGCACCACCGCCACCATAACCGGTGCCTGGTGAGTGAATTTATTCATGATCACGCTGGCGGCAGCCTCGGCAATCCGGGTTTTAAGCGATGGCTCGTCCGCCACCACAAACTTCCAGGGTTGCGAATTGCAGGCAGAAGGGGCTAAACGGGCAGCTTCGATACAACGAATGATTTTTTCTTTTTCAACGGGCAGATCACTGTATTTCCGATCGCTCTGCCTGACAAGTATTAATTCTGAAAAGTCCATGGATGAGTGTTTTAGCGATGTCATAACCCGGCACCGGGTATTTGGCAGGTCCCGGGGGATCAGCTCTTAAGGTAAACCCTGGTAATTTCTCCGATATACATTCGATGGTAGTCTTTTTTAGGATAAAAATCCTTATCCGTTGAGGGTTTAAGAAAATTTTCAGGCTTTAGATCATCAAAGTATACTTTCCTGCACTCAATGCATAGTCGTGATTGCTCAAATCCGACCGATTTGTTCTCGGTTCGGAGTGGTTTTAGGCCCGTAGCTTCAATTTTATTTGCATCCCGACCCGATTTTGCCCCGCAAAAACGCAGGATACTTTTGTGTTCTTCAGCAAAAAAACTGAGGGTAAAGAAGTCAGATTCTTCGGTAAATTTAAAGGTATGCCGGGTGGGGCGAACAAAACAAATTGCCACAGGTTTATTCCACAGAACCCCCATGGTTCCCCAGCTGGCTGTCATGGTGTTGAAATTTGAAGGGCTGCCTGCGGTGATCAGCATCCACTCATCGCCAATCATTCGGATGATGTTGTCAGTCAGTTCTGCCGCAGCAATTTTTTTGTGCGTAATATCAATAGCTTCCATCTTGAAATAGTGGTTTTACGTCTGATAATTTGCAAAAATATTAATTTCCGTATCTTTAGCCCCACATTACTCAGGGTAAAGTTGGATATATGTTGAGCCAAACATTAAACAGTACAGACACTCTCTCGGCAATGGCAACTGATAGCCAGGCGATTGACACTACGATTTCAAAGATCAGAGCCATCGCATCCGGCGCGGGTGATTCCGGTTTTCTCTCAGGATTAAAGGAATTGGACCAGGTTACCCTGAATTTTTCTGGAGGGGACCTCTTTGTCCTGAACCTTACCATTGCGATCATCATGTTCGGCGTTGCCCTGGAGATCAAAGTCGACCATTTCAAAAATATCTGGAATAACAAGCGCGTAGCAGTTATTGGAGTTGTTTCTCAGTTTGTTGTCCTGCCTCTTGCGACCTTTCTCCTGGCCATTGCATTGGGAGATTTCATTACACCAACCATTGCCATGGGAATGATCCTGGTTGCCAGCTGCCCGGGAGGGAATATTTCAAACTTTATTTCTGCCCTTGCGAAGGGTCATGCTGCACTTTCTGTCACTTTAACGGCAATCGCCACCACAGCAGCCATTGCACTGACCCCCCTGAACTTTAAATTATGGGGAGGCTTATACACCAACATCAGCGTTGATGCTTCAAGTTACCTTAAGGATCTCGATATTCCGGTTATGGAGGTCTTTAAAACCGTGATAATTCTACTGGGTATCCCCCTGCTTTCCGGGATGCTCTTTAACTCTTTCTTTCCGAAACTGACAAAGAAGATCACGAAACCGATCAAGATATTTTCTATCGTGGCCTTTTCGGCTATGGTGATCATTGCGTTCTCCAATAATTTTGAGTACTTCAAAGAATACATCAAATACATTTTCATTCTTGTGCTAATTCACAATGCCATAGCCCTGGGCTCCGGTTACATTTTTGCCCGTCTTACGAAGTGTAACGATGCCGTTCGTCGGACAATAACCATCGAAACAGGGATACAGAATTCCGTTCTGGCACTTGTGCTTCTTTTCAATCCTAAAATCTTTCCGCCTGAAATGAATAACGGAGGCATGGCCTTCATCGCTGCCTGGTGGGGTATCTGGCATATCCTTTCCGGATTGGGCATAGCGTTTGTTTGGTCCAGGAGAGCTCCCAAAGGGGGAATTTCTGCCGCTTAATAATTTTGAATCAGTTACTCAACACTTTTATGGCAAACAGGGAAAATATTGATAAGTGGTCCTTCGGCTATGCCTTCATAAAGTATTCTTTCATGAAGCGTTTACATGATCTTTTCTACCGGGAAATAGAGGTTGTAAATGCAAAAATAATTCCCCGCAAACGCTCGGTAATTCTTGCCCCTAACCATCAGAATGCCCTGATGGATCCCCTGGCCTTTGTATTTGGCATTCCCCAGCAAACTGTCTTCCTTGCCCGTGCCGATGTATTTGCAAATAATACCCTGGTTAAAATTCTGACCTTTATGAAGATACTGCCTATCTTCCGTATCCGGGACGGAGTTGCTAACCTGCAGAAAAATGAGGAAATATTTGATATTACGGTGCGGATTCTTCTGAATAAGAGAAATCCCCTTCTGTTATTCCCGGAGGGGAACCATGGCGACCGACGCCGTCTCAGGCCCCTGGTTAAAGGAATTTTCAGGATTGCGTTTCAGGCACAGGAAAAATATGGACATGAGCCAGGGGTAATCATCATTCCTACCGGTGTTGACTACAGCCATTACTGGAAATTCCGTCAAAAACAGCTGGTTATTTTTGGTGAACCCATCGAAGTAAATGAATACTGGCAGGCTTACCAGGAAAATCCTTCAATAGCCATTAACCAGCTCAGGGAACGCCTTTCAGAGGAGATGCGCAAGGTTATGATCGATATTAAAACCGAGGATTACTATCCCCTCTATATGAACCTCCGGACGATCGTCGGGCCAAAGCACTGCAAATTGCTGGGCAGGAACCCTTCGGACCTGCTTGAGAAATTTAAAGCCGATAAAATTTTAATCGCCAAGCTGGATGCATGCCTGGAGAAAGAACCGGATAAAATCGGGCAACTGAATAGCACGTTCCTGAAATACAAAGCGCTTCGCAGAAAACTGAATTTCAGGGACTGGGTACCCTCAAGGAAAAGTTACAACATTGCATGGAATGTTTTCCTTTTGATTGTTTCCCCGATCGTATGGCCATTAGTCCTTCTCGGACTTTTCAATAACTGGGTGCACCTTTTTTTCCCGCCTTTCATCAAGCAGAAGATCAAGGATGAACAATTCTATTCAACCGCAGTGTGGGGAGCAGGTCTGGTGGCCCTAAGCGTTTATCATATTCTCCTGATCGTTCTGGCTTTCATCTTTCTGGACAGGTGGTGGATGATTGCTGTTTACATCCTGACTCTGGGATCAACAGGGATATTTGCCATCGGTTACCGGAACTTTATTGTTAAAGCCTGGGCAAGGATCAGGTATGCTTTCTGGATGCGCACGAAAAAGCAGGAAGTACTGCAGCTTAAGGCGGAATATGATTCCCTGGTCAGCCAGAGTATGGACATCGTTGAAAAATATTGACAGCTTCCGGGATCGCTCAATATAAAAAAGATTAGTATTTTCACGCTTTCTTTGAACACACCTGCATGAAATATCTGGGTAAAAAGATTTGGATTACCGGGGCGGCTTCCGGGATAGGAAAGGCCCTGGCACTGGCTTATGCCGGGAAACAGGCAACACTGATCCTGTCGGATCGTGACCTTCCCGGGCTCAGGGAAACAGAAAAGCTCTGTGCCGGAACTGGAGGGGAAGTAGTACTGGCTCCCTTTGATCTTGCTGTGCCGGAAGAGATCGCAGCTGCAACAGCAAAAGTACTTGCACATCATCCCAAAATTGATATTCTGATCAGCAACGGCGGGATCAGCCAGCGTTCACTGGCACTTGAAACGCCAATCGAGCTTGATCGCAGGATCATGGAAGTGAATTTCTTTGGTGCTGTCGAGCTGACCAAGGCACTGCTGCCGGCCCTGATTGCAAACGGGGGCGGCCATATTGCCGTTACCAGCAGCATGACCGGGAAGTTTGGATTTCCGCTGAGGACAGCCTATTGCGCATCAAAACACGCTATTCAGGGCTACTTTGAAGCACTTCGCGCGGAGCTTTATTCTCATAAGGTGGGGGTGACCATAATTTCACCGGGAAGGGTGTATACCAACATTTCGGTACATGCCTTGGATAAGGATGGGAAACAACATGGCGTTATGGATCCCGGACAGGCAAACGGGATCTCCGCGGAAAAGAGTGCTCGGATCATTATCCGGGCAATTCAACGAAAAAAGAAGGAGGTTTTTGTCGGAGGATTTGAGCTGATCATGATTTATATCAGAAAGTTTCTTACCCCTGTATTTCACATCCTTGCAAGAAAGATCAACCCAACTTAACATAGTATTTAAGGTAAAATATTAAGGTTTAGATTATGATGGAAAAAATAATCAGTGGAATTCAGCAGATAGGTATCGGAGTTGAGCGTATCCATGAAGCCTGGGGTTGGTATAAACAATATTTTGGTATTGACATCAGGGTCTTTGAGGAAGCTGCAGCTGCTGAGTTTATGCTTCCTTATACCGGCGGGGAACCGCGAAACCGTCATGCTGCCCTCGCTATTAACCTGCAGGGGGGTGGGGGATTTGAAATCTGGCAATATACCGATCGTGTGCCACAAGCCCCAAAGACCGAGATCGGTGTCGGTGACCTGGGGATCTTTGCAGCAAAGATCAAGAGTAAAGATGTGAAAGCTACCTACGAATGGTATAAAGCTGAAGGTCTTGAGATCGTGGGCGACCTGCATGAATCGCATGGGAGGTTCCATTTTTTTGTCAGGGACGCCTATAAAAACCTGTTTCAGATCGTACCCAGCGGGACCTGGTTCAAAAATGAAAAGAAGCTTACCGGGGGTTCTTACGGTGCGGTAATCGGCGTGACTGACATGGAGAAATCAAAAAACTTCTATAAGGAAATACTTGGCTATGATGAGGTCATTTATGAGGAAACAGGCAGTTTTGAGGACCTTAAAGACATCCCCGGTGGAAAGGGCCAGTTCAGAAGGGTACTGCTCCGGCATAGTAAGCCGCGTCTAGGGGCATTTAGCGTCCTTTTTGGCTCCAGCCAGATCGAATTAATACAGGCCCTCGACCGTGAACCTAAAAAGATCTTTGCAGACCGCTTCTGGGGAGACCTTGGTTTTATCCACCTTTGCTTCGATATCCGCGGGATGGACCTGCTCCGTGAAGAGTGCAAGGTCAAGGGATACCCGTTTACGGTTGATACCGGCGACTCCTTCGATATGGGAGAAGCAGCCGGTGCCTTTTCCTATACTGAAGATCCCGATGGAACACTGATTGAATTTGTTGAAACACATCGCGTGCCAATCCTTAAAAAGCTGGGCATTTACCTGAATCTGATGAAACGAAAGCCCGAAAAAGCACTTCCGAACTGGATGCTTAAGTCTCTTTCGCTTAGTAAGGCAAGGGATATCCGCTTTTTTAATCCGGTAAAACAGCGCCCTGCTGCTGACCGGTAAACATACTTTTATTCGATTTGGCATTTCCAGTGGACAATGACCTGACTCCGGGTCGGGGAGGGAGCATGTCGGTCTTCGTTATAAGCAGGTGCATTAGTGTAGTCCATTGTTTTGTGCATTGTACCCTGCCGGCGAACAAGAGAAAGTAGTGGTTGTTAATATGTTGCTATATAAGCTCCGTGAATTTTTAATAATTTAACATCTGGTTTCCTCCCCGGGAGGTATAAACATTCATGCAGAATGAGGACTTTAAAAGCAGTTGTACTGGTCTCAGTCATGTGCTTGCCCTTGCTGGTTCTTGGGCAGAATTTCAATAAGAATGATTTTATGAAAGCAGATTTTGAGCTGCTTTCAGGGAATTACGATGCTGCCCAAAGGATTTATGAGCGTCTCTTACATTCTGATCCCGAAAATGCCAACCTGAACTTTCTGAACGGATTGTGTCTGATTAACCTTCCCGGTAGAAAACAGGAAGCTTTGCCTTTCCTTGCGAAAGCTGCCCCGAAAGCTTCTGAAAAATATAAATACGGTAGCCCCAGGGAGGAAAATGCACCGCTGGAGTCATTGAAGCATTATGGAATTGCTCTCCAGGTGACCGGTGATCTGCCTGAAGCGATCGAAATGCTTACCCGGTATAAGAAAGCTCTCCCCAAGAAGGAGCGCAGTGAGATTGAGCTGGCCGACAAACTGCTGGCCTCCTGCTATGCATCTCAGAAGCTGCAGTCTAAGCCGGTATTTTTCACAGGGACCGATCAGGGGGGTGCTTTGAAATCTGACGCACCCATGCTGCACCTGGTCGTTAGCCGGGACGAAACCCTCCTTTTTTATTCCCAGAGCGGGAAGTATGGGAAGGATGAAATCTTCGTTTCCCAGAAGGAGAACGGATCATGGAGCTCACCACAGAAAATCACCAGCAATCTGGGAGTGCGCGGGGAATGCTTCCCGACATCCGTTTCAGCCGATAAATCCCGTCTGTATCTCACTCAAAAGGTTGGAGTGACAGTCGAAGTGATGGTTTCGGAATTCAGGAAAGGGAAATGGCAACGAATGGAAGAACCCGGTAAGCCGATTAACGGAAAAGACCTGAATGCCTCAGCGGTTGAATCGGCTGACGGGGAATACCTCTATTTTTCAAGCGACAGAAAAGGGGGCCACGGAAAGCTGGACATTTACAGGGCACAAAAAATTGGTGATGGGTCCTGGGATGAACCGGAAAACCTTGGCAGTGTCATCAATACGGGTGATGAGGAGAGGCCCCTGGTTGTTACCGGGAATGTCCTGTATTTTCTTTCGCAGGGCCATGAAAACATGGGCGGCTACGACGTATTCGAAACAGAACTAACACCTTCAGGTGTATGGAGTACCCCACGGAATGTCGGATATCCCCTGAATACTGCTGATGATGATCTGAGCCTGGCTCCCCTGGGAGATCAGATTTATGCCTATAAAGCTGTAAAGGGATACTCAGAAGACAGTCCCTACAGCATACAGAAGCTGGAGATTTTTTCCGACAACCATCCCAGGGAATTCAATATTTATGGCACCCTCAGCCTGGAAGGAGGTGAAATACCCTCTAATGCGAAAATTGAGGTTTACAATAGCTCGGATTATAGTCTGGTAGCGGATGCAAGGCCAGAATCCGGCGGTTGGTACAGCCTTATGGTTCCCGCAGGTTCCTATAGGGTCAACTATTCCAGTCCGCAGTATAAGACCTCCATGCAATTACTTGATCTGAAGCAGGATAACCCCCAGGGTTCACTGAGTTATAATGTTACCCTCAACAAGGAAGCACCAGTGGTTGAGGATATTGTCTGGGTGCAGCCGGAAGAAGAAGCTGCCTACGCTTATGCTGAAACAGTTGTTGATGAATCGGAATACGCCTTTCAGGCGCCTGTTGAGCGTAGTACATCTACTGAGCCTGAGACCGCTTATTCGTTGCCGGCAACGACTGACACAAGCCCTGTAAGGGATACTTATACCAGTTACGATGCAGGAGGCGCAACAGGGAACTATACGGTACAGTTTATGGCAACCCTTAAGCCGGTTAGTATGGACTACGTGCTGGATAAATACCGGGTGGAAATACAACAGGGTGATGACGGATACTACCGGTATGTAACCGGGTCATTTGATAGTTTTGAAGATGGAAGAAAACTTCAGCAGGAGTTAATTTCAGCAGATTATACTTCAGCCTATATCCGTCCGCACAGCTTAACTAATTACCTGGAGAATGCTGTTAAAGAGAAGGGCAACTTTACGGTGCAGTTTTTTGCTTCAAGGAAAAAGCTTACGGAAAGTCAGCTTCGCGGGGTTACCAACCTCATTGAGAGTCCTGGCAGTGACGGATGGTACCGCTATTCCAGCGGGGAGTATCAGTCCGTGGAAGAGGCTTCTACAGAGAGACAGCGTTTGGTAGGACTGGGATATCAAAATGCCTATATAAGACGGGTGAGCAGTATATCTAATTACAGCAGTGAACATGCGAAATAAGCAGGGCTCTGATCCCGTCTGGTTTTTAAATCATAAAATTAAATCTCTATGAGAAGGTTTTTTTTAGTTGGGCTTGCCAGTCTGATCGTCTTATTTGGATCGGCATGTAAGGACAATGCGGCACAGAATCAGAGTAAGCCGGTATCCGGTGGTGTTGACACACCCGGGGAAGTTCTGGAAATCCTGATTTCTTCGGTGGAGGCAGATAGTCTGGCGCAATTGTCATCCATTATGCCGGGAGACTGGCTTAAAGATTCCCTAGCCGAAGAATTGAAAGAAGTAAAGGAATTGTTGATGAAAAATGCAGCGGTGAAAACCCTGGAGCTAGAGGGTACGATCATAACACCATCCCCTGCAGATAAAAACTGGATGCTTGTCGGAGCCCTGGGGAAAAGTCCGGAAGGAGAACCCTGTCTGGTGCGTATTGTGGCGGAAAAACGGGGCAACAAGTGGTTTTACACCGGAAGAAAGTATGCAGGTCTGCCTGCAGCCGCTGAAATCTATGGATTGGAGGATCCGGCGGGTGTGTTGTCGGCTGTTGTCACGGCTGTGCAGGAAGGGGATACCGCAAAATTTGAACGTATAAGGTTCCCGGGTGATCCCTCACTTCCGGCTCTTAGCTGGCATTTCAATTCGATGCAGAAACTGCTTGAGGAATATGCCGGCGGTTTAAAGCTTGATTTCTCAACCATAACAAAAGAGCCGAGTCACTTCAATAAAAAAGATGTTGTAGAAGCAAAAATAAAATTCAAAAATTTAAAAGGTGAAAACTGCCAGCTCATTATTGAAGCTAAAAAGAAAATGACCGGGTGGTTCTATGCAGGCTATATGGCCTCGAAGTATTAAAACTGCGTGCGGGATTGAAATGGATAAATCCAGCGACAGGAAGAAAAATAAAAAGGGATGCCGTGTTTTGGCATCCCTTTTTACATCTCAAACTATCCTTACTAACTTACCCAATCTTAATTTCTTTTGAAGGGTTGACTTTCACTTCTGCCTTTGGCAGGTAAACACTCAAAACCCCGTTTTTATGTTTTGCAGAGATCTTGTCTGTGTTTACTTCCTCGGGAAGGTTGAAGGAACGGCTGAATGGACGGTTCCTGAACTCCCTGCGGATGTATGTTTCAGTTTCCTCATTTTCTTCCGGTTTTCTTTCGGAAGAGATGGTTAGTACCCTTTCTTCAACGGAAATCCTCAGGTCATCCTTTTCATAGCCGGGTGCAGCCACTTCGATGCGAAATTCCTTTTCAGTTTCTTCAACATTCACAGCAGGTGCGCAGTTACTTTTCTCATTTCCCCAGCCATAAAACCCCGGAAGGTAATTGTCGTTGAAAAGTCCGTCAAACATGCTGGGTGTCCTGTAGCTTCTTCTTACAATTGTTGGTAACATTTTAATGTCCTCCTATTAATTTTGGTTATACATATTTTCGTGTTATGCTTCTGAACATTCAATTTATATGCCAGGGCAAGTAATCAGACAAAATGACATAGTACTCCAACTAAAGAATGACAAAATGACATCATTTGTCAGCTAATACTGGCATTTTTTCATAATGAAAGGGATATTTGTATACCGGCTGATGTAACAGGGAAGCCTGATCCCGAACAATTTGCTTATGGGATCATGAAGAATTGCACACTGTGGGGTGTGCTGCCAGAAGTTCTATTTATCTGAGACTTCCCTGACAGGAAATGGTATTGTGGCTTCGCCTGTGTACAGACTGATGTGCGGGAATGGAATTTCAATGCCTTCCTGGTCGAAAGCGGCTTTAATTTCAGGTACAATGCTGTTCCGCAGGTTTACATAGTTGGTTTTTTCAAACCAAAGGCCATAGAGGATGTTGATGCTGCTGTCTCCAAAATCCTTAATCAGTACCAGGGGTTCGGGTTCATCCAGGCAAAGGGGATTTTCAAGGGCGATTCTTTTAAGCACCTCCATGACTTTATACAGGTCTTCCTTGTAGGCCACCCCGATGTCAATATCCATCCGTCGGATGGGGAATTTGGTGATGTTGGTAATTTCGGTACTGATCATGGTTTGGTTGGGGATTCGAATATACAGGTTGTCCAGGGTTTTGAGCTTCACTGAAAGCAGATCGATGGAATATACCACGCCCGTTTTGTCGCCCACACGGATAAGGTCCCCGATCTCAAAGGATTTTTCCGAAATGAGAAAAATACCGCTGATCAGGTTGCCAATACTGGTTTGTGATGCAAAGCCAATAACAATACCGATTACCCCCGCAGCTCCCAGCAATGCCCCCAGCTTGATGTCCAGCTCCCGCAGGATAAGCAGGATAATAAGTACTGCACCTGTGTAAACAATAAGTTTATTAATGATGAACCGGGGTTGCTGGTTGAGTTTTTTTGTGATGGATTTTCGGGTGATCAGTGCAATCAGGTGCACCATGGGGAATCCTACTGCAATGATCAGGATGATGTTCCGGATGGTGATCAGCGTGGACTCCTCAAAATACTTCCTCAAAAATTCGATCATAATCTCGTGGGTTTTGGAGTTAATAATCAGCGATAGACTTGATAAAGCTGAAGCTCTTTTTCAGGAAACTCCGGTTCGACTTGATCCGGGCATTTACGATTAGTTTCAGTCCCTCGCTGACAGAAGGGTTGTTCCCGGCAATATGGATCTCACTGGTATTATCATCGCCCTTGTACCTGACATTTACCTCATTCGTGCATAACATTTCTGAATTGCCATACAGGTTGAGCAGGAAGATAGGAACGGAAAGTCTCTGGAAATTAAGCGTGATATCTGATTCATTCTTTATCCGGATCGGACAAACGGCATTTCCTGATACTGGGCGTATCTCCTCAGGATCGTATATGATCTCCTTTGAATAGGAATATGCCAGCTCTCCGTTATCAGGGTCACCGAACCAGGTAGACGAAAGTTCGCTTGAGGGGAATTCGAGCAGCAGATTCTCAGGCTTGACACTTGAAGCGTAGAGCTGTATCCAAACCGGTATTTCAATAAACAGGTCGAGGCTCATCCTTGGCAAAACCGAAATTTTTTTTGATGATTTTATAATGAGTGGCCGGTCGGGAGTGGCCGGCATGATATAAGCATGACAGTGCTTGTCGGCAATATTAAACTCCCAGTCGCTTCCTTCCGCCAACGAAGTAACTTTGTCAAGCTTTGATTCCACGGATTGCGAAGCCTCTGCCATTTTCATCCTGGCTACATACCAGAGTTTACCTTGTTTTTTAATCCAGAACTGGTATTGTCCAATCGCTGAGGAATAAATTTCTGCCTCCCCGAATTTATATTTTTGCCAGAGCTTGTTCATGAGCACTTGTGAGTATCAAAGTTAACAAAGTTAAAATGAATGGCTTGATTATCAACCTCAGAGCCATTTTTTTCTATGGAAGAATACCAGCAATCCGCCACCCAGGAGAAGGACAACAGCCCAAAAGACCGGATAGGCATAACGAAAGGATAATTCTGGGATGTATTCGAAATTCATGCCGTAGATTCCGGCTAAAAATGTCAGAGGGATGAATACAGCAGCGAAAATGGTCAGTACCTTCATGATATCATTGGCCCGGTTACTGAGTTGGGTATTGTAGATATTCAGACCATCCGACAGGAGGTTGTTGTAGATCTCAATACTCTCTTCAGCCTGAGTGACCAGGTCGGCCAGATCCTGTAAATAGGTCCGGGTTTTTTTATTTACCAGCAGGGTCTCGGATTTTTGCCACTGGATGATCATTTCTTTGACCGGCCTGATAATTTTTCGCAGAAAATTGATCTCCGTTTTATAGGTATAAAACTGGTTCTCAAGGCCTTTTCCACTTTGCTTAAGTACGATGGCGGCGAGTGATTCAATTTCTTCACCGATGATGGCTACCACATTCAGGTAATCATCAATGATGGTATCAAGCAGGGCATAGACCAGGTAATCGGTTCCTGCTGACCGGATCCTTCCCTTCGAATTGCGCAGCCTCTCCCTGACAACCTCAAATACCGTTGTTTTTTGTTCCTGAAAACTAAGTACAAAACCACTCCCCAGGCAGATTGAGATCTGATCAGAGGTGATCTGCTTCTTTTCGCCGTCGTAAGTAATCACTTTCAGGATGAATGCGAGGCTATCCTCGCCTTCGTAAAAGCGGGGCCTCTGATCGGTATTTACAATATCTTCCAGCAGAAGGGCCTGCAGATCAAATTGCTGTCCGATTTGCTGGATCAATTCAGCATCGTGGATGCCATAAATGTTTATCCAGGAGATTTCCGGTGTTGATTTCGTGCTGTCAAGGTTCGTTAAGTCATCAAGAACCTTTTCTTCAAGTCTGTCTTTCGAATATTCAATCAGACTGATATGCGGACTCTCCATCTTTTTATTGCCGATGAAGGTCAGCGAACCCGGAGCCATCCCCCTGTTTGTAAATCTGTTCTTAAAAAATCTGGGCATCAGGAAGGGATTTAAAATTCTTCACTGGTAAATGTACTATGGATCAATGAAAAAAGACAAGCATTGTGAGGGATTAATGCCAACAAGGAGCCATGGAATGGTCATGAAGGGATCCAGCAATAAGGCTTTCGGGGGAATATGTTTGCAGGGAGCAGAGTTTTTTTTATCTTAGTTTAACCTAAATCCTGTTTAATGAGTAACTATGTCATCACTGTGTCCGGGCACAAACAATATGTGCTGACTAAAGTCTATGGGGATGTTACCCGCGGGCTGGCCAGGCAGTTTATTATTGAATCCCATGAGCTGGCTGTGAAAAATGGCATTGATAAATTGATTTTTGATTTGAGGGAGGCCGTCAATGTGGAAAGTCCTGTCGGTAATTTTGATCTGGTCAACCATGACATCACTGAAATGCCTGCTTCATACCGCCTAATAAAAGTAGCCACCCTAGTAGCTCCGGATGATCATTCGCATGATTTTATCGAAACGCTGGTTATAAACCGGGGGCACAATAACAGGCAGTGTCGAAGCATGCAGGAAGCCCTGGATTTTTTGGAGGTAGAGGAATGAACAACAGAAACAACACCTGGATTTGGCTTATTCTGGCATTCGTTCTGGGTGTGCTGGCATGCCATTTATTTTACTACAGGGGCAGTAGCCGACTGGATGCAAAAATCGTCCATGAACTCGAAATTCTCAAAAAGGAAAACCAGAAGACCCAGTGGGAGCTTGATAAGGTAGACAGTCTCCTGAATCTTTTACCTGATTCTACAAACAGCACCCATCCTGAATAGGCACGGTGTATTGCTTCTTTTTTTGGTATTCCTTATGACGGCATGCGGAAAGGAACTTTTTTCATTACCCGAAGTAAGTGATTATGGCGTAATTCTTTATACCAGAAAGGTTCATATTCGGACAGGTGTATCAATCAGGTGTGTAAAAGACTAGTGTTCTGACCGGGCCGGGAATCCGCTTCGTATCAGCAGGGCATTGATATCCGGTTCACGGCCCATAAAGTCCGTATACAACTCCATGGGATGTCTGGAACCTCCCTTTGACAGGATTTTCTCCCTGAATTCCCTGGCGGTTTCCGCATTAAAGATCCCTTCATTAATGAACCTGGAAAAAGCGTCGGCATCCAGGACTTCAGACCATTTATAGCCATAATATCCTGCAGCATAGCCACCTCCGAAGATATGCCCGAAGGAAGGGCTCATCGATGTTTCTTTTACCTCGGGCAATACCGATAATTCAGCCATGTTTTTTTTCTCAAAACCGATGATATCTCCGGCGTATTCTTCCCGCAGGCTGTGCCACGACATATCGAGGAGTCCGAAGCTTATCTGGCGGCAGCCTGCATAGCCTTCATGGAAATTTTTGCTTTCAATCAGGTTATCGATCAGGACTTCAGGGATGACCTCCCCGGTTTTATAGTGTTTCCCTACCCGCTGCAGCCATGCTTTTTGTTCCGCCCAGTTTTCCATAAACTGGGAGGGGAGTTCAACAAAATCCCTGTATACCGAGGTTCCGGACAGTGATTTATAGTTCACCTCACTGAAAATGGAGTGCAGGGCATGTCCGAATTCATGCAGGAGGGTTCGCAATTCACCGTAATTCAGGAGACTGGGGGTTTCCTCAACAGTTTTCGGAAAATTAAATACCAGCGATACATGTGGCCGTATATTTTTTCCTTTTGTTTTGTGCTGTTGGAGGTATCCGGTCATCCAGGCGCCAGGCTTTTTGCCTTCGCGGGGAAAGTAGTCCATATAGAGCACTGCCAGATGATCATTTTTCTCGTCGAGCACTTCCCATACTTCGACATCGGGGTGGTAGGGTTCAAGGTCTTTTCGTTCCGTGAATGAAATACCATACAGTTGGGACGCCAGCCTGAAAACATGCCCCACACATTGTCCAAGCTCGAAATAGGGGCGGATCAGTTCATCATTGACAGCATATTTCCGGTCCCTGAGCTTTTCCGCATAGAAGGCCCAGTCCCAGGGCATGAGTGTTTCAAGCTTGTCTTCTTCATCTGCAAACCTTCCGGCTTCCCCGGCTTCTGCATGTGCAGCCGGTAGATAGGCGGTTTTCAGTTTGTCAAGCAGATCATGTACTTTTTCTGTTGTTTCTGCCATGCGGTTGTCGAGCACATAGGCTGCATAGGTATCAAATCCGAGCAGACGCGCCAGCCTTAAGCGCAGGTTGACAATTTCGCGAACCAACTCCCGGTTATCATGGGCATTGCCGTGCAGGCAGCGGGTGCCATAGGCCCTGTACATGGTTTCCCGAAGCTGCCGGTTTTCTGAATACTTCATGAAGGGTACATAACTGGGAAATTGCAGGTTGAAACCCCAGCCTTCCTTTCCCTTACTTCTTGCCAGGCTTGCAGCACTCTGTTTCACATGTCCCGGCAGTCCGGCCAGATCTTCCTGTTCAGTAAGGTGCAGGTAGAAATCGTTAGTTTCAGCCAGGATGTTTTCGCCGAATTTTACGCTCAACTCTGCCAGCCGCCCTGAGATCTTGCGTAATTCCTCCTTCTTATCATCCTGAAGGTTTGCACCGCTGCGAATGAAATTCCTGTGTGTTTTACGGAGTAACATTTCCTGTTCAGGGTTCAGAGCAGAAATGATCTCCGGTTGCATCAGGCTCTCTACTTTTCTGAACAGGACCGGGTTGAGGGTAATGTCGTTACTGAAGGCAGTCAGACGGGGTGCCATTTCTGATGCCAGCTTCTGAATGGCTTCATTGGTTTCGGCATGGTTCAGGTTGAACAAGATGGCCGAGAGCCTGCCCAGCCTTTCACCTGACTCCTCCAGGCGAAGGAGGGTATTTTCAAAGTTTGCCGGCGCATCGTCCTCTTCGATTGCACGGATATCGCTATATGCTTCCTCAAAGGCTATTTCAAAGGCCTGGCCGAAATGTTCCGGGAGGATTTTCTGAAACGGGATGGTATCAAAAGGGGTATTAAATTTACCAAGCAGAGGATTTATCATCATGAAGTTTTTTCAGTGGTTAGTGAGCAACAAAAATAGAGAAAAGGACAGGCTTTTCATTAAACAGGCCTTATCGATTTCAGCTTATTCCCCCGTAATTACCT
This sequence comes from Bacteroidales bacterium, assembly GCA_016931575.1. Classification (GTDB taxonomy): domain Bacteria; phylum Bacteroidota; class Bacteroidia; order Bacteroidales; family UBA10428; genus UBA10428. Next base: position 102,271 of record JAFGEO010000045.1, on the reverse strand, counting down.
GCGAAGTTTAAAGGTATTGGATGTTTAGGGATTGGTTTCACAGGGATTTTATACATTTGGGCTTTTAAATCCGGTTTCATGAAATTACTTTACAGGAACATTTTGGCGCTTACTTCAGGGCTTATGCTCTCCACAGCCTGGTATGAGTGGGGCACAGGTTTGCTTCTTTTATTCGGTTTGATTCCCCTGCTGATTCTTGAAGATGATCTTACACGCTCAGGGCGCTCAAAAAGGGCATGGCAGGTTTATTTATATGCTGTTCTCTCCCTGTTGGTCTGGAACCTGGTGGACACCTGGTGGATCATAAACGCATCCCTTGCCGGCTTGCTGGCAGCTATTCTGGTGTCAACCCTCTTTATGGCCATTCCCTTTGGTCTGTACTCCCTGAGTAAACGATTATTTGGGAGGATCACCGGGTACATGTCCCTGATTCTTTTCTGGCTTGCTTTTGAATTTGCCTATAACCATGGCGAAATATCCTGGCCCTGGCTGAGCCTCGGGAACGGGTTCCTGTTTTCGATACGCCTGGTTCAATGGTACGAGATTACAGGAATATTCGGGGGGACACTCTGGGTACTCCTCGTGAATATTCTGCTGTATGAGCTGCTGCGAAAGTTCCGCAGGGACCGGAGCGTAAAAAAACATATCCGCTTGCTGGCTGCTGTGTTGGTACTGATTTTTGTCCCGCTCATCGCTTCTCTGGTCCGGTATTACACCTACGAAGAGAAGGAGGATCCCAGGGAAGTGGTAGTTGTGCAGCCCAATATCGATCCCTATGAGAAGTTCAATGATATGCCGGGTGCAGAGCAAACCAGGATTCAGATTGGCCTGGCAGCCGAAAAAATTACTGCGAATACCGACTATGTGGTATGTCCTGAGACTTCCATTACCAATGATATCCGGATCGGGCACTTTGATCGTGTCTGGGATCTGGATACCATTGGGCGCTTTGTTAATAACCATCCAAAGGTAAAATATGTGGTCGGGATCATGTGTTGGAAGGATTATGCGCCGGGGGTGACAACTAAAACCTCCAAGCAGTTGGGGGATTCAAAAAGGCATTATGATACTTTTAACTCCGCCATCCAGATAGACAGTACAGGGGATATTCCCATCTACCACAAATCAAAACTGGTGACAGGAGTGGAGAAGATGCCCTATACCTGGCTCTTCAGACCTCTTCAAAAAATCATGTTGCACCTGGGAGGGATATTCCGCAGCCATGGCACGATGGAAGAAAGGCTTGTTTTCCAGGCGCCGGATGATGATATCCGGATTGCCCCGGTGATCTGTTACGAATCGGTATTTGGAGAGTTTGTAGGGGACTTTATTAAAAAGGACGCCAACTATATTTTCGTGATTACCAATGATGGCTGGTGGGGCAAGACACCCGGATACAGGCAGCACAATGCCTTATCATCGCTGCGGGCCATTGAAACCCGGCGAAGCATTGCCCGTTCAGCAAATACCGGTATCAGCTGTTTTATCAACCAGCGGGGCGATGTGATGCAGGAGCTCGCCTGGTGGAAGCGGGGCAGTCTAAGGCAATCCATCAATGCCAATGATAGGCTTACCTTCTACGTCAAGTATGGAGATTACATCGGGCGCTTTGGTTTCTACGGTGGGATTCTGCTACTGCTAATGCTGGGATTGCGCATTTTCTTTCCGTCGCGATTCAGGAAATAAAAAAGATATTCTGTACTGGGTTTATACTGCTGAGACGCACAATGGCAATACCCAATAAAGAAGCCCAATTTGGGTGTCTCTGCCAGCCGAAAATCCCATTCTTTCAACCCGGCTGTGTAAACGCAATTCAATGTGTCTCTACTGGAGCAAAGTGCATTCCTCCCCTTCTCCACTCAGTCTACACACCTGCGCAACAAGCGCGCTACCCCTTTTGACTTATCACTAGTCACTTATAGTTTCCCATTAAATCAGTATTTTAGGGTCAGATTTTGCGAAACGCAGAAAAGTGATGTTTCTTTGACGACAGATGCAACTGTTGCCCGAAACCCTTGTCATTAGAAACGAAAACCAGTAACAACTTTGGAGGTAGCATACCAGGACATACATCGCGACATTATTGAACTAAGCAAAGCAGGGAATCAGAAAGCACAATACCAGCTGTACCGCTTATATGCTAAAGCTATGTATAATATTTGCTGCCGTATGATGAACAATCAGGCCGAAGCTGAAGACTTGTTGCAGGAGTCGTTTGCCGAAGCCTTTCTGAAGCTTGATTCGTTTCGCTACGAATCCTCCTTTGGAGCCTGGTTAAAAAGGATTGTGGTTAACAAGTGTATTAACCACATGAAAAAGCGCAGGGCCCAGCTGGTTTATACTGAGCATGTACCTGAGGCAGACCCTTCTGAAGACAGAGACCCCGAAACCTATGAACTGGATGTAAAAAAGATTCATAAGGCAATGGAACAATTGCCTGAGGGTTATAGGGTGATTTTTTCGCTTTATCTGCTCGAAGGATACGACCACGGTGAGATTGCACAAATTATGGGGATCACAGAGTCAACCTCAAAATCGCAGTTTTCCCGTGCAAAACAGAAGATTAAAGAAATATTAATAAATACAGCGTCATGAAAGACAGGTTGGAAGAATTTGTCCGGAGTCACCAGGAAGAGTTTGATGTATTTGAACCCAGTGAGGAATTATGGGGGAAAATACAGCATGTTTTAAAACCCAGGCAACAGATCCGCTGGACATACTATTTGTCCAGGGTCGCAGTGGTGGCTGTTATTATCGGCGGTACCCTTATTGCACAACGTATGTTCACGGAGCAAAGGGAGAAGCCTGCCAAACCGAGGGTTGCAGAGGTGGAAATTGACATTCCTGAACTCAGGGAAGCTGAGGTTTACTACACCGGAATGCTCAATGAGAAACTTGAGGAAGTTAAACCCTATCTCGCCGGTAATCCTGACCTGCAAGATGAACTTGAAATGGACCTGTCGGAACTTGACAGCATTTATGTCAGCCTTAAAAATGACTTAAAGGATGATATCGCCAACCAGGAAGTCCTTGAGGCGATGATCCAGAATTACAGGTTGAGGATTTCCTTGCTGGAAGATATGTTGGAATACCTTGCCCCCGAGGAAGATGAACTTAATTCAAATACCGGATTATATGATTTATAGAACTGTTCTCTGTTTATTGCTTGTACTATTCCTCTGCCCCGAAAGAGGATCGGCTCAGGTTTTCACTGACCGGAAAGTACGAATTTTCAAGGTCGCACAAAATGCCACGGTCGAGGTGTATAATAAATACGGAAAGATACACGTCATCACCTGGGATAAAGACAGTGTGCGCTTTGAAGTGGACCTGCGATTAAGTACGGACAGCTATCAAAAAATGGATAAGCTGCGAAAAAACATTGGGTTTAAGTTTTCGGGGACGCCAACCAATGTTGTAGCCAAAACAACTTTCACAGCCGAAGGAGGGGTTATTTCCGATTTTGTGGATGCCTATATGCCTTCTGATGAGGTGAGCATAGACTACATGGTCTATGTTCCTGAAAATGTCAAACTTAAAATTGAGAACAAGTTCGGTGATATATATATGGACGATTTTCATGGCAATCTGAACCTCGTCCTCTCAAATGGTAACCTGGAAGCTAACAGACTGAGCGGATCGCCTGTTTTGTTTCTTTCGTCATCCAACGGAGTGATAAACTCAATCTCCAACGGAAAAATTACCGCTTCCTATTCTGATATTGATATTTATACGTATTCCGTGCTCACGCTGGAGACAAAATCTTCTGTGATCAACCTTGAAAAAGGAAAGGATGTCGATGTGGATTCAAAGCGGGATAAGTACAGGGTAGAAGCCATCAACGATTTCAATGCTGAGGGATATTTTTCACATTTCAACATTGAATCGCTGACTAGAGAACTCCGCTGCGGATTGAAATACGGTGATGTGAGGGTCAGGGATATTTCTGATAAGTTTTCTTTCATTAACATCGATTCAGAATATGCAGATGTGGAGCTGTTTTTTAACTGGAATACATCCTATAACCTGGATATAGTCCATCACAACGAAGCCTATATTAACCTGCCTGCAAATCTGGCAAAGGTGAATACCAAGGTGATGGATGAAGGGGAGAAATTGATGGTTACCTATGGGAAGGTTGGAAATACAGCCAGCGAAACTTCCCACAAAGTTAAAATTACAGCTAAGAAGAAATGCAGGATCAATATTGTACACAGACAATAGAATAGCTCCTGATAGCTTATCCTTTTTTCATGAAGAAAAACTAAATTTGATCGGTATGAAAAGGTTCGGAATAAAAACAGCAGCGCTGATTGTGCTGGTTTTTTCCATGGTGCAATGCACGTCATGGGAGGATTTCTTTAATTGTGTCGACGGCAACGGACTGGCTTCGAGTGAAGTAAGGTATACCACTGATTCTACCGGTGCCATTTCGTTTACTACGGTGAAAAATGCCTCAGCCTTTGATGTTGAAATATTTTATGGAGATGAATACGAGGTGGAAGTATTTGCCGACCAGAACCTGTTGCCCTACATTAACACCTACATCAGCGGAGAAGAGCTCATTATTGAAACGGAATACAGCCGATGCCTGAACTCAAATAATCCGATCAAGGTAGAGGTGCATATGCCCGATATTGAGAAGGTAGAACTATCCGGCTCCGGTGACCTGATCATTTCAAAGTATAAGGTTGATGACTTAAAATTTAAAAATTCCGGTTCAGGGGATATTATTGCCTGGAATTTTGAATGCAGCGAGCTGAATGTGAATAATTCAGGATCCGGTGAGATCAATCTGACAGATCTTTTCTGCTCCGGAGATGCCAGTGCGACCCTGATTGGTTCGGGAGACATTGTCCTGGCAGGAATAGCGAATAAAGCCATCCTTCTGCTTACCGGTTCAGGTCACCTTCGGGCTGAAGATTTCCCTGTAGAGATATGCTCTGTCAGTAATTCCGGTTCCGGAAATGTTTACTGTCATGTCAACCAGATGCTGAACATCATGTTGACCGGTTCCGGAAATATAAGCTATTACGGCACGCCAGAGATCAGCCAGCTTATTACCGGTAGCGGACACCTGATCTCTGCATATTAATAAGCTGTTATTCATGAAGCATGTTCTGATCATCGGTCTGTTCCTTTGTATTGCTCCCACAGTCATGGGGCAGTATTATACGCGTGATGTCGGGTTCCGTACCGGTGAAGGTACTTTCATAAGCTTTCGTCAGTTCTTTGATGAAGAAAGGGCAGTTGAGGGAATGATAGGCTATTACGAGGGAGGTGTTAAGCTTCTCGGATTAAGGGAGCATATTAAACCGCTCACCTACTCAGGAGCTGATAACCTGAGTTTTATTTATGGATATGGAATTCATATTGGTATCGACTATACCAATCATTACCAGGTTTTTTATCGCGAGTATTATCACGACTGGATGTGGAATCCTAAGTTCGGTGTAGATGCCCTTGTCGGATTCGACTATACAGCTTCAGCACTCCCGTTTGTATTCTCAGTGGCACTACAACCCTACTTTGAGTTTTCGCTGGATCAGTATTTCAGAATTAAGCCACTTAACTTTGTCGTTTCATTTAAATACCGTTTTTAAAGTATTGATTATGAAAAAGATATTTACTATACTGCCCCTTATGATTTTTGGATTGGCCATTTCGGTTAATGCACAGGAATTCGGGAACCTTGCCCAACCGCAGGATGAGTTTAAAACCATCTTCGGGGGGAGGAACCTGGGGGGTTATGGCGCTGCAGGCATTGGGTACACTCTTGTCGACGATCGGCAGGGCATAAGCTTTGACGGACGCTTCGGGGCAATGCTTAACCATTCCTTCGCCATGGGAGTAGGAGGGGCCGGCTTTATAAATTCCGATGAGGAAATTACCGCTCTAAATCAGCGCATATTCCTGTCAGGAGGGTATGGGGGAGTATTTGCGGAATTAATCCTTTTACCGAAATTTCCGGTTCATTTATCCTTTCCCGTATTGGCGGGCCTCGGGGGAATCACTGCAGCATCCGTGACGGCTACCTCGGGAGACGGAACCATTCAGAACAACATTCAGCGAACGCTCGTTTTTATGATCGTCGAACCGGCAGTAGAACTTGAATTCAGCTTCACCCGAACCTTCAGGCTGGCAGGGTATTTCAGCTACCGCTTTACCACGGATGTCTTTATGGAGGACGGGATCGCTGCTTCTGATGCACTTACCAACTATTCTGCCGGGCTGCGGATTAAATTCGGAAAGTTTTAATCCGGAACCCGATACCCACGGGCCTGAAAAGTTTGGTCAAGTTTTGCTGATATTTAACAACTTATTACCTGCAAATGACCTAATTTTGCCCTCCGAGATCAATAAGCGATAAGCTTTACACGAATTATTTTCGATGAATAAACTGGGTTGGGTACTATTGTTCCTGTTGTTGTTTTGTGGTCCGCTTGGGGCACAATCGAAGCATACACTAAGCGGCTATGTTACTGATGCCAGGGGGGAAGAACTGATTGGGGCCAATGTTTTTATTCACGGGCAAACCCGTGGGACCATTACCAACACCTATGGCTTTTATTCACTAACCCTCCCCGAAGGTAAATACAAGATTGAGTGTTCCTTCATCGGGTATCAGTCGCAGATGACTGATGTAAACCTCAACCAGGACCGGCAGGTGAAATTCAGGTTGGAAGAGTCTACTCAGGAAATTCAATCGGTAGAGGTATACGCCGAAGGAAAGGATGTCAATATCCGGAAGGTGGAGATGAGTACGAATACGCTGCCCATGAAGCAAATTCAGAAACTGCCGCAGCTTCTCGGAGAGACGGACATCATTAAAACTATCCAGCTCATGCCAGGAGTATTGCAGTCGAGCGAAGCTTCAGGCGGTTTTCACGTCAGGGGGGGAGGTGTCGATCAGAACCTGATCCTGCTCGATAACGCCACCGTGTATAATGCCTCACATGCTGTCGGCTTTCTTTCTGTTTTTAATGCCGATGCCATAAAGGATGTAAAACTCTATAAGGGAGGGATCCCCGCAGAATTCGGAGGCCGGCTTTCCTCTATTCTGGACATTCACATGAATGAAGGGAATAAGCAGGAATTCCATGGTGCTGGCGGAGTAGGCACCATTACCAGCCGTATGACAGTTGAAGGGCCTGTTATCCCGGGCAAAGCTTCCTTCATCGTTTCCGGCCGAAGGTCTTATGCCGACATATTCCTTCCATTTATTAAAGACAGCCTGGCCAGTGAAAGCGTCTTGTACCTTTACGATCTGAGTGCAAAAGTCAATATGAATCTGGGGGAAAAGGACCGGGTCTTTCTGTCCGGTTATTTTGGCAGGGACGTGGTGGAGATCACTGACCTGATCAGCCAGGATTTTGGAAATGCCACCCTTACAGCCAGGTGGAACCATGTTTTTAACAACAAGCTTTTCTTCAACAGTACAACGGTTTACAGCAACTACCGGTATGACCTGGGGATGGAGGACGATCTGTTCAATGTTAACTGGATTACCAATATTGAAGATTATAGCCAGCGATTCGATTTTATGTACTACCTGAATCCCGAGAATACGGTGAAGTTTGGTGTGCAGGCTATTCAGCACGGATTTAGCCCGGGGACCATTGAAGGCATGATAGATACCATGAAGGTGGAATACCAGATTCCGGAGATCCTGTCCAGGGAATTCGGGGTCTACGCCTCCAACGAGCAGGAGCTGACTTCCTGGTTGTCCATTCAGTACGGTTTGAGGTATTCCTATTTTCAGAATATCGGACCCGGGCAGTCGGTTGTATTCGACACATCGGACCCCCAGTCCTATATGCCTGTGGATACACTGCATTTTAGCGAGGATACCGTGTTCAACACGTATAACCGGGGTTGGGAACCGCGCTTTGCGATTCGTATTACCACCGGACCGCTCTCCTCAGTAAAAGCCAGTTACAACAGGATGTACCAGTATATCCACCTGGCAAGCAGCAGCACGGCTTCTTTACCCCTGGATTTTTGGTTCCCCAGCTCGCCAAATATTAAACCACAGCAAGCCGACCAGATTGCCGCAGGCTATTTCAGGAATTTCGACAACAACATCTTTGAAGCTTCTGTTGAGGTCTTCTATAAGTGGTATAAGAACTCCATCGATTTCAAGGATCATGCACAGCTCTTATTAAATGACGCCTACGAGGGAGAGCTTAGGATTGGAAAGGGATGGTCCTATGGGGTGGAATTTCTTCTCCGGAAACAAACCGGGAAGCTGACAGGCTGGATCAGCTACACCTATTCGCGGAGCTTTAAACAGATCCCCGAAATCAACCATGGTGAGCCATACCCGGCAAACTATGATAAACCACACGACTTTGCTATTGTGTTATCCTACGATCTGAACGACCGGATCAATTTCTCCGGAAACTGGATCTATACCAGTGCTCCTCCCCGGACAATGCCCACCAGTCGTTTTGAATACGGAGGGATGATTGCGCCGGTATATTCAGACAGGAATACGGTACGGATATTCCCCTATCACAGGCTGGACCTTGCTTTTAACTGGAGGCTCAACAAGGTGGAACGCAGGTTCAACCATTACCTGAATTTTTCAGTTTATAACGCTTACATGCGAAAGAATCCGTTGATGATATCCTTCTCACAGAATGATGAGGATCCTCTGCAAACCGATGCCACCATGTACTACCTGTATCAGATTGTTCCATCCATCACATACAGTTTTAAATTTTAAAGCATGAGAAAGCTTGACAAATCTAATACACCATCGGTGATGCAATGGGCAGTGGGTCTCCTGGCTGTCATACTTTTCGCTGGCTGTGAAGAGGTGATCGACCTGGAGCTGAACGATCCCGAACACCAGCGCGTTGTGGTTGAAGGGAGGCTTACCACCACCTACGGACCGCAGCATATCCGTTTGACCCAAACCCTGAGTTATTTTGATCATGAGCAGGCACCGGCACTTACAGGGATTGAGGCCAGTATTGTTGAGGAGGGGAGCGGACTTGAATTCCCTCTGGAACTGGATAATGCAGATCTGGGAGTTTACAGAACACCTCCCATGGCAGGAAAGGTGGGAGAGAGCTATACCTTGAAAATTACCCAGGGCGATCAGCTCTATGAGGCAAGTGCTTTGCTCGATACCGTCCCGGATATTGATAGTTTGAATGTTGAGCATATCAAATTTCAGCGCTTCGGGCGCGTATTTGATTACTACTCCATACAGGCTTCCTTTATGGAACCGGCAATGGAGGGAAACATGTACTGTGCCTACCTGTACCTGAATGATACCCTTTATACTGATCAAGCAGGTGAAGCAGCTTACTTTGGCGACCGGGCACTCAATGGTTACTATTGGTCAAATGTTGAAATTTTCAGCATTCCTGAACAGAATATCACCCTTAAGCGTAATAAAGTCAGGATTGAATTTTTTTCCATATCGATGGAAGAATTTGACTTTCTTACCGGCTTGTTCTCTGAATCGTATGGGAACGGTTCTATTTACAGCGGCCCTCCGGCAAATATTCCAACCAATATCTATAATCAAACGGATGGCATCGACGGGGTAGGATTTTTTTCAGCCTCTGACCGGTATGTCATTGAAACAACATTTAACAAGTCAGAGGGGGGTATAAGCCCCGGATTATAGTTTTAGCGGATCTTTTTATGAAATAATTATAGAAATATGGCACTTATTAAGAAAGTCAGAGGTTTTTCACCGGCTATCGGAAGTAATTGCTACCTCTCCGAAAATGCAACAATAATTGGTGACGTAGTGGTAGGAGACCATTGCAGCATCTGGTTCAATGCGGTACTTAGAGGAGATGTTAACAGCATTCGAATTGGTGACCATGTCAATATACAGGATGGGGCAGTGCTGCATACACTATATCAGAAATCGGTCATTGAGGTAGGAAATTATGTTACGATCGCCCATAATGCCGTAGTTCACGGTGCTAAAATTGCGGATAATGTCCTTATTGGCATAGGTGCCGTTATTCTGGATCATACCGAAATCGGGGAGAACTCAATTATTGCAGCAGGTGCTGTAGTGCTATCCGGCACAAAAGTTACTCCGGGGAGTGTGTATGCCGGGAACCCGGCGAAGCGGATCAGGGATATCAGGCCGGAAGAATCAGCCGGAATGATTCAGCGTATTGCTGAAAATTATTCAATGTATGCCAGCTGGTATAAGGATCAGGAATAGGCAGCATTACTGCTCTAACCATACCCTGTATTCAGGGGAGTTCACGAAATCGGGATATTCAGTGAAGAGAGGGGTGTAATCCTCCTTGTAGTACTGGAAGGTGCGTACCATCTGGTTCAGGACCGCTGTAGCCTCCAGGTAGTTGGTTTCCTGCAGATAGATGTCCAGCAGGCTGAAATAGGCCAGCTCGAATTGGGGCATCTCCCCGATAAGTTTGTACAGACAGTCCTCAGCACGGTCAATTCTTTTTGCAGCATAATAAATATTTGCTCTTACGAAATTAAGCATCGGATCATGCTGTACTGAAAGGTCAAGACTGTCGATATTTTGAAGGGCTGTTTCATAGAGTCCACTGGAAATCAGGCCGTTCAGCGGGATGAGGTATTTCCCGGGTTCCTCAGGATAATACAGGCTGAACAAATTATATACGGTGAAGAAGCTATTCGGATCGAGGGCGGAACCAAGGTCGATTCCAAGGAGCAGGTTCGACTTTTCCCGGCGTACCTGTTCCGGAAGGTTTTCCCATTTATGGAATGCTTTACGGTATTTTCCGGATGCTTTTAACTGATTGATCTTTTCAATTTCAGGGCTGTAGCTATTCCCCGTATTGTACCAGGAAGAAACATACAACTCACCAACCGATTCGCTGAGAAGCTGACCAGTGCTGTAGATGTATGCATCAGAGAGTATCAGCTTACCTTCTGCCGAATCAACAAAATATTCGTGGTAATTGATACCTTTTGATCCGATCAACCTGAAAATCAGGCCAGGCCTTTCAGAATTGTTACGTACTGAAAGAAGTTGTATGCTGCCACCGGCACTCAGCTCATTAACCAGGAGGTTTCCCAGATCAAGAGTGCTGGTAATTCCATCGATAAATCCCTGATGGAAAGCCTGGTCGGGAGATTGACCATATTCTGTAAAAATAGTATTGAGGAGAGTTTCGGTATCAAAAGAGAGGTTGAAATAATAAGGATTTTGGCTGGTAAGGCTGTTCTCAAGCTGTTTTCCAAATTCCATTAAGCTTTCCTTTGAATAGCTTGATGCCTCCTTATCAGTGGCCTGAGAGAAACTGAGCAGAAAGAAACTGCAAAGTAGGGTAGTTAATGCCCGCAAGTTGTTCATTTAGTTAGTTTTGCTGATTTTACTGCTGTTGCGGGCATATGGTTCATAAAACTTTGTCAATGGTCCGTTCTGAGTGATAAGCGGACTAAAATGACACACAAAAGTCTCTTGCCTGCTGATCAATTACCCATATTTCAGGGATTAAGAGAGTGACAAATAAATACCCATCAGCATGCCCTTTATGGGCGCTCCTGCATGGGGATACTCCTTGCGTTGGCCGTTATTACTGTTGACCGCATGTTAATCTGCACTTTATGGCAGGTGTATTTTTATTTGTTCCTTAAATTTTCTAAATTGCCAGACACCTTAAAGAACCCTGAAACTTGACCTCAAAAACGCCGTCATACGAGCAGCTTCTTGCTCTTAATCAGCAATATAAAGAGCAAGTCCTAAAGCTTAAGGAAGAGGTAAATCTTTTACGAAAATCTTTTCTTCCGGAAGAAAGTTACTACAAGGACAGGTTTTACCGGATTACTGAAAATGTTAATGACGTTGTTTACAGACTAGCCCTTCCCGAGTTCAGGTACGAATACATATCCCCCCAATCCAGGGAACTTTTCGGGTATGAGCCGGAAGATTTTTACAAATCACCCCTGCTCATCAGACGATTAATCCATCCCAGTTATTTCAGGGACTTCCTTGCGCATTGGCGTGGTCTTCTGAAAGGGGAAGCCCCCGAGTATTATGAGATAAAAATCATCAAGAAGAATGGTGAGGTACGCTGGATGCAGCAGAAGAACCTTGTTATCAGGAACAAAAAGGGACAGGCGGTGGCAATCGAAGGCATTGTAACCGACATAACAAACAGGAAACTCACCGAAGAAGCTCTGATCAATAGTGAGGCGCAGAAGAATGCCATCCTGAACAACCTCCCTCACCTGGCATGGCTTAAGGATTGCGATGGGAAATATCTTTCTGTAAATGAGTCTTTTTCACAGTCGGTTGGTAAATCTGTTGAGGAGATCATCGGCAAGACGGATTACGACATATATCCGGGAGAAATTGCTCAACGCTACCGGGATGAGGACTTGCAGATTATTCTGACCCGAAAACAGTTTTTTTTAGAGGAACAACAACACGATAAATGGTTTGAAAGCTTCAGGGCCCCGATTTTTGATACCAGCGGAGAGGTGATTGGCATTACAGGGATTTCGCTCGAGATTTCTACAAGGAAACAAAATGAGGAAGAAGTCAGAAACTACGGTGAAAAGCTGGCCATCCAGAATGTTAAGCTTAAACTGATCAACGATGAGCTGAAATCGGCCAAGGAAAAGGCTGAAGAAAGTGATAAGCTTAAATCTGCCTTCCTCGCTAATATGAGTCATGAGATCAGGACCCCCATGAATGCTATCCTGGGTTTCGCAACCCTGATTCGCAACCGCGTCCTGACAGAAATGAAGAGAAAGCAGTATATCGACCTGATTAATTCAAATTGCAGGCAGTTGCTGCACATCATTACAGATATCATCGACATTTCCAAGATTGAAGCAGGGCAGATCTCGGTTTATGACAAGAATTTCAACCTGAATAAAGTTCTGAATGAGCTGTACCTTAGCTACTCAAATCAGATCGAGGTCCTTAATAAGAAAATCAGGCTTCAGTACACACCTGGCCTCTCTAATGAGGATTCGTCCCTTTTTACGGACAAGGTTCGTCTGGAACAGATACTCTCAAATCTGCTGTCCAATGCCCTAAAATTTACTGAAACGGGCACAATTGAATTTGGTTATTTTGTAGATCGCAGACGCGATATCAGGTTCTTTGTCAGAGATACTGGCATCGGGATGTCCGATGAAGAGCAGAAGGTGATTTTTGACCGTTTCCGTCAGGTAAGTACCTCATACAATAAACTTTACGGGGGAACAGGACTTGGATTATCCATTTGTAAAGGACTTACGGAGAGACTTGGAGGAAAAATCTGGGTGGAGTCAGAGTATGAAAAAGGATCTTCCTTTTACTTCACCATACCTTACAAACCCGGAATCCAGATTGATTACAGGGAAGAGATCGATTATGATCTGGAATACAACTGGAAGGGTAAAACCATTCTGATTGCAGAGGATGAAGATGTTAATTACAACCTGCTGGAAACTGTACTGAGCCCTACCCAGGCCAGGATTATTAGGGCAAAAACCGGGATTGAGGCCATTGAGCGCGTGGAGGATGACGAGCAGATCAATCTTGTGCTTATGGATATCAAGATGCCGGACATGAACGGTTTTGAAGCCACGCGGAGGATCAAGGACCGAAAAATGGATTTGCCGATCATTGCCCAGACAGCCTATGCCATGTCAACCGATGAAGAGAACTGCATACGGTCAGGATGCGATGATTATCTTCCAAAACCGCTTCGGATTGATACGCTCCTCAAAAAGGTAGATCAGTATCTGAGGATACCTTTGAAAACAAAAAAGGAAAAGGGTATTAAGATTGAGACCGGGATTGAACGTTCCTAAAAGTTATTCGACACTAAGTTTGAAGCCTGAATTATGTACATTGATGATGCTGATACTCGGATCTTCACGCAGCAGCTTCCTTAATTTTGCGATGTAAACATCCATGCTCCGTCCCATAAAATAGTCATTTTCACTCCAGATTTCCTTTAAGGCTACATCACGTTTAAGAAGTTTGTTTTGGTATTTACATAACATTCTGAGCACATCGGCTTCCTTCCGGGTAAGCTGTATGGTTTTGTTATTGATATGCAACATTTGTTCCGGATAATCGAAGGTGAATTTTCCAAATGCAAAAACCGGTCTTTCGGTTTCGGTCTCGCTAACTTCACCAGTTGTTCTTCGCAGTACTGCATTGATTCGCAATGCAAGCTCTTCCGTACTGAATGGTTTGGTGATATAATCATCCGCGCCGGCCTTGAACCCCCTGATTTTATCTTCCTTCATCGATTTTGCGGTAAGAAAGATTAAAGGAACCTGCCTGTCTTTCTCCCGGATCTCCCTGGCGAGTGCAAATCCGTCAAGACGGGGCAACATAATATCGATGATAACCAGCTGGTAGTTACGGTTGAAAAAGGATGTTTTCCCACTCTCGCCATCCTGGCAATGATCTACCGAGAAACCTTCCATTTCAAGAAAATCTTTTGTAACAATGCCAAGATTCAAATCATCTTCAACCAGTAAAATTTTCTTTTCCATAGCAATTTTGATGGTTATGCAATTTTTTAATTCCTTCCCGGGAGGAAAACAAAGAAGGAGCTGCCCTTGTTCAGATTACTTCTGATATCCACATATCCTCCGTGCGACTCAATGATTGTCTTGACATAGAAAAGCCCTAACCCGAATCCTTTTACATCATGCTTGTTGCCGGTTGAAACCCGGTAGAACTTATCAAAGATCCTTTTTTGTGCCTCCCGAGAAATCCCAATACCCTTGTCGGTGAAGACGATCAGGATACCCTTGTTATGATCTTTGGTTTCGATAGTGATATGGGGGTCTGGCCCCGAGTACTTTATCCCATTATCCACAAGGTTACTTACCACATTCCTAAAATGATTTTCATCGATGAGGATTACAGGATCACTTGCCATTAGTTCATACTGAATTACCGTATTTTTTCCTTCCTGCTCAACACAGAAACACTTGCCAGTATTTCTGAGGATCTCGTGTATGTCATGAGGTTCTTTTTTTAATTTGACCTCCTGCCGTTCAATCTGTGCAGTCTCAAGAACCAGCTCCACCTGGGATTGCATCCGTTTGTTTTCATCATAAATGATATTTGAATATTTCCGGATACGTTCGGCATTCGGCTTTTGCTCTTCTTTCATCAGAATTTCAGAGGCAAGCGAAATGGTGGAAATAGGTGTTTTGAACTCATGTGTCATATTGTTGATGAAATCATTTCTTATCTCGGAAATCTTCTTTTGCCTTATCATACTGTAAATAATGAAGCTGAAGACCCCGATGATGATCAGCAGAAAGACAGCCGACAGGACTATCCAGCTGATCATTTGCATCAGGATATGGAATTTCTTTTCAGGAAAGAAAACAGAAAGGTGTATATATGACTTTTGCCAGATGCAGGACAGGCATGCTTTATGGGATTCCGGTTCCATATCCTTGCCGAATCCGGGACTCGAAAAGTAAATGTGGCCTTCGGCAGTGCTTACCAGGCCATAATGGTATTGCTTGTCAAGGGAGTGATAGAGCACATATTTCCGGATCAGGGAGTTCAGGAGCACGGTGTCTATTACATCATACAGCTGGAGGCTCTGATACGGGGTCGTTTTAATGATTGAAGCCGTATCGGAGTATTGCCGAAGCTCACCTACGACATCGTGTAGCATACGGTCGGTGCGGTCGTCATACTGGTTTTCAGCGATGGAAACAGATTTTCTGAGCCAGAAAACCTGGGTGGCGATCAAGCCTGTGAGCGCTACTGCCAGCAAGGCAGTAACCAGGAAAAGGTAGGTTCTTCTCATATCTGGGGTAAATGTAGGATTTTGTCTCGATCCCAGAAAATCTTTAACAGCTGGTTAACAGATGCTGGCCTCTCCGGTTTTAGTGTTCGGGAGTATCCGATCCGGTGCAGATTTTTTATCCAGGATAAAATCCCGATCTGCAAAAACTTCCTCTAATGAAGCACTGACAGCTTATAGTTTATACTGATTCCCCTCCTTTGTTCCAAGCCTGGGTGAATGCAGGGAGAAAGCAGACAGGTCTTAATTTTAATCTTGTTATTAGAGATAGGGATCACTTCTTATTGAACTGCGTCATGGTAAGCTGTAAGCCTATCGTTGAGAAACTGTGAATGATGTCAATGCAGGGTTTGATTTTAAGGGGGAGTTCTTTTTCCTCTTCTTCAGGCCAATTGCTCAGAACATAGTCTACCTGCTGTCCGGAGTAAAAGTTATCGCCAATTCCAAAGCGCAGGCGGGCATAGTTTTGTGTTCCGAGTACCTGATTTATATTTGCCAGGCCGTTATGGCCTCCGTCACCGCCTTTAGGCCTGATCCTTACCGTTCCGAAAGGAATGGCTATATCATCGACGAGGACAAGGAGTTTTTCGACAGGAATTTTCTCTTTTTTCAACCAGTAATTGATCGCCTGGCCACTTCGGTTCATATACGTGGAGGGTTTGAGGAGTATGAGTGTCCGGCCTTTGTATTTGGTCTGGGAGAACAGGCCATATCGCTTATCCTCAAAAGAAATATTGGATGCTTCAGCAAAAGCATCCAATATTTTAAAGCCTATATTATGTCGGGTATTCAGGTACTCGGAGCCGATATTTCCTAAACCCGCAATAAGATATTTCAAGGTTGAATGGTTTATCCTTCAGCAGGAGCTTCACCACCTTCAGATGCAGTAGCTGCAGCTTCTTCGCCTTCACCTTCTCCAAGCTCATCGCCGGCAGGACCACCTTTTGACAGACGTGAAGCAGATACTCCAACGACCATGGCCATGGCTGGGTCTAATAATTCAAGATTTTTGTAGTCGAGGTTATTGACTTTAATGAAGTCGCCGATTTTCAGTTTGGTGATGTCAACATCAAGGTATTCCGGAAGATCTTTCAGGAGTCCTTTTACTTTGAGATACCGTCTGCGCTGGCGTAATTTACCACCGGCACGGATACCTTCAGAATTTCCGGAAACGGTGATTGGAAGCTCAACAACAGCAGGCTTATCATCGAAAATCTGAATGAAGTCAAGGTGCAGGACCTCATCACTTACCGGGTGAAACTGAGAATCTTTAAGGAAAGCCTGGTAAGCTTTTCCGTTAATGTCGAGTTTCACAAGAAAAACATCATGGGTATAGAGTAAGTGCCTTAACTCATTAGCTTGGGCTGTAAAATGAATGTTCTCTTCTCCACCATACATAACGCATGGTACCAGTCCTTGCCTGCGTAAAGCTTTAGTTTGTTTTTTACCGAGCTCGTTTC
Organism: Bacteroidales bacterium; assembly: GCA_016931575.1. Lineage (GTDB taxonomy): Bacteria > Bacteroidota > Bacteroidia > Bacteroidales > UBA10428 > UBA10428. The sequence goes on along the minus strand of JAFGEO010000045.1, from coordinate 85,053 downwards.
TTAGCGTCGCTTTAATTTCAATTGATTTCATGTTCCCTTTTTAAAACAATTATACATGTGCTACTTGGAATCGATATTCCCCATCACACCACTGTTTTAAGTTAAAAAACCGTGTGAAAAAGGAGTGCAAATATAGCAATTAAAATATAAAGTTGGAGCTAATAGACTTGTATTTGTAGACTTTATTGATTACATCTGCGAAAAGGTCTGAGACTGAGACGATTTTGATCTTATCGCTATGCCCGCGAAGGGGTATGGTATCAGTTACCAGGAGTTCATGAATGGATGAATTGTTGATTCGTTCGTAGGCAGGACCCGATAACACCGGGTGAGTGGCTACAACGCGTACGCTGGTTGCTCCCTGATCGGTCATCATATCTGCAGCCAGGCAAACGGTACCCGCCGTATCAATCATGTCGTCAACAATGATAATATCTTTACCTTTTACATCGCCGATAACCTTCATCTCAGAAATGACGTTGGCCTTTTTGCGGAGCTTATAGCAGATCACCATTTCGGTATTTAGGAAGCGGGAGTAAGCATTAGCACGTTTGGAACCTCCGATGTCCGGAGCAGCGATAACCATATCCGGCAGGTCGAGATTTTTCAGATAGGGCACAAAAAGAGATGATGCATACAGGTGGTCAACCGGAACATCGAAAAATCCCTGGATCTGATCGGCATGAAGATCCATGGTCATTACACGGTCAGCACCGGCCGTGACCAACAGGTCAGCAACAAGTTTTGCACCGATCGCACACCGGGGGCGGTCTTTTCTGTCTTGCCGGGCCAGTCCCAGGTACGGCATTACCGCAACAACCTTATAGGCAGAAGCACGTTTTGCCGCATCGATCATTAGCAGCAACTCCATGAAGTTGTCCTGGGGAGGGTAGGTAGACTGAACAATAAAAACAATACATCCCCTGACAGATTCCATATATGCCGGCTGGAATTCCCCATCACTAAATTCAAGAACTGAGGTGGCTCCCAGTTCAGTGCCATAACTTTTAGCGATTTTTTCAGCCAGGTAAGCAGATGATCGTCCGGCAAAAAACTTAATAGGTGCTTTAATTTTCATATTGTGATATGAGTAACGGGCAAGAAATTTGTCTTAAGGCGCCTCAAAAGTATAAAATATCATCAGAAATTGAACATTTCTGTAAATTGAAATTTTTAAATCGTTTTCAACAGGCGCTTTCCTTTAGCTGCTTATTCGTATCATCAATAAAGTGAAGGATCTCCTCCCGGCCTGAATTATTTAGCGTAGAGGTGAAAAATACCGCTGGCAGGTATTCCCAGTCCTGAAGCATAGTGCTCCTGAATTTTTCAAAAAATTGTTTCTGTTGACTGGCAGAGATCTTATCAGTTTTTGTAAAACATAAGGCAAAGGGAATAGCATTCTCGCCAAGCCACCGGATAAATTCGAGGTCATTTTGCTGGGGGTCATGGCGCGAATCGATCAGCAGAAAGAGACAGGTCAGAGAGGTTCTGCTGCTTAGATAATCCTTTATTAAGGGCAGGAATTTTTTTCGTTCAGCCTTCGATACTTTTGCATAGCCATATCCGGGGAGGTCGACCAGGTACCATTGTTCATCCACCAGAAAATGATTGATAAGCCGCGTCCTTCCTGGTTGCGTGGACGTCTTTGCCAGCTTTTTCCTGTTGGTCAGGAAATTGATCAGGGAGGATTTACCCACATTCGACCGTCCGACAAATGCATATTCAGGATACACCTCCTGTGGGCAGCTTTTTGAATCAGGACTGCTTTTGATGAAACGAACTTCCTTGATGGCGGGTATCATGCAAATAGTATTATCGTGTGTAAAGACTGATGATCAATCTGAAGCCGGCTTTTCGATATAAACCTCAAGCAGATCCACCGAAGCCCGGGGTTCAATGGTATATTGCGTCAGGCTTGCAGGGATAAGCAGGGACTCGCCCATACTGAGGCTGACCACATCGTTACCATCAGATAGAATATTACAGCTGCCCTCTACGCAGATGTAGATCACAAAACAATCGAGCCAGGCAATATCCTTAGGGAGCTTTTGGCTCAGCTTCAGTTTATTTGTTGTGAAATAGGGGCAGCTCAGGATTAAACCGGGCTCATTTTCTGTTTCCCGGTAATCAGTCCGGTAGTTTTTCTGATGAGTATAATCGATAGAATCCACAGCCAGTTCGGTATGCAGTTCACGCGATTTTCCATTGGAATCTACCCGGTCAAAATCGTATATGCGGTAGGTCAGGTCGGAAGTCTGCTGGATCTCCGCGAGCAGAATTCCTGATCCGATAGCATGGACCCTGCGTGCAGGGAGGAAGAAAACATCTCCGTTCTTTACCGGTTCTGTGTTCAGGATAGACATTAGTTTTTTCTCATTCAAATGCTTCAGGTAGATATCCTTGTTGATATCCCTGTTGAAACCAACAATAAGCTCAGCGCCCTCATCTGCCTGCATAATGTACCACATTTCAGTCTTCCCAAAGGAGTTATGCCGTGCTGCAGCAAGCTCATCATCCGGATGTACCTGGATTGATAAGTTGTCGTTGGCATCGATGAATTTAATCAGCAGGGGAAATTTGGTTCCGTACTGGTCAAAGATCCGGTCACCGATGAGGTCGCCCATATACACTTCGATCAGTTCCTCGAGGTCATTTCCGGCCAGGAAACCATTGATCACCTCAGAAATGTTTCCTTCGACACAGGAAATCTCCCAGCTTTCTCCTGCCTTATCCGATGTTGTAGGTTTATGCAGGATATTTTTTAGCTTCATTCCTCCCCAAATTCTTTCCTGAAGGATAGGGTTGAATTTTAGAGGGTATAATTGTTTTGTATCCATATTTTATAGTTTATACCAGCTTATCGATAAGCCAGACTTCCGGCATTTTGTTTTTAAGGTCTTCCGGCTTATCTTTGAACTGATGGACAGCGAAAAGGTCACTGACTGGCTTATTTCTGAACATCACCCTGTTTTTAATCATGCCGATTTTTTTTCAAAAATAGGCAAAAGCTACTATTAATCCTTAATACTTTGTACCATGTTAAGCGAAATCAACATTCAGGATGTCCTTTTTCTGGACATTGAAACAGTGCCTGCCGCCAGGGCTTTTGAAGATCTGGATCCAAAGATGCAGGCCTTTTGGGAAAAGAAATCTTCTTTTTTCCGTACAGCAGAACAAGATGCCGCCGGGGTGTATCAGCGTGCCGGCATTTATGCCGAATTCGGGAGGATCGTTTGTATCTCCGTCGGGATAGTGAACTTTCAGCAAACTAAGGCCTGTCTCCGTCTGAAATCGTATGCCAGCGGCGATGAGGCCGGACTTCTAAACTCTTTTAATGAAATGCTTAATCATTTTTGTGCCAGGAGGAAGGTATACCTTTGTGCCCATAACGGCAAGGAGTTTGATTTTCCCTACATGGCCAGGAGGATGCTGATCAATGGGATCAAACTGCCTGACGCACTTGATATAGCCGGCAGGAAACCCTGGGAAGTCAATCATTTGGATACTATGGAATTATGGAAGTTTGGGGACTATAAGCATTATACCTCTCTCGATTTGTTAACGGCCCTGTTTGATATTCCCAGCCCCAAGGACGATATTGACGGAAGCCAGGTAGCGGCTGTTTTTTATGAGGAGAATAATTTGCCGCGAATTGTTACCTACTGTCAGCAGGACGTTGTTGCCGTGACCCAGCTCCTGCTTCGCTATATGGGAATGGAACTGATCCGGGAAGAAGATATTGAAATTGCGGGATAAGATTTTCCCCGGTCTGAAGGTTTGGTAATCAAATTTCCCCTGTTTGGGCTGAGATTACTGATCCATGGGCAGGAACCCCAGCAGGAGATTCAGCAGCTGAGCAGGTTGTTCTGCATGGATCCAGTGTCCGGCATCCAGATCTTCAATTCGGACTTTTGGGAAAACCCGTCGGAAGTCATCTTTGTCGCTCTCGCCGATATACCCTGATTTTGTCCCGCTGATCACCAGTACAGGTTTATCGAAGCTTTTTCCTTCGCTGTCTATGGCGCTCAGAATTTCTTCGAGATTCTCCTGAATGGACCGGATGTTCAGCCCCCAGTAAAAAGATCCCCCGGGGGTACGCTTCAGGTTTTTCAGGAGAAACTGTCGCACAGCACGTTGCGGAAGGAACCGTGCCACATGGCGATCAGCTTCCTCACGGGTTTCAATGAAGTCCAGGTCAAGACCGGACAGGGCTTCAACGATTTTTGTGTGTACAGCTTTCTGTAGCGTTGGTGTATTTTGGAAATCCTCGACGTAGGAGCGAAGTGCAATATCTATCACCACTAGTTTATCCACGCGTTCCGGATGTTGCAGGGCAAAATTCATAACTACCTTCCCTCCCATGGAATGTCCAAGGAGGCAGGCTGTTTCCAGGCCCTGTTCATCCATAAATTCCCTCAGATCGGTTGTCAGTGCAGCATAGTTCAGTTCGCTGGCGTGGGGTGAATTGCCATGATTCCGCTGATCCGGCAGGTAAACGGAAAAGAATTTGCTGAGTTTCTGCCCATAGGTAAACCAGTTGCTGCCCGAGCCGTAAAGGCCGTGCAGGATAATCAGGGGGCATCCTTCTCCATGACGGGTATACTGAAGCCCATTCATTTGATCTGATCAAGGTAGCGGTGAATGGTATTTTCAAGTCCAAAGTAGAGAGAATCCGCAACCAAAGCATGTCCAATGGATACTTCCAGTAATCCGGGGATATTCTCATTGAAGAAACGGAGATTATCAAGATTCAGGTCGTGCCCGGCATTGAGCCCAAGTCCCAGTTCTACGGCCAGCTCAGCAGCTGCGATGAAAGGTTGTATAGCATCATTCCGGTCGGCAGGATACCGACTGGCGTAGGGTTCGGTATACAGTTCTATCCGGTCCGTCCCTGTTTCTTTTATCGCCCGGATCAGTTGAAGGTCAGTGCCCATAAATACAGAAGTCCGAATACCCGCGGATTTCAGTTCCCCGATTACATCCGTCAGGAAGGATTTGTACTTAATGGAATCCCAGCCCTGATTTGATGTGATGGCATCCGGCGCATCGGGTACCAGGGTGACCTGGTCGGGAAGGATTTCAAGAACCAGCTTAAGAAAATCCCTGCCGGGATACCCTTCAATGTTAAATTCGGTTTTGATCAGGGGTTTGAGCTCAAAAACATCCTTGCGGGTAATGTGCCTCTCATCCGGCCGGGGATGGACAGTTATGCCCTGCGCCCCGAATTCCTGGCAGCGGACTGCAGCAAGCAAAACATCAGGAATATCACCTCCCCTGGCATTTCTTAGTGTTGCTATTTTGTTTATATTTACACTTAGTCTGGTCATTGATTCTGTATACATATCAGTGAAAGACAAAAGTAGGTAATTTCTTAGAACCGTGCTATGCTGGCAAAAGATTTGATATCAGATGTAATCCCTTCACTGAGAACTTCGGACAGTGGACAGAAAGCCTTGTACTGGATGGACATTTTCAGGATTTCCCATCTCCCGATTGTGAATAACGAGGACTTTCTGGGCCTGATCTCCGATAAAGATATCTATGACCATAATCTGGCTGAGGAGCCCATCGGCAACCACAGATTATCCCTCTTCAGTCCTTTTGTTACGATGGATCAGCATATCTACGAGGTTATTGAACTGGCATCGGAGCTGCAACTTTCTGTGATTCCAGTGCTTGATGATGAGAACAAATACCAGGGTGTCATTACCCTTACAGACCTGCTGCATTTTTTTGCTGATGTTTCTGCGCTTAAACAGCCTGGTGGCATCATTGTGCTGGAGTTGAACGCCAATGATTATTCACTTTCTGAGATTGCTCAGATCGTAGAAGGTAATAATGCAAGGGTCTTAAGCGTTTATATTACCAGTCCGGCAAATTCCACTAAACTGGAAGTAACCCTAAAAATAAACCATAAGGACCTTACATCTATTGTGCAGACTTTCATCCGCTATAATTACATCATCAAAGCATCGTTCATGGATGAAAATGATCTGAACAGCTTGTATGAGAACAGGTACGACCTTTTTATGAAATACCTGAGCATTTAAAGAAAGAAGGATGAAGATTGCAGTTTTCGGTCGAAATTTCAATGCAGAATTCACCCAGGCCATTCATGCGTTCTTTGACTGCCTGAACAGAAATAGCGTTTCCGTTGTTATTCATAGGAGTTTTTACACCTTCATAGAAAGTCGGCAGATAAAAATTAAAGGTTCCGTCGAATACTTTTCTGAACGGGAAGATTTTCCCGATGATGTGGATTTTCTGGTCAGTATAGGTGGTGATGGCACATTTCTGGAGAGCCTGATGTATTTAAAGAGATTTGACATTCCGGTAATTGGGTTGAATTCGGGGAGACTGGGTTTTCTGGCAAATATCTCCAAGGAGGAAATTTCGGAGGCACTCGATCAGATCCTGGCAGGGAATTACAAGCTGGACAGGCGTTCATTGCTTGTGATGGAATCCGGGTCAGAAATCTTCGGCCGTTTTAATTTCGCACTGAACGATGCCACCATACAGAAAAAGGATACCAACCTAATAACTATTGAGACTTTCCTCAACGATGAATATCTGAATGCCTACTGGACCGACGGCCTGATCATTTCCACTGCTACAGGCTCCACTGCCTATAACCTGGCTGTGGGAGGACCCATTGTCCTGCCCGGGTCAACCAGTTTTGTGATCGCACCTATTGCATCCCACAATTTGACCGTCAGGCCCCTGGTGATACCCGACGATATGGAAATTCGACTGGAGGTAAAATCCAGAAGCGGAAATTTTCTGGTCTCCGTCGATAACCGGACAGAGCTCATGGATATCCGACATAACGTATTCAAAATTAGAAAGGCAGCTTTTCAGTTGAATATGGTAAAGTTGCCATTTAATAACTATTATAGTACCTTGCGCAATAAACTTATGTGGGGGGCGGATTTAAGAAATTAGGATTACTGAGTTTTTTTTAAAGATAAAATGTAAATTTATACATCGAGGGAATTCATTGTAGAACATTGGGTTATGGGAACAAGAAGAACATTACGGATTTTCCTGGCATTTCTTTTCGCCGTTGCTGTTATAGCACCGGTATCAGGTCAGCGCTGGAAACTCAGGCGGTATGAGACCGGATTTGGGCTTGGAGCAACGCAGATTTTTGGAGATATTGGGGGAACCATCGATCAAAATAACTGGTTTGGTCTCAAGGATATCAAATTTAATGAGACAAATATTGCTGTACCCTTATACATCAGATATAAAATCGATCCGTTCTATTCGATTAAGCTGAACGGGGTAGTCGGTTTTGGAGATGGTTCCGATGAAAATTCAAGGAATGACAGGGGCAGGTATTATAAGGTCCTGATTTCCGAGATATCCTTGCAGGGTGAGTACTACTTCATTACAGAGGAAAGAAGGTTCAAATCCGCTGCGATGTTCAACCGCAGGGGGATGCTGAATAATTACATGTCCTTCAATGCCTATGGTTTCCTGGGGATCGGGGGTGTTTATACCTACGCCCGGGATGTTTATATCCCTGACCAATTGGCGGTTGATGATATTCGCACGCATAATTTCGGAGCGGTAATCCCCTTCGGGCTCGGCTTAAAATACATTCTTGATGATAAATGGCTCCTTGGTGCTGAGCTGGGATACAGGTTCCCTTTCACAGACTATGTTGAAGGGTACAAGCAGACCTTAAATTCAAAACATAATGACGTTTATTATTTCCTGACGTTCAGTGTCGGATACCGGCTTGAAACAACCCGAAAAGGTATCCCCGGCTTTCTTGACAGGGAATATATGAGGGCTCGCATATTACCCAAGGATAGAGTCTTCCAGCCAAAAACCAAAAGACAGGCTATTGATTAGGATCCCATTTTTTTTTACTTAATTTGCACCGAATTAAGTTCCTTTTATAATTTTTTAAGAAAAATTGGTTTCCGGGCGCTAAAAAAGACATTACTTTCGTTTTTTAGGCGATCAAGACTATTTTCATGAAACGCTATCTGATTCTTTTATCCTTTATTATCGTTCCGATGCTTGCATCCGGACAAAGGTATGCTGACTATGGCATTTTTGTCGGCGGGGCATCGTACATGGGAGACCTGAATGGGATTAACCCGTTTTTTAGTCCGTCGACAGCTGCCGGCGGTTTTTTTCGCCTTAATTTTAATAAGCGCTGGGCCGGACGTCTGAGCGGTAATTATGTTACGCTTGCGGGAAACCCCGAAGCCTATCCCAACTTACCCGTAGTAGGTTTCAATCCGGATTTTCCATCGGCTTTAATGGACTTTGCTGTGCAGGCTGAATTTAATTTTCTGCCCTATATGACCGGTGAAGACCAATATGCCCGGTCACTTTATGTTGCAGGTGGACTGGGGTACACGATGCTTCTGGGAAGGGGAGGGAGTTTCACCATTCCTTTTGGAATTGGGTATAAATTTAATGTTACACCCCGGTTGGCCGTAGGTGCCGAAATGAGTTTCCGGAAGACTTTTACGGACCAGTTGGATAACGTCAGTTCAGTGCTCGGGAATTCACTGATTAACAATAACGACTGGTATTCTGTTTACGGGCTTTTTATTAGTTATAAGTTTGTTAAATTTGCGGCGGATTGTCCGGCATATAGATAGCTTTTATTCAACAGAGAATGATAACAAAGGAACAGCTTGACCTTGAGAGATTACCCAGACACGTTGCAATAATTATGGACGGGAATGGCAGGTGGGCCAGGAAGAAAGGCAATCCCCGCATTTTCGGACATCGAAAAGGGGTGGCAACTGTTCGTGAGATCACTGAGGCTGCCGCTGAACTTAAGCTTGAATACCTCACCTTGTATGCTTTTTCCACAGAAAACTGGAACCGTCCCCGCACCGAAGTTGATGCACTGATGTCTCTTCTGGTTGCTACAATCAATAAGGAGACGAAGAGGTTGATGGATAATAACGTGAAACTAAAGATCATAGGTGATGTTAATGCCCTGCCCGGACCGGTGGCCCAGAATCTTCATGCAAGCATTGAAAAGACAAAAAATAATACCGGACTTACACTCGTTTTGGCGTTAAGTTACAGTTCCCGCTGGGAAATCCTGAACGCAGTGAAACATATTTCCGAAGATGTCCATCAGGGCAAAATTGACAGTGAAGGTATTACTACAGAAATTTTTGAAACTTATTTAAATACCTCAGGAATACCGGATCCTGAATTATTGATACGCACAAGCGGAGAATACCGTATCAGCAATTACCTCTTGTGGCAAATCGCCTATACTGAGCTTTTCTTTACATCAACACTCTGGCCGGATTTCAGAAAGGAGAACTTCTATGAAGCGCTTGCTGATTACCAGAAGAGGGAGAGAAGGTTTGGAAAGATTAGCGAACAAGTAGCCAAGAATACGAATGTAAATAGTTAAAGGTAGGATGTATAAAATAATTCCAATAGTATTATTAACTCTCAGCCTGAGTGTTTTTGCACAAAACACTTCAGATACCCTTCAGTATGACTTCATTGATTATTCCAGGGTTCGCGAGTACGTGATTGCTGATATACAGATCTCAGGAGTGAAGTATCTTCAGCCCACTCACCTGGTTACCATTTCTGGTCTCAGCAAGGGAATGAAAATTAAAATCCCTGGTCCCGAAATATCCAGTGCAGTCAGGAAATACTGGAAGCACGGACTGTTTTCGGATGTTCAGATACTCATCTCCCGCATCGATGGGAATGAGGTATATCTTGAGATCCGGCTTAAGGAACAACCCCGTCTCAATAAGCTTGAGATCTCCGGGATCAATAATACGGAGAAGGAGGATATAGAAGAAAAAATTAATATCCGGCGCGGAACACAAATTACCGAGGATGTTCTGAATACTACTTCCCATATTATAAAGGAGCATTTCCGTGAGAAGGGTTTCCTGAATACTGGGGTCGACCTGAAAATGGAGGATGATACAGATAATCCAAACATGGTTAACCTGTTTATCCGGATCAATAAAAGTAACCGGATTAAAATTGAGGAGATCGAATTTATCGGCAATGAAGCTTTTCCGGATAAAAGGCTGCGGAGGGCAATGAAAAAGACCAAGCAGCGCGACTGGAATATTTTCAAGGGCTCAAAATTCATCGCTGACAACTATAAGGAAGATAAGGCAAAACTCATTGAATTCTACAATGAGCGCGGCTATCGCGATGCCAAAATCCTCGAGGATGAGCTTACCGATCTCAATGATAAAAGAGTGAAGCTGAAATTAACTGTCCACGAAGGGGATCCTTATTATATCAGAAAAATTGATTGGGTAGGGAATACACAGTATACCGAAGATCAGCTTAATCTGATCCTGGGGATAAAACCCGGGCAGATCTATGATAAAAAACTCCTGAATGAGCGTATTACCATGGACGAGGATGCGATCACATCTTTATACATGGACAATGGTTACCTGTTTTTCAATATAAATCCTGTGGAAAAACGAATCGAGAACGATTCAATCGATCTGGAAATCCGGATTTATGAAGGCAAACAGGCGACACTTAATGATATCATCATTTCCGGGAATACCAAAACCAATGAGCATGTTGTCCGCAGGGAGCTCTATACCCGGCCCGGAGAACTGTTCTCCAGAACTGACATTATTCGATCCGTTCGTGAATTGGCAACTCTTGGCCATTTCAACCCGGAAACCATCAGCCCGAATCCAATCCCAAATTCAGCCGATGGTACAGTGGATATAGAATATTCCCTGGAAGAAAGGGCCAACGATCAGTTGGAACTTTCCGGAGGCTGGGGAGGGTATTACGGCTTCATGGGCACATTGGGTGTTCGTTTTTCCAATTTCTCCATGGGCAATGTTTTCAAGAAGAATGCTTGGCGACCGGTTCCCAGTGGTGATGGACAAACGCTACAGATCAGGGCTCAGGCTTCAGGAAAACGGTATACAGGTTATAATATCAGCTTCATCGAACCCTGGTTTGGAGGGAAGAAGCCAAACTCACTTTCAGTTTCATTGTACTATTCCAAGCAAAGGGTAATTTATGGATACGATTACAGCTCCTTCGATGAAAACGATCCGTTCTTCAGTACTCTTGGGGCATCGGTAGGCCTGGGTCGAAGATTAAAATGGCCGGATGACTACTTTTCGGTTTATAATGAGCTTTCACTTCAGCAATACCAATTGAACAATTACCCGATAGGTGTTCTGGAAACAGGAAAATTTAATCTTTTCAGCCTCAAAACCGTCATTTCAAGAAGCTCTCAGGATCAGATGATCTATCCCAGGAGAGGATCGAATCTCACTTTCAGTTTAAGGCTGACCCCGCCATATTCTCTTTTCAGGGATGAGACGAATTATGATGGTATGGATGTCAATGAGAAGTTTAAGCTTGTTGAGTTTCATAAATGGACCTTCACAGGTAACTGGTATGTCAATCTGATTGATAAGCTGGTATTGGCACTCCATGCTGAATTCGGATACCTCGGAGCGTACAACCAGCAGCTTGGTGCCCCACCATTCGAGAAGTTCGAAGTGGGAGGGGATGGTTTGTCAGGCTACGATCTGACCGGTACCGATGTTGTTGCGCTCAGGGGATATGAAAACCGCAGTATCTCTCCGAAATTGGTGGATGCCGACGGTAACGTAACCTCAAGGACCGATGGTAATATATACGACCGCTATTACCTGGAACTGAGATACCCCTTCTCTCTTAATCCCTCAGCGACAATTTATGGGTTAGTCTACCTTGAAGGTGGTAATGCATGGAGAACCTGGGGAGAGTTCAATCCTTTGTCTCTTAAGCGTTCGGCCGGAGCCGGTCTGAGGGCATTCCTGCCGATGTTTGGATTGCTGGGTGTAGACTGGGGATATGGGTTTGATCCGAGCAATGAAGCGCCCAATGATGGTCCCTCAGGAAATCAGTGGCATTTTGTACTGGGACAGCAATTCTGATAAAATCGGTACGAAATTTGTTCCATACAGTAATAAAAATTGAAACATGAAAAAAACAGGAATCATTTTAGCCATTTTTCTGCTAAGTGCAGGAACAGCTTTCGCACAGAAATATGCATTTGTAGATACTGATTATATCCTGAACAATATACCGGCATACAAAGCTGCAGAAGAGGAACTGGATCAGCAATCCACTGTCTATGAGGCAGAAATCACTACCCTCTACGAAGCTATCGACCAGATGCATGATAAATACCAATCAGAAGAACTTCTCCTTTCGCGTGAAGAAAGTGTAGCACGTAAGAATGAGATAGTCAAAAAGCAGACAGAAGCCCGGGAACTTCAGAACGAATACTTCGGACAGGAGGGTCTCTTGTTTAATAAGCGGGAAGAGCTTATTAAACCCATTCAGGACGAGGTTTATAATGCTGTAAAAGAAATTGCAAACGAGAGCGGATATGCAGTGATCTTCGATACTTCCAGCGGTCCGTCAATGCTTTACACAAACCCTCGCTACGATGTCAGTGATGAGGTACTGCGAAGATTAGGTTATAAAAATTAATTTAATACATTTGTAGCCCTAAATAAGATTATAATTTAAAAACGATGAAGAAATATTTGATTACGCTGGTGCTGTTCGCATTAGCAAGTACAAGCCTTTCAGTTAATGCCCAGTCAAAAACTAAACTGGCGCATATCAACAGCCAGGAGCTTTTGGAAGCTATGCCTGCCACTGACAGCGCCAGAGCACAGCTTGAAAAGATAGCCAGGGAACATGAAGCTGTCCTTGAAGAAATGTATGTTGAGTACCAAACCAAAGCATCTGCCCTCGGTTCCGCCATGGAAGCAGGGAATCTCAGTGACCTTGCCCTGGCTTCAAAACAGTCTGAATTAAAGGATATCGAGAACAGAATTACAACCTTTGAGCAAACTGCCCGTCAGGATATCGAAAAGAAACAAGTGGAACTGTTTACCCCGGTTCAGGAGGCAGCTATGAATGCTGTGAATTTAGTAGCCGAGGAAAATGGAATTACTTACGTATTTGATACATCCATGGGTACACTCGTCTACATGTCACCCGATGCACTGAACATTCTTCCCCTCGTAAAAGCAAAGCTGGGAGTCGAATAATTTTAAAAACTTATTGAAAAGCCAACTCCTTGGAGTTGGCTTTTTTTATAACTTTCCGTTAAGAAATGAAGAAAGAGCAGGCCATAGGTGTTTTTGATTCAGGATTGGGAGGTCTTACCGTTGCCAAAGCAATCAATCAGCTCCTTCCAAATGAGGATGTGGTGTATTTTGGAGACACTGCTCACCTGCCATACGGGGACAAGTCAAAACAGACCATCATACAGTACTCTACCGCCATTGCCCGCTTCCTGCTGGAGAATAAATGCAAAGTTATCGTAATTGCCTGTAATTCTGCCTCTTCAAATGCTTATGATGAGGTGGTTGAGCTTGCAGGGTCAAAATCACTGATTCTGAATGTGATAGATCCGGTGGTTCAGTATATTGTCCGTACCGATTATACCAATATTGGGGTGATCGGTACAAAAAGTACCATCGACAGCAACAGCTACCAGGAGAAGATCCATAATGCCAGGAAGGGTTTGTATGTTACCTCGATGGCTACACCCTTGCTCGTACCTATGATTGAGGAAGGTTTTATCTACGATGATATCAGTAACGCCATTATCCGGAACTATCTTTCGAGGCGCGAGATCGCTGATGTGGAATCCCTTATTCTGGGTTGTACACACTATCCGATAATAAAGCATCAAATTAATAAATTTTACAATTTTGATGTCGATATTGTTGATTCCGGGAAGATTGTTGCCGGCAGCCTAAAGGATATGCTGGTTAAGAATAACCTGCTGAACGAACAGGCCACCCCCGGAAAAAACACCTTTTACGTTTCGGATTTTACCCGCTATTTCAAACAGATCAGCCGCATGTTTTTTGAGGAAGACATTGAGCTGGAACTGAAAAATCTCTGGAAGTAAACATTTCCCCGTCTCAGATTATTGCACATCGGGAGTCTGTTCCGCTGGTGCGAGGCGTTTACGTCGTTGAAGTTTTCCGATAAATTTATTCGGGATAATTAGGCTCAGAAGGAAAAGGCTAACTGTTAGGGCTGCAGCTGAGAGGTCGGCATTCCGTTCAATGATCCATGTGCTTGCAATCCCGCAAGAACTTAACACCAAAGCGGCAAGAAGTAAATACCTGAAAAGGTTTTTTGGAGAGTCACGACGTATAAAGACCGCCACGATGAGCAGAGGATTGATCCATAATAGGTCGCTGTTCCAGGCAAATACCTCATGTTCCGGGACAAGCCAAAGCAGGATTAGGAAAACGGAAAGAAGGAAGAGCAAAGCTGCCATGACTTTGCCAGCGATCAGGATAATTTTGTGGTAAATCCCCCCGGTGAAGACGGATACCACTATCATCAGGCAAAGGGTGAGAAAAAGCATCCATGGTCTCAGGCTGTTGCCTTTTTGTTCCGGGGTATCCGACAGGAGGATCTGATCTTCGCCGGCCAGCCTGTAGACTTCACCATTTCGTTCAATACTTGCTTGGGAAACCAGTTGGTGCAGTTTATCAGGAAGAAAAGAGCTTTGTCTCAGCTCCACTTTTCGGTCGGCTCTGGAACCCAGCAATAAATCCACCCCTGCGTGTATCCAGGGGCGCTTGTCAAGGTAGGGATCAAGCATCCAGCGGAAAGTGCTTTCTTCAGCAGCAGACTGATCCAGGATCAATGCCCCGTTCGTTTGCTTAATAAGGATGTCAAGGATCCTGCTTGAACAATTATCATACTGAAAATCGTATTCGTATTCTCTGTTCCCGGGCAGGGCATTCCATTCCAGCCAGGCAAGTATTTCACGGGCTTCATTTTCTGTAAGCTCCAGGGGGGTCTCGATAAGGGTGCGTTTCTCTTTCGCTGTGTGGTGCCAGAAGCATGGGTAACAACCTGCCGATAAAAAATAGTTGAGTTTTCCTTTAACAAACTGGGCATAAAAATCGGGTTGGTCAAAATCAAAGGTCCCGTAGTTGTAAATTTTATCCTCCCCAAGGACGGTATCCTGAACCCGGATGGCGCTGTGCCCGAAGATGGAATACAGCTCGCTGCCCGGTGAAACTGTCATCAGGGAAATTTGATAATCCTGACCGATGACCTCATACTTGGAAGAGAGCAATATAATCAGAATAAAGGATGCAAATGAGCTTTTCCGTATACCGTGGCATGTTGCTGACCAACCTGATTTGATGCGAGGGGTAAGGTTGAGAAAAGATGGCATCGATTATGGCTTTCAGGCTTGCTTGCTGTTAAAAAGTCGTTTGTTCACACGGTCCCAGTCAACCAGGCTCCAGAAGGCATCCACATACTTATGACGTGATTCCTGATACTGAAGGTAGTAGGCGTGTTCCCACAGATCAATACATAACAGCGGATGTCCCTTTTGCTGGTAGGGTAGAAAATCCATTAAGGGGTTATCATTATTGCTGGTATTTACAATATCCAGTTTTCTGTCCCTGATCACCAGCCAGGTCCAACCGGAACCACTCTGCTGCTTAACCTGCTCCCGGAATCTCCTGCGGAACCTTGCATAGGATCCGAAATCACGCTCAATCAGTCCTCCTATTTTTCCTGAAGGTAGTCCTCCGCCTTTTGGGGAAAGTGATTTCCAGTAGATATTATGGTTTACATAGCCTCCTGCATTGTTTATCAGCGGTTGAGAATGCCGGGAAGCTTCTTTAATGAGTTTTCTGGCATTGTCTGCACGAACCCCATCCCGGAGCATGGCAGATTTGAGTTTATCAAAATACTCTGCATGATGCTCATGATAATGAATTTTCAGGGTTTCCCGGTTGAGATGTGGTTCCAGGTCCTCCAAACGGTAGGGTAATTCCGGCAATTCAACTTGTTTATTTTCGCCTAAACCGATAGTTCTTCCTGCAAATGAAGGCAGAGTTGCAAACCCCACAGCACCCAACAATCCAGTCTTTATAAAATCTCTTTTCTTCATAATGAAAGTTAATCTTTTTTAGAACGTACAACAAACATACTAAATATTTGTTTATTAATCAGTCTGATATTCAGCAAGTCTGCTAATAATTTCCCCGGGGTTGAGAGATGCCTGCTCCCCGCTTGCCATGTCCTTAAGGGTAAAACTATTGTTTATAATTTCCTGTTCCCCGACCATTAATACGAAGGGAATATTCTGATTGTTAGCGTAATTCATTTGTTTTTTAATCTTCACCGAATCAGGAAATATTTCGGTTCTGATTCCTGCTCTGCGCAGTTGTTGTGCCAACGAAAGGGCATATTCCTGCTCTTTTTCCCCAAAGTTAAGGATCAGGATCTGTGTAGCTGTAACAATTCCTTCGGGATACAGCTCAAGCTGGTTCAAAACATCATAGATCCTGTCGGCTCCGAAAGAGATGCCAACCCCGGACACATCCGGTAATCCGAAAATTCCGGTAAGATTGTCGTATCGGCCCCCGCCGCAGATACTTCCAATTTCTGCATCATTGGCTTTAACCTCAATAATGGCTCCGGTGTAATAGTTCAGACCCCTGGCTAGAGTGAGATCAAATTCAATGTTCAACGCGGAATCAATTTTTGTCAGGAGCCTGAACAGGTTCTCAATTTCCTCAATTCCTTTCATGCCTGTTTCAGAGTCGCCGAGCAAAGTCTTAAGCCTGCTGATCAGTTCCAGGTTTTGCTCTTTCATGCACAGAAAGGGTTCGAGTGCGCTTATTGCCGGATCACTCAGCCCTCTTTCCTTCAGTTCCCCGATCACCTTTTCAGGGCCAATTTTTTCGATCTTGTCAATGGCGACCGTGATATCTGTAAGTTTCTCAGGTTCACCGATAACTTCGGAAATTCCCGCGAGAATTTTCCGGTTATTCAATTTCACCGTGATATTTACCCGAAGCGCTTCAAAAACTTCTTCGATGATCTGAAGAAGTTCAACTTCATTAAGCAGGGAGTTGCTTCCGATCACATCGGCATCGCACTGGTAAAATTCCCGGTAGCGTCCTTTCTGTGGGCGGTCTGCACGCCAAACAGGCTGTATCTGGTAACGCTTAAACGGGAAATTGATACTATTTCTGTTCTGAACAACAAAACGAGCAAAAGGAACGGTCAGGTCGTACCTCAGACCCTTCTCGCTGATTTCCAGGGAGAACTTATTCGAGTCGCCGGGATTCTCAGAAGGAAGACTGGTCTTGCTAAGAAAATCCCCCGAGTTCAGGATCTTGAATAATAATTTATCGCCTTCTTCCCCATATTTATCAAGCAGGGTGGAAAGGTTTTCCATTGCAGGGGTTTCTATGGGGCTGTATCCGTATTTTTTAAAAACACCTCTGATGGTATTGAAAATATATTCCCGGCGCAGCATTTCTGCAGGGGTGAAATCGCGAGTTCCCTTTGGTATTGAAGGCTTTTGCATGTATTCTGTTTTTCGGAGTACAAAGGTAGTATATTCCGCAAAGGCTACAAATTTATGAACCGGAGGCTTCAGTCCCTGGAATGCAGGAAATCCTGCAGCGAAATCAGGAATTGACTCCGGAGCGATTCTTCATCCTTTTCAGAAGGAGCCCAGGGGGCAAAAATCTTGTCGGTACCAGCATCGTAGGGCCCATCTTTCACTTCGTAAATGACGGTTTCATCTTCCAGGACAAGGAGCGTGTGCCATGTTCCGGGTGGAATTTCAACACCATACTTACCCAATGATCTGTCCAGAATAGTACACTGGAGAACTGCTCCCTCTTCATCAAATTCGAAGACGGCAACCCTGCCTTCCAGAAGAATAAAAACTTCACGTTTATCCGGATCTTTGTGGCAATGGGGTTGTACATAGCTGCCCACGTTCATCACCTGAAGCATACGGTTAACAGGATCGTCCGGGGAATTATGAAAGTTGTAATTCACTCTTCGGCGCAAAGAAGAACGGGAATTTCCTTTCAGGGTTTCTATCAGTTTTGCCGAAATTTCGATAAACATGGGCTTATTTTTTAATTTGAAGGACCGGAACAAGGAGCAATACCATGACCGAACAAATGACCAGGGCATACCCAAAACCCCAAAGGTCGGCAGTAAGGCCTATGATGAAGCTGAATACTGCACTCAGAATTGAACTCAGTTGGGACTCAACAGAGAGTATCGATGCCAGGATCCTGGAATCAAAACGATCGGCAATGATACCAACGCCAGCCGGCCTGCGGATATTTTCGATGAAAAGGATGCTTAGAAACAGGATAATGGCAGGAATATACAGGTTATACTGATGGGAAAGGCCGGCCCCCAGGGATATCAGCAGTCCTGTAATTAGCAGGATGTTCAGGAAGCGGGCATCCGAATTGAAATACCGGTGTAATTTGCCTGAAATCCGGGCTGCAAAGGCCGTCAGTAAATACAGGATGAAGTACACCACACCAATGAAAACAATTTCCTTTTCATCTTCCGGGCGATCAATTGTAGTCAGAAAAGGAACACTGATGACGGCGGTCATAAGCATAATCTGTAAGTAGTCTTTTGATGCCTGGTAAAATCCGCTGAAGGAAGCAACATTAAAATTCAGGCGGATACATTCCCTGTTCTTGAGGGCCTGGACAGATTCGGAAATTATTTCCCGGATTCCCTGCAACATAGCTTTGAGATCGCCGGTAGAAAGGCTTGCGCCATTAAGCCATGCAGGGTAACTCGCCAGGAGGATAAATCCGAGAGCATAAGGGATCAGCGAGTATAAAAAGATTAGTTCATAATTCTTGTTAAGCAGGATGAGACCGGCAGCAAGCAGGGATGATATGGCCGAACCGAATTGCGACCAAGAGCGGGTATGCCCATAGTAGGTTACTTTCTGATCTGCCCACCCATTCTTCTTCAGGTATTCAAAGATCATGGCCTTATGCGTTCCTGTGCGAAATGCATCCCCAATGGCAAATATTGCGGATGGTAAAATGAGCCAGAGGAAGGTATCGGCAACATAATACAGCGCAAAGGAAAGGATATAAAAAGTATAGGAAAAGAGCATCGTCCCCTTTCTGCCCATAGCATCAGCAGCAAAACCACTGGGGATTTCCATAAGGGTACGGAGGATGAAGCGTATGGAATACAGGGTACCGATTTCCGTGAAGCTCAATCCTTTTTCGCGCAGGAAAATGATAATAAGGAATGGCTCAAAAAAACGTTGGTTCTTCAGGAAACCATAAAGGCAAAACTTGTAATATTGAGTATCTTTTTTAAACGGCTTATTCAAAACAGACAGGTTTAAAACAGCCACTTCAATCCAATATAAAGACCGGAATCCCCGTCGTTTTCATCAATGGCATAGCCATTATTTATGGCAATGATGAAATTTTCATTGATGGCGATATGAAAACCTGCACCAAAACAGAAATGAGGTCTTTCGGGTTTTGTTGCCGCATCGGAGAAGAGCGCCCTGTATTCGGGCCCGGGAACCAGGGTTTCAAGATTCTCGATATCATACTTTCGGGTAATCATACCAAAGTCGAGGAAGGTGTTAAGGGCAAGGTAAATATTTTGATTGAAGAGCACGGTCTGGAGGAATTTCCAGCGCATTTCAAGGTTACCATAAAAATAATCTTCACCTACCACGCGGTTTCTGAGCATACCGCGGACAGTTTTGGAACCTCCCAGACCATCCCGGTCCTTGGCGGTTCCGCCATTCAGAATGAGGGGCATCATGTATGTAGGGATATCGCCCCATAATTTACCCTGATAAGCCAGGCGGTACACAAATGAGAGGCGGTTGGGCACAAGGGTAAAGTACTGTCTGTGGGTGATGGAATATTTTCCATACCCGGTGGATTCACTTCCCAGGAAGCCCGGGGCAGCGAAAAGCAATACCTCGGTCCAGATGCCTTTCATAGGATTAGCCTCATTATCCCTTGTGTCGAACATCAGTCCGGCTTTGAACAGGGTTGAGGTACCCCCGTTGATCTGACTGCCGGGTATCAGTCCCCAGTCGGTATATTGACCGTAAATGCCGCCTCCGACTGCGGGTAGCATATCGGCTGGATCTTTGCCTTCATTCAGCCTGTCGATATCTACAGTGTCCAGCTTTATATTATAAAAGGTAACTCCTCCAAGCCATTTCGCTTTATCAGTGAGAAACCTTCCCTGAAAGTCGGTACGCAGGCGCATGAGTTTTCTTTCCTGTCGGTAGTAGAGGCGCGAAATATAAAGATCATTGTCTTCTGAATCATCCTCAAACAATGAATTATAGTTTGTCTCATAGCCGTTGAAGCCATAAAAATCAAGGGCTCTTTCTGTGAGGTAGCTGGCTTCAACGAGTGTTCGCACATGCGGGATAAGAACACGTGAATCGTAATCAAATTCCCAGATCTGACTTCCTTTTGTTGTATTTGACCATTCGAAGTAGAAATAGTTTTCGTAATCAGGATACAGACTTCCGTCACCATAATCCCACAGTTCCAGGACCCCCCCGTACTTAAAACCGATATCACTGTCATATGCAATAGCAGGAACAGCGCCCCAGGACCAGCCCGACTTTTTCAGACCTTCCTCTGAGGAAGTTGTCGTGTCCGCTGAAGATTGGCTGGATGCGCCAACTGTGCCCTTGTCATCTCCCTGAATATCAGAATTCTGAGCAAGAGAGAGGGCGTATCCTGCATACAAAAACAGGAACAGTGCGAGATACTTTTTTATATTCATAGCTTGTGAGGATAGTTTAATCCGTGAAATTTATGATAAATTTGGTAACAAAGCTTCAAATTGATTACCTGCTTTTGGGAAAAAAGTGAAGACTGCCCGATTGAAGAGGAGTTCTCCTGATTTCCATAGACAATACATGGAAATAGCAGACAACAAGTTCTTTCAACTCTGACTTCGGGTTTTAATTAATGTATTCTGTTGAAGAAGAGAGTTTTCAGGAATCTCTTTTCTCATTTATTAGATGATAATACCCATGCAAAAAAGAATTACTGTTGTCCTCTCAGGCTTATTTCTCCTGGTTTCTTCTATAAACGCACAGTCGTACCAGCCCATCAGTTTTGTCAGGGCTGTTGAAGCTGGAACCCGCACCCAGAGCGGTGTTCCCGGGAAGGCCTATTTCCAGAATCATACAGATTACACCATGAAGGTGGAGTTCGAACCATCCAATGGAAGGCTCAGGGGAACGGCTGAGATGGTTTACCATAACGAAAGCCCGGATACGCTAAGAAGAGTAGTTATTCGTCTGTATCATAATTTTCTGAAAGAAGGGGGAATCAGGGATGTTGAGCTTCCCGCTGAGGTAATCTATGAAGGTGTTACGATTACTTCCCTGGGGATTGATGGCGCGGATCTGACAAATAAATTGAAAAAAGTGGCAAGGGTAAACGGAACGAATATGTCCCTGATCCTTCCACAGGCCCTGTCTCCTTCGGCTGAGGTCAGGCTCAGCATAACCTGGGAACTGCTTGTACCCCCTGAGGATGTTCATCGTTTCGGAAAATATGATGAGGGATCTTATTTTATTGCCTATTGGTACCCGCAGATTTCGGTTTACGATGATATTGATGGCTGGGATATACATACTTACAATGGCACCCAGGAGTTCTATAACGATTTTAACAGCTATGATGTTCAGATAACCGTACCGGGGAAACATATGGTTTGGGCATCGGGAGAGTGGCTGAATCCGGAAGAGATCCTTTCTGAAAGCTGCCTGAAGCTTTACCGCGAGGCAGGAGAAAGCGATGAAACTATTCAGATCATTTCCCAGGAAAATATAAATGGGAATTCCTGGAGTACTAATAAAAAGAAAAAGACTTTTCACTTTCGTTTTGACAGCATTCCTGATTTTGCTT
Organism: Bacteroidales bacterium; assembly: GCA_016931575.1. Lineage (GTDB taxonomy): Bacteria > Bacteroidota > Bacteroidia > Bacteroidales > UBA10428 > UBA10428. Next base: position 63,286 of record JAFGEO010000045.1, on the reverse strand, counting down.
TCGCCGTCTCCGACAGCTATTTGTGGGATTCAAGGAGTACCATCGTTGATTCGGTTACTGCCCGGAGGGTCCGTGCCAGTGCAGTGTATCCCAAGGGAACTGATCATTTCAATAAGGTTGCAGATATAGGGGCCCGGGCGATTAATCACATGAGTTTTTCAAGTTACGGACTACCCTATCCCTATCCCGGAGTTACAGTTTTCAACGGGGAAGGAGGAATGGAATTCCCCATGATGGTGAATGATGGAGAAACTTTTATGCTGAACGGAACGGTTTTCGTGACAATGCACGAAATAGCCCATGCTTATTTCCCTTTTTTAACGGGATTGAATGAGCGGAAATACGCCTGGATGGATGAAGGATTGACTACCTATTTGCCGGCAGAAACAGAAGAATTTCTCGGGTCAGACTATTTTCCCCTTTCAAAAATGGTGATGCGCTACGAACAATTTGCTGGTTCCGATTATGATGTCCCCCTGGGAATATCCTCATACAACACCCGGGATATCGCCTACTTTTTCCATACCTATGCCAGGCCGGCTATTGCCTTCCACCTGCTTGAGGATTACCTCGGACAGGAGGTATTCAGGACAGCCATCAGGGATTTTATCTCTGTCTGGCAATATAAGCACCCTACTCCCAACGATTTTTTCAGTTGTATTAAAAATCACAGTCCGAAAGACCTTGACTGGTTAATTGATGAGTGGTTCTATAAGCAGGGATGGCCGGATCTTGCAATTGAGAATGTCGAGCTTACAGATGATACGCTGAGTTTGGTGATCAGGAATAAAGGATCCATTGTTGTGCCGGCAGAGCTGAAGTTGGAATTTACAGACGGGGATCCGGAAGTGATACGCTACAGCGCGGATACCTGGAAAGAGGATAAGGTACTGGCATTAAGCCTTCCTATAAGCAGGGAACTCGTCAGCATTAAACTAAATGATAAGATCTTGCCAGACAGAAACAGGTCTGACAATGTTTTCGAAACAGACATTTATTAATATACAGCAGCTATGAAAAAGTATCAAAAGGCTATTGTAATATCCGGGATTGTCCTGGTGGTTATCCTATTGGCCGCATTCCTCTTTGGTAGAAGTATCTATCGTTCCGGATTGCCCGATTATAACGAAGATATCAGGCTAACGGGTATCAGTAAACCTGTCACGGTTTATAGGGATGCCTATGCTATTCCCCATGTCTATGCCGGGAACGAGTATGATCTCTACAAAGCGGTAGGGTATCTCTCCGCGCAGGACAGGATGTGGCAGATGGACCTTTTGAGACGGGTCTCCCTGGGAAGGTTATCGGAAATTTTCGGAGATGATTTTATCAAGACCGATCTGTTGCTTCGCTCTCTCAGGTTCAGCGAAAAATCCGGGGCACTCGTTGAGTCCACGGACACGTCTATCATCAATGCCCTGCAGGCATATACGGACGGGGTAAATGCTTATATCAGGGACCATAAAGGGAATTTCCCCTTTGAATTTAAAGTGCTCGGATATGAACCGGAACCCTGGCAGATTATCCACTCGCTCAACCTGATCGGGTATATGGCTTGGGACCTGAAGGCAGGCTGGAGTGAGCTGGTCCTTGAGAGCATTGCTCAAAAAGTGGATAGCATCCACCTGGCAGAGCTGCTGCCGGATGTTTCCTTTCAGAAGTCCTATGTGTTCAGGGAGGGTGCAGGTCAGCTTCTGGCAAATAACCGCTTGATGGAGTTAAATAAACTGGAGGAGCTTGGGTTGGATATTTTCTCAGGAAGTAATAACTGGGCGGTTTCGGGCGCTAAAACTATTAACGGGAAGCCCCTGCTGGCAAATGATATGCACCTGGGATTTAATATTCCCGGTATATGGATGCAGATGCACCAGGTCATCGACGGAAAACTTAATGTTACAGGCCTGGTACTTCCGGGACAACCCCTGGTTATCGTCGGGCATAATGATTCCATTGCCTGGGGAATGACCAACACCTATGTGGATAACCTCGATTTTTATGAGGAGGAAGTCAATCCTGAAGATCCCGGTCAATACCGGTATAACGGGGAATGGCGAAACTTTAAAGTATGCAGGGAAGTCATAAAAAGCAAAGGTGAGGAACACCGGGAAAGTTATCGCCTTAGTCATCGTGGACCTGTGATTTCCGAGTTCAAGGATATTAAGGACAGGGTACTTACCATGCATTGGGTAGGGGAGGAGAACAGCAACGAGATGAGGAGCATATACCTGGTAAACCGTGCAGACAACTGGGGCGAGTTTAAAGATGCATTTGCATCTTTCCGGTCGATCAGCCAGAATATTGTTTATGCTGATAAGCAGGGGAATATTGGACTGTATGCCTGTGCAGGTGTACCCCTTCGGCAGCGCGACCGGGTATTTGCGGTTTTGCCCGGGGATACCAGTCTTTACGACTGGCAGGGCATGATCCCTTTTGAAGAACTTCCTTTTGAGTATAATCCGGAAAGAGGATATGTATCCTCTGCAAATAACCGGACGGCAGACAGCACCTATCCCTATCACATCGGAACCTGGTACGATATGCCTTATCGCCTGGACCGTATTAATGTACTTCTCTCAGAGAATGAGAGCTATTCAGTGAGTGATTTTAAGCGCATTCAGAATGATCAGCACTCGGTTTTCTCTGAATTATTTTTAGCAAAGCTCCTGCCTGCTGTGCAAAATAGTCATAATCTGGGCCATATGGAGAAAAAAGCACTTCAGGCACTGGAGAAATGGGATTATACCCTTTCGGTCTCAAGTGCTGCTGCAACGATCAGTGAGTACTGGTGGTACCATTTTATGGACAAAACCTACCGGGATGAACTGGGCAGGGAGCTCTTTGATAAATTCTCTGAGGTAAACAGCATCCATCGTGCATCAGTTAACCGGTTGCTACAGACAGGAAACTCTGCCTGGCTTGATAATGTAAACACAGAAAAGACAGAGCAGCTTGAAGACATTGCGGTATCCAGCTTCAAAGCCGCGATAAAGGAACTCGAAGAGAAAAAAGGTTCCGATCTTGCTAAATGGAAGTGGGGTGATCATCATACCTTTACCCTGTCTCATCCGATCGCGAAGGTGAAGATCATGGATTTTATTTTCAGGCTGAACCAGGGTCCGTTTAAAGTTGGAGGCAGTTTTCATACTGTTTCACCCTACCGGTATACCTTCTTTAAACCTGAAGAAATTGTACATGGAGCTTCTCACAGGAGCATTTATGATCTGTCTGACTGGGACAATTCAATTTCGGTTATTCCAACCGGAATGTCCGGGATACCCTCGAGCGATCATTATTGTGACCAAACTGAACTCTATGTCAGCGGTGAGTACCATCCCGATTATTTCAGTAAGGAAAGCGTAGTACGCAACAAGCGCTATGAGATGAAGTTTTTACCCTGAAGGATCCTATTGGCTTAGCTCACTTATATCAGCCAGGAGCAGGTTGATATTCACAGGATTTTCGTAGACCCGGTAACAACCAAGCTCGTAAAGGGATTGTTTGTTTTCCGGGTTTGGGTTTATATTGGCGATGATTTTTCCGCTAAATCCTTTCAACGGACTGAGGACTTTTGCATAAAGCATGGCTTCGGTTTCCTTTAGATCGACCAGCAGAATTTTTTTTGAACCGGATTTAAGTTTTGTCAGTTGATCCTGATGATGGCGGGGGATATCAATTTTGTTGCAGATAGCCGTATGGTCAAAGTAAGCTGGTGTGCCTTCTCCATTACCAGAGATGTAGACCCCATGGTTCTGCATGTATTTGAGGCTTCTTCTGATGTATGTTGGTTTTTCTCCCGTCACTGCTTTGGTAGTGGGCAGTGAAAAACAAAATCGGGCCCCCTGCTGATAGGACATATCCACCCAGATCATTCCACCCAGCAGGTCAATAATTCCTTCGGAAATTGATAGGCCCAGGCCCGTCCCCCCATAGGATCTCGAGGCTGATTCCTCACCCTGTCTGAATCGTCGGAAGATGGTCTGACTGCTTGCTTTATTAATCCCAATTCCGGTATCCTGCACATAAAACAGGGCAAATCCCTTTTCAATTTTCCCTCCGAAACGGATATGCCCCTCATGAGTAAATTTTGTTGCGTTGCTCAACAGATTATAAAGTACCTGCTGCACGCGGTAGGGATCACTCTCGATTATATCACTCTCACCCGCGCTTACGCCATCATTAATAATTATGATATGGTCCTTGTTATTCAGTCTGAGATAATCCTTAAAAAACACTTCAGTATCAGGGAAGAGCTGAGTCATTCGGAATTTTTGAATATTCAGCTTCAGCTGGTTGGATTCAATCATAGAGATGTCCATAAGGTCATCAATCAGTTTTAGTAATTGTTGCCCGTTACTTCTGATAATCTCAATGTACCTGTGCTTTTTCTCGTTTGATAATTCCGGATTTTTCAGCAGGTCACCAAATCCGATGATGCCATTCAACGGAGTTCGTATTTCATGAGACATATTTGCGAGGAAAACTGATTTCAGACGGTCCGCTTCCTCGACTTTTTTCTTCTCGGCTTTCAGGTTCTTTTCAAACTTTTGTCTTTCCTTAATCTCTTCAAGCAGCTGATCGTTAATTTTCTGCAACTCCAGGGTACGTTCTTTCACGGTAGCGTCAAGATTGTCCCGGGCTTGTTCGATGTCCTTTTTTGTCAGAAATGCATGTTTGCGGGTATTCATCAGGATAATGGAGACTATCCATGCGATAGCAACCAGAATGATGGTAGGTAAATAGTTGGTGATGAAATGGCTAAGGGTGACTCCACTCCTGTATAGGCCGTAAAACAGGATTAGGAGGCTTGAAAAGAGGTAAATTAAAATTGGGATACTTCGGTGGAGGAAAAGGGTTGTCGCAGCAAAAACACCGATCAGGTAGGTTGGTACGCTGTTGGAAGTCCTGGCTTCAATGATGGAGATTAAGGTGGCCCACAGCAAATGATAGCTCAGATAGATGTAGAAATAGGCTTTGTGCCAGGGTTCAATTTCACTTGCACGCGAGGGCGGATTGGTATAGGAAATTACCAGTATAACTACAGCAGCTGCTACCGCAGTGATGTCAAGCAGGACGAACAAGGTGATCTGGGATGATTCCCACAAGTCACTCCAGACGATATCTGACACTAGCTGAAATATTCCCATGGCAAGCAGGAAATAGCTGAAGTATTTCTGCCTGTGGAAATTCAGAAAGGCCACTTCCTTGTAATACTCCTTCCGGAGCTCCTTATCCTGAATAACGAACCAGTGGTCTGCAAATTTCTTAAGCCGTAGGTAATATTTGTCTAAAAACTCCATGATCGTCACCCAAACTAAATGTACAAATAATTGGGTAAACCGGAGGCTCTCATGCTAAGAAGTTAAGGGTTCAGGGGTAGTTTACCATTTTTTGATCCAGGCGTCCGCCTGAATATTACTCCCTCTGATCTCATTCAGGAGTCCCTGGGCCTGGGAAAAATTATCAAATGAGCCATAGCAAACATAGAACATACCGTTGCTCTGGGCATATTTTTTCTGGGCACCATAGCCGGCCGTCTGAAGTTCAGAGACTTTATTGTTGGCGTAATTTTCATTGAAAAATGCCCCTGCGATCACCCAGTATCTCCCGGAAGCAGATGAGGCTGCGGGTTGTGTTGTTGTCTGCGGTCTCCCGGAAGTCGGGGAGGCGGTTTGTACGGCTTTTTCCCTTTTTGATGAGGGTGTACCCCCGGCATACTGTTCTTCCGAGCCTGCCTCCGATAAAATATCTTCTTCGCCGGCCATCATACTATCTTTTTCAGCGTCCGAAACGACCAGGATATTGTTATCGCGATTGTCGACGGCATCGTCTTCGTCGTTATCCTTTCCAAAAATGTCTTCCACCTTCCCGGCAATAGTTTCTGTTACTTCTTCAAACTCATCCTGGAAGAGGAAATAGCTTACCAGTATTCCATTTACCAGGATGATCAGGATGACCCAAATTATGATCTGGGCTTTTTTTCTCTTTGTCCTCTTTGTGGGCGGGGGTCCTCCGGCTGTAGTATTCTGCATGGGTGAAGTCTTCAGCGTGGGGGCTTTAGAATCTTCCTTTTTCGCTTCAGGCAGCGGCTCGTTTACTGGAGATTTCTCTGGGGTGCTTACCGGGGCTTTTGCCGGCTCAGGTTTAGGGGATTCACTCTTCTTAATATCGCCAGCTTGCGCTGTTACAGGAGTTGCAGCTTTAATGTCGGAAGGGGCTTTCTCTTCTTTCTTTTCGTCTTTGGCCTTCTTTTCCGGTTCTGCAGGAGCTTCGTTTTTTGATTCGTTGGTCTTTACTTTTATATCAGTTGCTTTGGCAGCTTCGGCTGCCACAGGTTTCGTCACTTCCTCTTTTCCAGCAGGAGCCTTTTCTTCTTTAGCAGCTTTAACAGGTTTGGGGGTCTCCATTGGAGCAGGTTTGCTTTCTGCTTTCGGAACATCTTTTTTTGCAGGTCCAGCCTTCTCAACAGCCTTTTCTATGGAAATCTTTCCAGCGGCACTTTTTTTAAGGATCCCCAGTTCACCAAGCGGATGAGTCGTATTCTTAGTAATACCCGTGTTGATTCCGTCAACAAATTTATCAATCTTATCCTTTGCCTGGTCCTTTGTTATGCCTTCGGCCTGGGCTACAAAATCGACAAGCATTCCGTCATTATACTGGAGGAACTCATTGAATACGATAGTCAGGGGGTTTCTTTGCTTAACAATAAAAGCACCAAATTCGGGTACGATCAGCCGGTTATTCTTTTCTAGGATCTGGAGAATATATGTTTCCATGTGATAAGATTTTTCGTAAATTTAATAAAATCAAATTTAACATATATGATTGTCCCTGCTCAATGTATTTGTTAACAATTGATTGCAAACAACTTTTCGAAATTCAGAATGTTTTAATTCGTTTTTACTTTCTTTGTTAAAACACTACTTAAGAAATAAACAATAATGAAATTCAGAAATGTATTGGGTATCGATTTTGGGGGCTCAGGCATCAAAGGCGCACCGGTTGATACTAAGGAGGGTGTTCTGCTGGCTGAGCGGTACCGGATCCCTACACCGAATCCGGCCAATCCTGAAAATGTCATTCAGGTAATTAAGAAGATTGCAAATTCTTTTAAATGGGACGGACCAATCGGAATTGCCTTCCCGGCAGTTGTTCAGAATGGGATTGTAAAAACTGCGTCGAATATTGATCAATCCTGGATAGGAATGAATGCGGCTAAAATGGTCAGGCAGGCTACAGGCCTGCCTGCGCTGGTTGTTAATGATGCCGACGCTGCCGGAATGGCAGAGATGAAGTTTGGTGCAGGTAAGGGCATGAATGGTTTGGTATTACTCGTGACAGTTGGTACCGGCATTGGCACAGTGCTTTTCTCTCAGGGTAAGCTTGTTCCCAATTCAGAACTCGGACACATATACCTTCCCTCAGGCAGGGAGGCAGAAGAATTTGCCTCGGATGCCACCCGTAAAAAGGAAAATCTGGAATGGAACGAATGGGGGCAGAGGTTCAATGTATACCTGAAAGAAATGGAAAGGTTGTTCTGGCCGGAACTTATCATTATCGGAGGTGGTGTCAGTAAAAAGAAACAATTGTTCATTAATGAACTTGACCTCCATACGAAACTTACCATAGCCAGTGCTAAAAATGAAGCAGGTATCATTGGTGCAGCTCTGGCAGCCAGGGCAAACAGGAAAAGTCTTAAGCCTTATTAAGATCCGGAATGACTTCCGTCGAACGGGGTGCGATTCAGGATCGATTTCCCCAGCGTGAGTTCGTTTGTGTACTCAATTTCATCTCCGAAGGATACCCCGCGGGCAATCATCGAGATCTTAACCGGGAACTCGTTCAGTTTCCGGTAAAGGTAATAATTGGTTGTATCTCCTTCCATGGTTGCGCTTAGTGCCAGGATCACTTCACGCACCTCATCTTCTTTTATCCTCTGAATCAGGGGGATGATCTGCAGGTCGTTCGGACCCAAACCTTCCATCGGGGAGATTAAACCTCCCAGTACATGATATAAGCCTTTGTATTGTTGGGTGTTTTCGATGGCCATTACGTCTTTCACATTTTCGACAACACACACCAGGGTCCGGTCCCGGTTTCCGGATGAGCAAATTGGACACACTTCAGTATCGGAAATGTTATAACAGACTGAACAGAAACGGATCCCTTCAATAAATTCCTGTATCGAACTGCTGAACTCCAGGGTATTCTCTTTGCCTGAACGCAGCAGATGAAGAACAAGGCGCAGGGCGGTCCGTTCGCCAATACCCGGCAATTGTGCAAATTGCCGGACAACGTTATGTAATAGCTTTGATGGATATTTTTCTTGCACGATCTGTTCCGTAAGGATGTGGTACAAAATTACTATCATTGCATTTTAATGCCAACTAATCCCTGGCAAATGATTAACAATCCGATTCATGAAACCGGTTCTCATACTTTGTATTATTCTTGGATATTTTCTGCTTCTGCTTGTAATCAGCTATTTCACCTCCCGTAAGGCAGATAATAACAGTTTTTTTGTCGGAAACAGGGTTTCACCCTGGTATGTGGTTGCTTTCGGGATGATCGGAGCCTCGCTTTCCGGGGTTACCTATATTTCAGTCCCCGGCTATGTAGTGACAGGCGATTTTTATTATATGCAGATGGTACTGGGTTTTGTGATAGGCTATGCAGTAATTGCTGAGGTGCTTCTGCCTTTATATTACAGGCTCCAACTAACTTCTATCTATGCATACCTTGGTGAGCGCTATGGCAGGTCGAGCTATAAAACAGGATCATTTTTCTTTTTGATTTCCCGTTTGATCGGAGCTTCATTCCGGCTATTCCTGGTTGCGGAAGTGCTGCACCTGACCGTCTTCGAAAGTTTGCATGTTCACTACCTGGGGACGGTCGGGATTACCCTGGCTTTAATTTTTGTATACACGTTCAAAGGAGGGATACGGACGATTGTGTGGACGGATACCTTGCAGACTTTTTTTATGTTGCTGGCGGTCGGGCTGAGTATCTATTTTATTTCCCGCTTACTGGATCTGAACTTCGGTAGTATGGTCTCCGCGATCTCTTCAGATCCGCATGCGAAATTGTTCAACTGGGACTGGAAAGCAGCAGGTTTTTTTCCTAAGCAATTTATCAGCGGAATATTTATGGCGATTGTTATGACGGGTTTGGATCAGGATATGATGCAAAAGAACTTGAGCTGCCGGAATTTGAAGGACGCGAAAAAGAATATGTACTGGTATGGAAGCATGTTTGTGCCCATCAACCTCCTTTTCCTTGGACTGGGTGTACTGCTGATCATGTATGTCAATGTCACCCCCGGCCTACTTATGCCGGGAAAAACCGATGAATTGTTCCCGATGGTGATTCAGTCGATCTCCCACCCTCAGCTCCTGGGCATTGTATTTCTGCTTGGCCTGATTGCGGCAGCATACTCCAGTGCCGATTCGGCTCTGACAGCACTTACTACCTCCTTTACAATTGATATCCTTGAAGGAGACAAGCTTCCTGAAAAAAAGTTGAAAAACCTGCGGTGGAAGGTGCATATCGGAATGGCAGTGATCATTGGGATCATTATTTTCGCCTTCCGCTTACTGAATAACGAAGCAGTGATCAAAAAGCTTTACGAGATAGCCAGTTATACTTATGGACCCTTATTGGGTTTATTTGCCTTTGGTTTGCTGACAAAGTTACAAGTAAAGGATAAATGGGTTCCGTTGGTGGCGGTTCTTTCACCGGGATTAACCTACCTCCTGAAAATGGGGGTTGAACACTTTGCATCCTATCAGTTTGCTTTTGAATTATTAATACTAAACGGTATTATCAGCTTTGCCGGATTGATGATCATTTCAAAAAGTCCCGGAAAAGCTAAAATACCTGTTCAAACAGAATAACTTTGTTTTATGAATACCCGTTAAAAATTATTAAATAGCAGAAATTTACAGAAAGCATTTATACTTGCATTGAAAACAGGAATCCGATGAAAATTATAACAGGAATAAGTAATGCACACAGTCCCAATGAAATACAGGCGTATGTTGAAGCCGGGGTGGATGAGTTTTTTGTAGGCTATATTCCAAAAGAATGGAGTGATGAATATGGATGGGAACTTTCCAGCAACCGCAGGGAAACGGCCAGTTATCAGTATCGCGAAAAAGAGGATATGGAAACTGTTGTGGACCTGATCCATCAAAACGGCAAGAAAGTATATCTCACGCTAAATGCGCACGAATACAACATCAAACAAACCAAATTGCTCGTTAAGATATTACAGTCTGTCAGGGATATCGAATTTGACGGCTTTATTATCAGTAATCTGGGTTTGATCATCGAATTACAGAAGCAGGGATTTGAACAGGAAATCAATATTAGTATCGGAGGGGGGAGTAACAACATTGAGACCCTGAATTTCTTTAAAAGTAATTTCGATAATATTGGGCGGTTTATTCTTCCCAGGAAGCTTACCATTGAGGAGATTGAAACAATCGCTGCCTATGCGCGTGAAAATAATATCCGTTTGGAAGCCTTTGGCATGGCAGCATATTGTGTGTTTAACGATGAGTATTGTTTTACCTGGCACGGATCAACTAATAAATGTTTCTGCCAGTCGCCAATGTACGAATTCAGGGAAACCCGTCCCCTTCTTTTTACGGAGAACTGGAAGCAGGAGCTGGGCAGTCAGGATGTAGGGGCTTACTACCTCAGGCAGGCACAGCTTCAGGCCGAAATCAGCACCATGCGTGCCGAATATCAAAAGCAGCACCCAAAAAAGCAGGTAAGCGGACATGAGATGAGTATTCTGCATGTACTGGCCAGCCTGAATAAATGTGGTTTATGTGCCTTCCAGAAATTTAAGGACTGGGGCATTGAAGCCGTAAAGCTTCCGTTGCGGGGACAAAACCACAAGGGTAACCTCGCTATTGTCGATCTTGCACGCAGGACGATTAATGAAAAGAATGCAACGCCGCAGTTTTGTCAGAACCTGATGGGGAGCCCTAATTTCTGTTCAGGCCAGAGCTGTTACTATAATTATCCCTATCCCAAATAAGTACCCGATATTATGAAGAATAAGTTCGATTTACATATATACCTCAGCAGGATTGAACACCTCCTGAACCTGAAAGAAACACTGACGATCATTGCCAAACCTGCACCAGAATTCTTTGAGCTGATGGATAACAACCTTCAAGTCAATCAGACATCCCTTGTTGCCCTGAAGAAATTCATGGATACCCATTACGGGGTCAACTTTGAGGATTATATCGAAGGGATTTATTTCGGGCAGGAGACCTGTGAAAACCTCATTCCTTCCACAAAGCATTTGCAGGAAGCCGTTGAATTCTGCAAAAGGAATGAATACCAGTTTACCTTTGTAACCCCTTACGTGGGACCAAAGGGGATGGAACGGCTTCGCAAACATCTTGACTACCTGAATCAGGAAGTAAAGGACGCTGAAGTGGTTGTGAACGATTATGGCGTATTGCATTTACTGGATACGGAATTCAGCAACCTGACCCCTATTATAGGCAGACTGTTGAATAAGATGAAGAGGGATCCACGATTTTCCATGTCAGGCTTTGATATCTCAAATATTGAGATTAAGAACCTGAAACGTGTGGAAGAAAACCAGAAAGAAGCAATTAAGGCTTCTTCCTTTGAGCTGCCGGTTTATCAGGACTTTCTCAAAGAAAAAGGGGTGGAACGAATCAGTGTTGACACCCTGAGCCAGACTGTGGATGCAAAGACCCTCAAAAAATGGGGGTTCCCGGTTGATTTATATTGGCCATGGACCTATATTACCAGCAGTCGCAGCTGTGCGATCGCCGCGCATACACAGCCTGGAAAAGATTCTCATCCAACCAGCGAACCCTGTAAATTTCAATGCAGGAAGTACGAATTCACTTTCCGTTCAGACAAGCGCATGCTGCCAACGGTTTTCAGGGGTAATGCCGTTTGGATGAGCACCCGTTCGCTTTCTGAAGATTATTTTGGACAGGGATTTGGAAGGTTGGTCTTTGAACCTTACATTCCGGTATAATACCTTTTTTCGGAACTTATTTTTCGATCGCCTTTCGAATGGTTTCCAGGAGTATTTTACGCATGATGGGTTTTGTAACATATCCATCGAAATTGTTTTTTAATATCTCGAGGCGGTCTTTCTCCTGGGCATAAGCTGTAACCGCAACTATTGGAATTGTCTTGAACTTGTTACGGATCTGTCGTAATGCTTCAAATCCATTCATCACGGGCATTTTAATATCCATCAGTATGATTAACCTATCCCTGTCCCTGAAGTTTTTCACTTCTTCAACCGCTTCCTGACCATTTTTTGCCCAAATCACCCTGGCGCGGGTGTCCTTAAGGAATTTCTCTATAAGAATGTAATTGGTGGAGTCGTCTTCAGCAACAAGAATGGTGTAGCTGCTCAGATCCGGGGAATTGCTGCTCCTGTCACTATCAGGTACTTGTACCGGTTTATTCAGGGGAGTTGGCAGAGTGAAAATGAATGTAGAACCTTCACCGGGAACTGATTCAACCCAGATCTTGCCCTTCATTAATTCTATCAGGTGGCTGCAGATCGTCAAGCCGATACCCACCCCGCGATAGATTTTTTCCTGTGATGTATCCAGCTTGTGAAAACGACTGAAAATCGATTGCTGATCGGAAGGTTGTATGCCGATTCCCGTATCGGAGACATAAAAGCGAATTTCTTTTTCATTTGATTCATAACCTATACGGATACTACCCTTGTCTGTATACTTGCAGGCATTTCCTATCAGGTTGTTCAGGGTCTGTTTAAACCGGGCATGATCGCCCATAATAATCATTTCACGCTCCTTACTTTTTTTCTCGAAGAGGAATTGAATTTCTTTCGTATTTAAAGAACTGTAGTGATCCAGGAGTTCTTCAATAATTAGATTGACATCAAAGGGTTCATTGTTTAGTTTAAGCTGTTTTGATTCAATAAGTGAGATATCAATGATATCATTTATCAGTAAGGTCAATGAATCAGAGTTGCTGATGATCATTTCAATGAATTTCTTTTTTTCCTCTCTGGTCAGTTCAGTCGTGGCAAGCAGGGAAGAAAAGCCGGTGATAGCATTCAGCGGGGTACGGATCTCATGCGAAAGATTTGCCAGAAATGCAGTTTTTAACCGGTCAGATTCTTCGGCTTTTTCCTTGGCCGCCAGTAGCTCAGCGGTTCTTTCTGTGATGAGGCTTTCCAGGTGGTTCCTGTGGTTTTCAAGTTCCTCTTTCTGGGTCAGGATTTCATGTTGAGTTTCTTCCAGCATGCTGTTTGTCTGCCATAATTTTTCCTGTTCTATCTGAAGTTTTTCATTGGAGATGCGGAGTTCATTGGTTCGCAGTCCGACCTCTTTCTCCAGCGCCTGCTTTTGGATCCTGAATTTCCGGACCCGCAGGAAGTAGATGGTAACCAGCAACAGGATAAGGAAAATAATGATCAGAACCCTGAAAAGAATTGTTTTCCACCAGGGCGGGAGAACGGTTATCCTGAGGGAGATTGTGTTTCCATTTTCGCCCGGACTATCCGCAAAGCTTTTTACCAATAGCGTGTAGTCTCCCTCATTCAGATTGGTATAAGTCGCTGATCGTAGTTTCCCGTTATAATTCCACTCCTTGTCATACCCTTCAAGTTTGTATGCATATTGCACTGCATCGGTTTTTGTATATTCCAGAGCAGAAAATTGGATGGTGAAATTCTGATATCGGTGGGTTAGGGTAATGTGATCGGTCTGGTTGAGGGTTTGGAGGAGAATTCCGGTTTCATCATTTGGAGAAACCGGTTTATGGTTGACCATTAACTGAGTAAAAATAACGGGAGCACTGAATGTTTCGTGTCTGACCTGTGTCGGATCGACAACATTGAATCCGTTGATTCCCCCGAAATACAAGAGGCCATTCTTTGCGCGCAGGTGGCTTTTTTTCAGGAAGATATAATCCTGAAGGCCATCAGAGGGACCGAATGTTTTAATAGCATTTGCCCAGGGATCCATGCGGACCAGTCCCCGGTTGGTGCTTATCCAGAAATCGCCATTCTCATCCTTTTCCAGGCCATAAATAATGTCGCTGGGCAGCCCGTCTTTCATAAAGAACCTGTTAAACCTTCCGGTTTGACGGTCCAGTTTGTTCAGCCCAAAGTGTGTTGCAACCCAAAGTGTTGATGAATCTTCTGCCAGGATCGAAGTCACAAAATCGTTAGAAAGGGAAAATGCATTGCCGGTTTGCCTGTGAAAACTTTTCCACTCTGAAGTGAAAGGGCTGTAAATAATCAGGCCATTTACATTTCCGATCAGAATATTTCCTTGCAGGTCGGTTTCAACGACTTCAATCTGGTTAAAAGGAAGGCCGCTGTTATCCTTGGTGTATACCCTGAATTCCCCTGTCTTTTTTAAGTACTTGTTTAATCCGTTTTGTGTGGCAATCCAAAGATTCCCATCCTGATCTTCCGTGATGTCGAAAACATTATTGCTTGAAAGTTGTGAATTTGTTGCATTAAAGTTCTGAAAACGATCAGTAGATCTGTCAAAAAGGCTTAGCCCTCCGCCCCAGCAACCTGTCCAGACCTGGTTTTCCGAGTCGACAAATACGGTGAGCACATGATCATTGACCAAATTTGTATTCTGGGAATTAAAAATGGTAAACCTTTCTTTTTCAGGATTAAAACAGTTAAGTCCGCCGCCATCGGTAGCAATCCAGATAAGGCCTTGCTGATCTTCGGCAAATTCCCAAACCTCATTGTTTGAAAGGCCATTCTTCGTATCAAATGACTTAAAAGCCCGGGATGTGTGGTGGACCAGGAAGACTCCTGCATAACTGCTTCCTACCCACAGATTGTTTTCCCGGTCAACATAAAGTGCATTAAAAAGACCTATCCCCGGGGAATTGTCGGTTTTAATCTGATAGTGATTAAAAGTTCCCCCCTGGTAATATTCCAGCTGGCCAAGCTCAGTACCTATCCATAAACCTCCTTTTTTGGCTGCGCAAATGATCCTTGTATTGTTATTAATCAGTCCGGCAGGATTACCGGTATGGGTAAGGTTTGTAAATTTTCCCTCAGGGATTTTATCCATGGCGAGGGTGGAGAGCCCGGCATAATTACAGGCAAACCATAAATTCCCGTCAGGACTTTCAGCCATAACATGCACATTATTACCGAGGATGCTTTCGGGATCGTCCGGGTTGTGCATGTAGCGTGTAAAGTTTCCCTTATCCGGATGGTACAGATTTACCCCGCCATCGTGAGTGGTAGCCCATATATTGCCCCGGCTGTCCTGAAAGCTGCTGTAAACCACATCGCTGCTTATACTGGTCGGATCCAGATGATCGTGCCGGTACCGGGTCAGTGAACCATCCCTGGGCTTGTATCGGATAAGTCCCACCCTGTAGCTGGAGAGCCATAAATAGCCATCGTTGTCATTCATGATATTTACAATATCATATTCCCCCAGGGAGGTGTTATTTTCTGCCAGAACTGCTATGAAATGATCTTGGGCAGGATCATACCGGCAGAGGCCTTTTGAGGTTCCTATCCAGAGCTGCCCTTCCTTATCGACGAAAAGAGATCGGATATTACTGGACAGAAGGCTGTTTTTATCCCCTTCTTTACGGTAGTAGGTCTTAATTTCGTAACCATCATACCGGTTAAGTCCATCGGATGATCCAAACCACATGAATCCTGTACTGTCCTGTACAATGCACTGAATATTTGTATTGGAGAGCCCGTCTTCAAAGGAGACTGATCTTATTTGCACATGGCCTGACTGGGAATATCCAGGCGTGATAATAAGGAGGAGTAACAATAGAATTAGCGTTGTATATCGATCCTTCCTCATTCATTCATTCTTTCTT
The DNA here is from genome assembly GCA_016931575.1 of Bacteroidales bacterium. GTDB lineage: Bacteria > Bacteroidota > Bacteroidia > Bacteroidales > UBA10428 > UBA10428. The sequence continues at coordinate 47,419 of JAFGEO010000045.1, read as the reverse complement.
TAAATGTAATGAAATATCTGTAAAAGTGCTAATCAAATCAGTAGTTCGGGAAATAAAAGCTCTGGCAATTCCAAAGCAACTATTTAGGGTAGACAGTGGTTTAGGAAACATGGTCTGTGAAGAATCAACCATCAGTCTTGTTGGTTTGCATGTCATCTGCACGCATTCCTATGGTATGAGGTCCGGCGCACAATACGTTTTTCAGGGGAAAGCATCTCCTAAAAACACCTCGTTTTAAAGGATTTCTTCCCAGATCAGTGCGACATATACTATTTTTTGCTGTATTTTCGCAGCTCATTCGATTAAGTTTCAGTAATTATGAAAGATTTCAATGTAGCAATACTCGGTTGTGGAACTGTTGGCGGCGGAGTGGCTAAAATTATGCTGGAGATGAGTGAACAGCTTTCAGGTTCATCTACACGGCGTATACATTTGAGTAAGATTGTGGAGTTATCAGCTTCGGAAGCAGTGGAGCGTTTTGAAATTCCCGCTCATATATTTTGCGGGGGTGGTAAGGACCTGAGCAAGGAAGAAGCTAACAGGTATATAGAGGAAATCCTGCAGGATAAAAATATTGACCTGGTTGTTGAAACCATTGGGGGAAGTAATGATTTTGTCGAAAACCTGGCCATTAGTGTCTGCCACGCCGGAAAACATCTGGTTACCGCTAATAAAGCCCTGCTTGCAGAACGCGGGGTGTCAATTTTTGAAGCTGCTAAAATTAATAAAGTCAGCCTGGGATATGAGGCAGCTGTTTGTGGCGCGATCCCGGTGATTAAAACCATTAAGGAGAGTTTTACCGGCGATCAGATTGAATCGATCTCAGGAATCCTTAACGGAACAAGCAACTACATCCTTACCATGATGCAGCATGAAGGAATGGACTTCCACGAAGCGCTTAAACTGGCACAGGAGAACGGTTATGCGGAAGCTGATCCGACACTTGATATTGATGGGGGAGATGCAGCCCACAAATTAATTCTATTGATCAGACTGGCCTTTGGTGTGAATATCACCATGGAAGAACTTGCCCGCATGGGGATTCAGAACATCAAAAAAGAAGATATTGAATTCGCCAGCGAAATTAATGCGAAAATCAAACTGATTTGTTTTGCCCAGAAGTTGGATGGAAAGATTTATGCTACCGTTTGTCCGATGATGGTTAAGAACTCCAATTTCCTTGCTGAAGTAAGTGGAGCGACCAATGCGGTGCGTTTCCTTAATAAATATTCAGGCAGGCATATCCTGATTGGGGCCGGCGCAGGTTCACTGGAAACAGCAAGTTCCATTGTTGCTGATATTGTTTTCGCTGCCCGCTATGCAGATAGGGCCCTTCATGAGGAAAAGGAAAAAGTGGCCAAACTTCAATTTACAGATGCACGGCATTTCAAATTTCCGTATATCATCACCTTTGAGACTGAAGACATCCCGGGGATTACAGGTCTTACAACTACCTGCATAGGCAAACAGAAGATTAACATTGACACCGTGAGCCATAACCGCCATGAAAAGGACCGCGCGATATTCAGTATTGTTACCATGCCCTGTACCCTCAGACAGGTTGAGGATGCCATACTGGAAGTAAAGGAGAAAAATCCAAGTGTCCTGTTGTCGGAGCCTAAAGTGATCCCAATATTATATTAAGATTCTGACCGGATTATCATCTGACTGCCTGAAACCGGTCCTTCCAGCGCATCATGCTCCTGTGCTGTAGCTTCGGTGCCAGTGCAGTTATTCGTTGACGGAGTTCAACATGATACGCTATATAATTCAGGTGTTAAGGGTTAATTGTTGAGGATTGACTAACCACCTGCCTGACAAACTTTCTACCTGATCACCTGCCTTCCTGATTACCTGATCACCCACAGCTACCTGCCCAAAAAGATCATAGAATCCGATCTTACTCAGAATAAAGTATTCGGATAGGATTTGAACCAGGCATACAAATCACTGCACCGAAAATCCGCAGATTTGCAGTGATTGGGTGTTAATCGGTAAGTTCTGTTTTATATCAGCTTTTCGATAACTCTTTCTCTGCTGATAGCCAGTCGGAAAGTTCATCCCCGGAATGGCCGTTTTTCAATCGTTCCTTATATATCTCTACCGCACGGAGGCGAATGTCCTCTGCACTGATCTTCCTTTTTTTAGTAGCTGTTGGTGTTGGTTTGCTTTTTGCATTTGTAGTTTTCCTGGTTGCCATGGCTTCATAGATTTAGACATTTAAGACTAATCATTTTCATCCTCGTTTCTGCTATAATCCATTGGACGTTTTAATGATTGTTTCTTAAAACCTTCCTGTTTTGATTTCTTATGCCTCTCATTATTAGGCTTTTTCTTAAAAGTGCGTGACATGATTACTTTTGTTAAAAATCAAAATTAAGTTACAATATTATCGTATAAAATAAACGACTTTTTTTTAAATATTGATCCTGTTTTTTTGGATCCATTGAAAAAAAATAGTGAAGAATTGATTAGGGTGTGACGGATACTGGCGGTTATGGACTTAAGGAATAAAGATCCCCTACCGTTGTTGCTGTATAATTCTGTCAGTAGATTTGCGCACAATCAGTTCGGGTTCAATCAGCTGGGTATCTTCAGGATTTGCACTTCCGTCGATTTTCTTTAGCAGTGTTTCAGCAGCCCTGATGCCAATTTTTTCCCCAAACTGCTCAATAGAGGTTAATGAAGGATCGATAAATGCGGCAAAAGGTTCATTAACATAACCAGCAACGCCTATCTCCTCAGGCACCTTGATATGATGGGCTTTTAGGCGGATCAGCGCCCCAAGGGCTGACATGTCACTGGCGGAAAAGATTGCATCCATGGGCAGTCCGGATCGAATCAACTCTTCAGTCAGCAATTCGGCTTTTTCACGATTAATGACATTCTCATAGACTTTTTTGGGATCAAAGGGAATACCGCGATCCAGTAATGCCTGCCTGTAACCTTCGAAGCGCCTGCGATAGGTTGATATCTGGAGTGGGCCGCTGAAATGAAGGATGTTGGTGTATCCCTGATCGATCATGTGGCTGGTAGCCAGGTAGGCACCTCTGAAGTCATTGATAATTACTTTGTCAAATTCCGGATCCTCAATACTCCGGTCAAACAGCACAATGGGAACATTGCTGTTTTTGAGTGCCTTCAGGTGGGAGTTGTCCCTGCTTTCTGAGGATAGTGAGATCAGGATGCCTGCTACCCGGTTACGCAGGAGGGTATGCAGACTCTCAATCTCGTTTTCCAGCTTTTCACTCGATTGGCAAATAATGACTGAAAACCCTCGATTTGCAGTGACTTTCTCAATACCTGAGATGATATTGGCGAAGAAGTGCCGGTTGATCAGGGGAAGCACTACCCCGATCGTACTGCCCGCTCCCTTTCGCAGGTTTGAAGCCAGCCGGTTTGGATTGTAATTGAGTACGCGGGCGGTTTCAACTACCAGCTTTTTTGTTGCGGCACTGATTCGCGGATGGTCAGACAGCGCCCTCGAAACGGTTGAGGGCGAAATGTTCAGGTGATTTGCAATGTCGTGTATGGTTGCCGGTTTCCTGATCATATAATAGCCTTTTTGGCAAAGTTAAAAAAAATGCGCAATCGATTGCGCAACTTATCAGGATTATCTATCTTTGTTCCTGTGAACAATCTATTTTCTAAGTTTTAGCTTACTTTAAGGTGTAACTAACCCCAGTAATTCATGGCAAAATATACAAGAATTGAAACTGCTCTGACAATGAAGGATTCAGGAATTGTACCCGTTTTTTACCATCCCGATCCCGAAGTTTGCAAGAACGTCCTTAAGGCGGTTTACGATGGTGGATTGCGTGTATTTGAGTTCACAAACCGCGGCGACGGCGCCCACGAGATTTTTACTTCATTGCTTAAGTTCGCAAATGAAAACCTTCCTGGAATGATCCTGGGAGTGGGCTCTATTGTCGATCCGGCATCTGCGGCCCAATACATCCAGACCGGGGCCAATTTTGTGGTGTCACCCATTCTTAATGCTGAGGTTGCAAAGGTTTGTAACCGCCGGAAAATTTCCTGGAGCCCCGGTTGCGGAAGTGCGACTGAAATTAGCTTCGCCGAAGAACTTGGAGCTGAAGTTGTCAAGATATTTCCTGCAGGAGAAGTTGGTGGGCCATCCTTCCTGAAAAACATTAAGGGGCCCATGCCCTGGTCCAGTATCATGCCCTCAGGCGGGGTTGACCCCAGCTATGAAAACCTCTCGAAATGGTTTGCTGCCGGAGCATGGTGCGTAGGAATGGGATCAAACCTCTTTCCTAAAGCTGAGTTGAAGGCTGGCGATTTTACTTCGATCCGGAATCGAGTGTCCGAAGCGGTGAAGCTTCTTGCGCGTGTGCGTAAGGAACTGAACAGCCAGGCGATTGATCATTAAGTCCAGGGCATAACTCAGTCCAAATTATTTTAAACCACCCTGATAGTAATTTGTTACTGTGTAGTGGGAAAATCCTTGTTTAAAAGAACTAGAATTAAATAATATAGTGTGTGATGGGATACGTATCAGAATTATTCAACCTGGAGGGAAAAGTTGCCCTGCTTACCGGTGGTGGCGGAGTGCTTGCCGGGGCCATTGGCGAAGGTCTGGCAAAGGCAGGAGTGAAAATTGTTTTTGCCGATATCAATAAGGAAAGGGCCGAAGAAGCTGCAAACCTCGTTTGCAGCTTGGGCGGCGAAGCTATTGGGATTGGGTCAAACGTTTTAGATATGGCTTCCCTTGAAGCTTCACGTGATGACATTCTTAAGAAATATTCAGGAATCGATATTCTGCTGAATGCTGCCGGTGGAAATATGCCGGGCGCTACCATTCCCCCTGAGAAAAATATTTTTGATCTTGATATCAGCGATATGGATAAGGTTTCCGACCTGAATTTCAAGGGGACGGTCCTCCCTTCCATGGTTTTTGGGAAGCAGATGAGTATTCAGGAAACCGGAGGGAATATCATAAATATTTCCTCTATGGCTGCCATGCAGGCCATCACGAGGGTGGTTGGTTATTCAGCTGCCAAAGCTGCAGTGAGCAATTTTACGATGTGGCTGGCAATGGAAATGGCCATGAAGTTTGAAGGAAAAATCAGGGTAAATGCGATAGCTCCCGGCTTTTTCATTGGAAATCAGAATCGGGCCCTGCTAACTAATCCGGATGGGTCGTTTACAGAAAGGGGACAAAAGGTAATCTCAAAAACTCCGATGGGACGATTCGGAGAGGCTCATGAACTGGTGGGGGCTGTGCTCTATCTGGTGAGCGATGCTGCAGGCTTTGTTACAGGTGTGGTGCTTCCCGTGGATGGTGGCTTCAGCATATTTAGCGGTGTGTAATCCAAATTCGGGGAACGATGTTAGAACAGACATGGCGCTGGTTTGGTCCAGGGGACAGGATCAGCTTTGGGGAGATAAAGCAAGCTGGTGCAACAGGCATTGTCACTGCACTTCATCATATCCCTGTCGGGGATGTGTGGTTGAGTGATGAGATACTCGCCAGAAAATCCCTGATTGAAGAATCGGGACTGACCTGGTCTGTGGTTGAGAGTGTGCCTGTGCATGAAGATATCAAAAAGCACACCGGGAAGTACTTTGAGCATATTGAGAATTACAAGCAAACACTCAGGAACCTTGGGATGGCTGGCATTAAGACAGTATGTTACAATTTCATGCCTGTCCTGGACTGGTCGAGGACCAATCTGATCTATAAATTTAGTGACGGTTCTGAAGTAACCCGTTTTGAGTATGCAATCTTTATTGCTTTTGACCTGTTTATTCTGAAGAGGGAAGGTGCCGTGGATTCCTATCCCCGGGAGGCAGTTGATCAGGCAACAGCGTTCTTCAGTACCCTTTCCAATGCTCAGAAGAAAGATCTGCAGGATACTGTCCTGCTGGGTTTGCCGGGTTCGGGAGAGACCTTCACGCTCGATCAGCTGAAAGCGATGTTGTCTGAGTATAAAACCATAGACCGGGCAAAGCTTAAGGACCACCTGCAGCATTTCCTGAGGGAAATTGTTCCGGTTGCGGAGGAAGCGGGTATCCGGCTGGCTATTCATCCCGATGATCCGCCCTGGTCACTGATGGGATTGCCCAGGGTAGTCAGCACGGAAGAGGACTTAAATGATATTATCCGTGCCGTAGATACACCGGTAAACGGGATTACACTTTGCACGGGGTCACTGGGTGCCGGATACTTTAACCAGGTGGATGAAATGGCGCAGAAATTTGCGCATCGCATCAATTTTGCGCATATCCGGAATGTAAAACGGGATGAGTACCTTAACTTCAATGAAGATTACCTCTTCAACGGCGATGTGAATGTTTTCAGGGTAATGAAAGCCCTGGTTTTAGAGGAACAAAAACGCATCAGGGAGGGCAGGCCGGATTGGCAAATTCCGATGAGGCCCGACCACGGGAACCAGATGCTGGGAGATCTTGGGAAAGATAATTATCCCGGTTATTCCCTTTATGGACGTATGAAAAACCTTGCTGAGTTGCGTGGACTGGAGATTGGGATTCGCAGCAGTTTGGAGGAATAGGGTAAGTTGGTCAGAAAATATCAAAGGGGTTAAAATAATTCCTTCCGGGGAACGTTCTCAAAAGAGAAGCTTGTCGTATTAATTCCTGATGATTATGAAAATTAAAATTTTATTGATTGCCGGAGTTGTGTTTTTTTCTGCCAGTAGTTTTCTACAGGAGAAAACCATCGAAAAGGCCAGGTCTCTCGATCTGAATCTGGCCTATGAGTCTGATGAAGAAAGTAATGAGATCCCTGATTATGTGAATCTTGTTATGAATAACAAATCTTCCGCCTCCGTGAAATTACCTGATGGACTGATTGTCCTGGAGGTGAGGTCTATATCCGGAGGGGTTGTTGCACGTTTCCCGGTTTCAGAGGAAGTGCTTCATTCCGAACTTCATGGGAAATCGCTTTGCAGCCTCACATTAAAAGCTCATGAGACCCTGAGCCTGCGTGTTCCTGTAAGGAAGATCTTGTCTGGCCAGGAGGGTAGTGGTGCAGTAATTCTTAAAGGTTCGAGTTATACCCTTAATGCATTTCTCACAGAAGAAAAGGATCCTGATAAGCTCCAAACTGCAGATAAGATCAGGTCTAACTTTCTGGAGCTGGAACTTGGTCAGGATGCCGGATAGCAATCCGGGCTATTCTGTCTCATGCCTGTTTACTATCTGGTTATCTGAGGTTTAAGGAAAATAATTCCTGGCTTACCGGGAACCCGGACTTTTTTGCTTTTTGGCAATGGATGAAACCAAAAACCAGATAAAAGTCATGGTTTAATGGCCCGAAATGATCATGTTTATTTTTATATTTGGCGCTTAATAATCATTAAATGGCTTGGCCAGTACCTGGGATCACCATGGTTTTCAACCGTTTGTTGCAGGTGTCTGGAAGTATAGGAATGGAAAACAGGATCGACAGAATACTGATTGTACCAGAGCGTGGAGACCTTTTTAGTGAACAGCTGGCTAATTGTGTGCAAGAGATAGAAAAGTACATTCTGTGGACCGGAAGTCAGCTTGTGCAACAATCATTCTTTATTAACGCAGAGAATAATGAGGTCTACCTCGAAAGGTATCGCACCATTCAGGACAGTATAGCCGGAAATCCGGTAAAGTGTTCCACAAGCATAATTGCTCAACCACCTGCCAGGGGGCATGAGATAACCGTTGAGCTTATTTTGCTGACTAATCCATCCGCAGATCTTAGATTGTCCTATTCCCGGGAAGGGGACGTGAATTATACCGTCCTTTCCTCAACAAGCAGTAAGGAAATTTATGTTGGGGGCATTTCACCGGTAAAACCGTATGATCCTTTTGTGAAGCAGGTTGAGGAAGCCTTTATGCTTCTGGATGCTATCCTGAAGCGTGAGGGTATGTTTTTTTCTGATATTTCCAGGCAATGGAATTATGTTGAGGGCATTTTGACTATCAACGAGGTTGAGGGAGACCATTTGCAGAATTACCAGGTCCTGAACGATGTGCGTTCGAGGTACTATGAAATGAGTAGTTTTGATAAGGGTTACCCTGCTGGTACCGGAATAGGAATTAATGCAGGAGGCATCCTGCTGGAGATCTATGCGGTCAAGCCACATCAACCGATGCAGATCGTGCCGATTGAAAATCCCATACAGGTTAATGCCTATGATTATTCAGAGGAGGTTCTTGTGGGCAATGCATTGGAACATAATAAAAAGAAAAGCACTCCAAAATTTGAACGTGCCAAATTTGTGGGCAGGGTTAGTCTCGGGACTGTTTATATTTCGGGAACTGCCTCTATTCAAAATGAAAAGACCATCGGTGATGAGGATATTGCCATGCAAGCCCGGATTAGCATGGAAAACATTTCCAACCTCATAGACCGTACACACCTAAGCAGTCTTGGGATTAAGAATTCCGGGACGAGCCGGTACAAGTTTATCCGGGTGTACATTAAGAACAGAAAGGATGTTGCCCTGGTCATAAGTTTATGTGACGATTTTTATAAGGATATTCCGCTACATTACCTGCTTGCGGATGTTTGCAGGGATAACCTCCTGATTGAAATAGAAGGGGTAGTCGAGATCAGCTGAAGGCGCGGAACTTCTCAATGTTAATGGGGAGGGTGAAGCCAAAAGTACTGCCCTTCCCAGGTTCGGTTTCCACCCATAGTTTTCCCTTATGCCTCTCAACAAATTCCTTGCAAAGAATTAGTCCCAAACCTGAGCCACGTTCATTAGCAGTTCCCGGAGTGGACGATTTCCTGACCGGGTCGAATAAGGTCTCCCTGATATTTTCAGGTACCCCCATGCCATTATCCCTGACAGAGAACTCTATGAAGAGGTCCTTCACATAGGCAACGATCTCAATTTTTCCTTTCTGAGGGGCAAACTTAATTGCATTGGAAAGGAGGTTGCGGATGACGATGTCGAGCATATGGGAATCAGCTTCAATGCCTGGTAATCCATCAAAATCGGTCTCGATTTCCACACCTTTGGTTCGGGCAAGAGGATAAATCAGGTTCAGGTTCCCTTTTATCAGGACTTCAATATCGACAGATACAGGTTTGAATTCTATCTCTTCACGTTGAGAACGGCTCCACTCAAGCAGGTTATCGAGCAGGAGGTAGCCCTCCCGCGATGCATCGTAGAGCAGGTTGATCATTTCCCTGATCTGTGTGGTATTCATCTGCTCGAGCTTGTAGTTCATTATTTCCGTCATGACCATCAACCCGTTAAAAGGATTTCTGAGGTCATGTGCAACAATCGAAAAGAGCTGGTCCTTCACCGAATTGGTTTTTTCCAGGTGCTCCTTTTGTTCACGGATTTCTTTCAGGGCTTGTACCAGTTTTAGCTGGGTATTTACCCGTGCCAGTAACTCTTCGCTATTGAAGGGCTTGGCTATGTAGTCTATCCCTCCCGATTCGAAAGCCTGGCTTATGCTTCTTGGGTCGTCCCTTGCCGTCAGGAAAATTACGGGAATGTCTGACAGTGCGCGATCATTCTTAATTAGAATGCAGGTTTCATATCCGTCTAAACCAGGCATCATAACATCCAGTAGGACCAAATCAACAGGCCCCTTCCTCAGAATTTCAAGAGCCCGTTCACCCGACTGCGCAAAACTTATGGTGCAACCCGTCTGCTTAAGTATATTCGCTGCAACCTGAATATTTTTTGCTACATCATCAACTAACAGGATATGCTGAAGTGCCATAGGGCTTGTTTTGGTTAAGTTACGTTTTATCCTCGAGTGAGGTTTTAAGTTCCTCAATAATTTTTGGGAATTGTTTCATTTCTAATTGCAGATGCTCAATGTCAAAATCCCCGGCAAAGGACACCAGACGCTCAGCATAGCTCAACAGGTAGCTGAATTCATATAGTTGGGCAAGGTCCATCAGTTCACTCCCAAAGTTTTCAAACTCTGCAATCGTTGATGCATTTCTCACGGATTCCCATTTCAGGTACAGATGAGATTCCAGTTTTTCCAATAATTCCTTAAGCGCTTTGGGATCGGATTGTCCCGGTAAACTTGTGAGCTTTTTAGAGTTAAAGTGTTTCTTTTTTAGTTTCTTCTGATGCTTCAGATAATGAGAAAGTTCAGTGATCAGCTCATAGAGTGCTATCGGTTTTACCAGGATCTTTTTGAAATACCGTTTTGCGTCAATTTCCTTGGTGGCAGATATGGAGGCGGTTAGTGCAAGAATTGGAATATGTCGCAGGTTCTTATCACTCTGAAGAATGCACGTGGCTTCAATGCCATCCATAAGCGGCATTCTGATGTCCATCAGGATGAGGTCAGGTTTGTATTTTTGTGCCTGACGGATGGCCATCTCGCCATCTTCAGCCTCAATCACGGTGAGGGCTGTATCTTTTAGATATCCGATGATCAGATTCCGGTTCGACTGGTTATCATCCGCTACCAGAATAGTAGCCGGATCAAAATCAATTTGTGGTTTTGGGAGGTCTTTCCTTGATAAATCCCGGGAACTCGGTTTTACCTGCGTAATCGTCAGTGTAAAAGTACTTCCTTTACCCACCTGGCTCTCAAGGGTGATCTGTCCCCCCATCAGTTCAGCGAGCTTTTTGGAAATGGCCAAACCAAGCCCCGTTCCACCATACTTTTTCATATCCTGTTCATCCTGCTGTTTAAAGGAATCAAAGATCGACTCATGGACGCCTGTAGGAATACCAATTCCGGTATCTTGTACTGAGATCTTCAAAGTGCAGGACTCCTGATAGGATGCATGGATCTGTACACGGCCCTCTTCTGTAAATTTCACCGCGTTCCCTACCAGATTTAGAAGGATCTGCCTTAACCTGATTTCATCCAGCTCAAACAGATAGGGCATATTTTCACTGATGGAGTAGTCCAGTCTTATACTTTTTTGTTGGGTTTGAATCAGAAAGATATTCTGTATCTCCTCCAGCAACATCCTGATGTTAATGGGTTCAGGCTGGAGAAGCATACGCCCTGCCTCAATCCTGGAAAGATCAAGTATATCATTGATCAGTTGGAGCAGGGTTCGCCCGCTGGACTTGATAGAGTGAAGGTAATTCTTTTGCGTACGGTCTTTTATATGAGCCTCGAGGAGATCGGCAAATCCTATCACTGAATTCAAAGGAGTCCGGATTTCGTGCGACATATTAGCCAGGAAGGTACTTTTTGCCTGGTTTGCCTTAACAGCTTCATCTTTTGCAATTTTCAGCGCATTGTCGGCTTGTTTTCTGCGGATAATGCTCCACACATTCTCCGCATAGAAGATAAGTTGTTTTACATCAAAATCGGTGTATTCGGTGATTTTATTCCCAACGCCAATAATAGCAACAACCTCATCATTTTCCATGATTGGGACCACCATTTCCCGAATTAGCGGGAAGTGTCCGTCCGGCAGACCTTTTTTGTTTTTTGCACTGGCATAATCATTATGGATTACTGCTTCTTTTTCTGTAATACACTCAACCCAGATACCTGCTGCGGCAATGGGATAGTGCTCCAGCTTGTCCGGAACCGTGCAATGCTGTTTTGTTTCCCTGGACCAGGTCTGCAGGGATATTGTACCTTCCTTCTCATTTACAAAATGGAAAAAACCTATATGGCTGGATGTCAGACGCACTGCTTCTTCAAGTCCCTGCTCGATCATTTCTTCAACACTGAGGTTTTGCATGATCCGGTTTAGCACCAGGGATGATTTCACTGCTTCTTCATCCCAGATCCTTTCAGTCTCATCACGGAAGGTGCCCTCAATCCCAACAGGTTTACCATCGTCAAGGATAAGATGAATACTGCAGACAGCAATGAGATTTGTATTATCACAACACACTAGTTCAAGGCGATAGTTATTTAGCTCCTTTTCTTCAAGGAGGCTGGACTTCATGGATTTAAAGTCGGACGCGGTTTTAAATAACTTACTGGCGATGGAGTGATTAAGCAGTTTTCTCTTACTATCGTACTTCAGGATCCTTAGGGTTGAGGGATTTACATTCCGGAGGGTTCCGTTCATGTCGGTTAAAAAATAGCCTTCGTGTATCGATCTGAAAATACGCCTGAATTGTTCTTCACTTCGTTTAAGGTCTTCCTCTGCAGATTTTCGGTCCGTAATATCCCAGAAAATGCCCAGGAGACCCAGAGGATCCCCCATATCATTGTAGATAGGTGTTTTAAATACCTGATTGGTGACTTTCCTCCCCTTCTCAAAGTATGCTTCTTCATACTCGATCGGCCTGTTATTTCTGAGCACTTTCCGGTCTGCTTCCTGGTGGGCTTCCGCAGCTTCAGGCGTAAAGAAATCGAAATCATTATGGCCAACCATTTCTTCAGGAAGTGCCCCGGCGGATTTCGCAAAACTTGGATTAACAGCTATAAAGTTTAGATTCAAGTCTTTGTAGAAGATCTTTTGTGGCAGATTATCTAAGAGGGAGTGGTATTTTGCTTCATTATCTTTAATAAGCTGCTCTTCCCGTTTTCTGATCGTTAGGTTCCTTGCCAATGCGTACAGGTACGTTTCGCCACCTGCCTCAAAACAAGATAGTTTTATTTCAACAGGAAATATTTTCCCATTCTTTTTTGTATGTTGGGCTTCGAATGTAATTGACTCATCCAGTGGGAGATTGTGCCAAAAATCTGTAACAGAACTTCTTGTCATGAATTCAGGATCAACATCCGAAATTGACATACCAAGCAGTTCTTTTCTGGTGTATCCCAGTTCAATACTAGCGGCGGGATTCACATCAATGAGCCTCCCTTTCGTATTAATCAAATAGATTGGGTCACCCGCTTTACTGAACAGTTCCCTGATCTGATTTTCACGTTCATCGAGTTTAAGCAAAGCTTCTTTATATTCCGTGATGTCATACATCATACCGCTTAAGGTGTCCTCATGGAGGCGGGCATTGATGATCACGCTCCTGAGCCTTCCTTTCGCAGTTCTGATCACTGTTTCGAAGTTTTTTATCAGCCTTGCCTCTTTGAGCTTTTCAATCAGCTTGTCACGGTCGGTTTTATCAGCATAGATCTCCGCGGCATTCAGGGACATAACCTGTTGCTGGTTACCCAGCTCCAGGATTTGGGCCATTGTAGTATTTGCATAGGTGACTTCACCGTTTACAGAAGACTGGAAAATGCCTGCCAGTGAATCATCCACCAGGTTCCGGTATTTTAGTTCACTTTCATTTAGTTCAGTGATCAACCGCCGCTGTATCGTGACATCTTCACCGGAATTAATGCAGCCTGCGATGGCACCCTTCTTGTCTTTAATGAAAGTGTGGTTCCATTTGATCAGTCTTCTGTTACCGGATTTCGTAATGATCAGGTATTCACTCGAATGTGAAAGCCTTACATCACTGTTAAAATGCTCATTGAAGTCTTTCAGAGCCTTTTTCCGTTCAGGTTCTTCGGGGAGGAAATTTTCAAACCAGTTTTTATGGATGAGCTCCTCCCTCTCGTATTCCAAGAGGAGGCACCCAGTGTCATTAATGAGTTCCACTCTCCCTTCTTTGTTGAGTGCAAGAAAAATCAGATTGGCCGTATTCACCAGTTGCTGGTACAATTCCAGCTCAGTGAGAAATTGATCCTGCTTTGTGAAACCTGAATTCTTGTTCATATACTACCTCGCGGAATATTAGTATTGAAGGGTCGGCTGGTTCTCATAATTTTTAATTCCCTGCAAATATGAAGGCATATTAAATTTACAGAACTTTTTCATGAAAGAAAAGGGGTATACTCATAAAGAACAGGATGATACTTTTCCTGCTGCTATTCCCTATAACCGTTCAGGCAACTGACAGGTAATTGAATTTGGCACGATAGAGTTTCTCCTCGAAGAACAGGCCTGTATCATAATGGTCCTCGTCATCTTTCTCAAAATACCAGTTGATCACGATGGATTTGATCAGGCAATTTTCCTCCAGTTTCCGCAGAAGGGAGAATAACTGCATAGACGAAGAGGTGTTCAGGTATTCAAGATTGATATCGAAAACGACTTTTTCTGCTTCCAGGTGTTGTATCCAGGCGAAAAGGGGTTCGAAAACTGTGATGGCATTATCCGGGATAAATTTTCCCTCAAGTTTAAGGTGACCGTCAATGTTAAATGCTACGGCAGGTGCTGATTTGGTAGCTTCCAGGTTTAAATTTTGTATTGATTCCATTTTCTTTCCTCCATCGGTTCATAATCCTGCTTATGTGTACGTGAAGGAATCATCCCGGATTCAATCTATTGATGAACAACATTTTTGCATTGATCTGGGAGGTATTTCTGTGTAGGTGTTTCAGGGGGTATTGATGAATATCAGTTTAACAGGGACGAAAGTTGGTTCTTATCCAGGACTTTAATGGTCTTTCCCGAGGATCTGATTAAACCTTCTTCATTCATTTCACGAATGACCCGGGCAAGTGAGGGACGGGCAACACCAAATATTTCAGCCAGTTCAGACTGTGAGTTTTTGAGGATAATGGTATCATCAGAACTCTTTCCCAATTGGTTTAACAGGTGCAGGGCGAACTTGCTCCGGATGGAACCCAAACTGAGCATCTTAATCTTTCGCGTCAGGTTCTGGGTCCGGTTGCAGACCATATCAAGGAAATTCCGCAGTATCCTCTCATTTTCCCGAAACAGCCGGAGAAGGTCCTGGCGGGGGAGGATCAGGATCTTGGTATCGGAAAGGGCTGTAACATTCACAGGAAGTTGAGTATGGTCGCCAAATAGAAAAGCACTGGCAATGGTATCAGGGGCATGGAGCTCTTCAATACGCAGGACTTTTCCTTCGAAATCAATGATCTCACCAACCACATTTCCTTCTACAATGAAATACAGGCTGTGGTAATCATCCCCACTTTGTGCAATCAGGTCATTCTTACTATATTTCCGCACCTGGTGGTGGACCATTTTGATCATTCTGCCGATCTCCTCAGGATTTACACCGGCGAACAGGTGGGTTTTGCACAGAACATCCGTAAAATTCAGGAAGCAAAAACTACATCCCGGATTGCAGGGCTCAACAAAACTATTTTTCAATTTTCTAATCTTTGTAACATTTGTTACAAAGATATAGAATCTCCTGTCATATTTTCGCAGTATAAACCTTGAAATTATGAAACGGGAAATAGTTACTATCGATGAAGAATTGTGCAACGGATGCGCAGAATGCGTACCTGCCTGTCACGAGGGAGCTCTTCAGATCATTGACGGGAAGGCCCGGCTGGTGAGTGATTTGATGTGTGATGGTTTGGGTGCATGCCTGGGCCACTGTCCCCAGGGTGCAATAAGCATTGAGGAGCGTGAAGCGGAGCCTTACGACGAAGTAAAAGTTATGGAGATCATGGTAGGCAAGGGTAAAAATATCGTTGTTGCCCATATGAGACACCTGAAGGACCACAATGAAACGGAGTTTCTGAAAGAAGCAGTCCGTTTCCTGAATACAAACCAGGAGCAGATACAATTTGACGTAAAAGAGGTTATCCGGGAGGTATACCATTCCGGTCAGCATCATTCAGGCGGAGGGTGTCCAGGATCACGCGAAATATCCTTTGAACCTAAGGCTGCAGTTCTTTCCACGGAAAAGCTCGTTTCAGGGCAGTCGGAATTGCGTCAGTGGCCTGTTCAAATGCACCTGGTTAATCCCAATGCCGGTTATTTTCAACAGGCGGATGTTGTTCTTGCCGCCGATTGTGTAGCCTTTGCTCTTGGGAACTTTCATCAGAATTACCTGAAGGGTAAGAGCCTGGCTATTGCCTGTCCCAAGCTGGACAGCAACCAGGAAGCCTATATGCAGAAGATCAGGGCGCTGATCAACGAGGCAAAGGTAAATACCCTTCATGTTATGATCATGCAGGTTCCCTGTTGCGGGGGACTGCTGCAGATGGTAAATCAGGCAGTTCAGGAGGCCGGCCGGAAAGTACCTGTTAAATACACGGTTGTGGGTATTGAAGGGCAAATACTCAAAGAAGAATGGTTATAAAATAATACGAATATGGAAACATCAACATTTAAGACAGCAAGCATCTACACGCTGAAGAAAGCTGTAGATTACTCGGAAGGTGCCATTGTCAGTAAGATTGTTGCGCGCAAGGAAGCCGGAAATATTACCCTCTTTGCATTCGACAAAGGGCAAAACCTGAGCGAGCACAGCGCTCCCTTTGATGCCATGGTGCAAGTGATCGAAGGGGAGGGGACTATCCTGATAAACAGGGAAGCCTACAAACTGAAAGAAGGGGACATGATCATCATGCCGGCCAATATTCCCCATGCTGTGGAGGCAGTAGTTCCTTTCAAGATGCTGCTGTTGATGATCAAATCGAACTAGTGATGGGAGGGAGAATGAATGACTCATCGGATGACTTCGAAATCATCCGATGAGTCATTCATTCCAATATACGAAACGAACCACATTTATCTGTTTAATAACCGGTAAACATTCTTAATTTTGCGGGGTGAAACCAAAGTATTAACCAAACAATTTATATTGTGAGCAAAATTACGATTAGCTGTTACGATGAATTGGCTGCCTTTTTAGGAAAAGAAATAGGCGTTTCCGATTACCATACTATTACCCAGGAGCAGATCAACCAGTTTGCCGATGCCACCCTTGATCACCAGTGGATTCATGTTGATCCTGAGCGTGCAAAAGTAGAATCACCTTTCAAAACCACCATAGCACATGGATACCTTACCCTGTCCATGATGACACACCTTTGGCTGCAGATTGTGGATGTGGTGAATGTCAAACTGATGGTGAACTACGGCATCGAAAGCCTGAAGTTCAACCAGAGTGTTGCCGTGAACAGCAGGGTCCGCCTTCGGGCAAAACTTGAATCCATTAAGGACCTGAGGGGAATTACCCGCGCACACATGAAGGCCACGCTTGAGGTGGAAGGAAGCGCAAAACCTGCTTTCGAAGCGGTGGTGATATTTCTTTATCATTTTAATTCCTAAAACATTATGACAAACCGGATGAAGCGATGTCATCCGGTTTTCCTGCCCTCATCCTGAACTTGTTTCAGGATTGACAGTCAGCCTTGATCCAGGGGGGATATAGTTAGCATGACCTGCGATGGAATCATGCACATTCCTCGTAGCTGCAAACTTCGTTCCGGACTTTGCGCCTGAATATTTCTCTGCCTGCGCCTCTCCTGCAACATTTTTGTGAGTCTTTTCCTGATATATTATAGCAAGAGTCTGTCCGAATTGATAATTTCATCTTTTAATCCGGAAAACTGCCGGAAGAAATGAGCTAATAAAAATTTAAACTATCGGACAATGAGAAGAATGAATGCTACCCCTGGACATACGGGGATAAAGTTTTTTATAGCTGTTACTGGACTGCTATGCATGTTCAGCATGCTCAGTGCCCAGTCGGCCCAGGAATGGTACGACCATGCCCAGGAACGCATAGACACCCTTCGGAAGGGTTCTTTCGGTCTGGTGATCATAGATAAGAATGACCAGCCTTTTACCGGGGATGTCTCGGTACGCTTGACCAAACATGAATATCCATTCGGTATTGCCTTTGACCTGTACGAAGGGGCCGTAAATAACGGGAATCGTTATTCTACTACCAATACCATTACTGCCGATGCCGATGCTGAAATTTACCAGTCTGAACGGTACTATTCATTTCTTGCTTACGCCATCCCCGTAGAGGAGGGCCGTGATTACATCCTGACTCTGAAATTTGCCGAGATCTATTTCACTACCACTGGCTCAAGGATATTTGATGTTTTCGTGGAAGGGGACAAGGTGCTCTCCGATTTTGACATGGTAGCGGTTGCCGGCGACAGGAATATTGCCATCGACACCAGCTTTACGATCACTGCCGCGGATACCCTGATCAACCTGGAAATGGTTGCCAGTCTGGATAATGCTGCGATCAAAGGCATAGAGATCCGTACTGTCGAAGGCGACTGGGTGGAATATATCAACTGCGGCGGGGGTGCACTGACCACTTCCGATGGCCATGATTACCTTAGCGATGAGGATTTCTTCGATGGGAATGCATCGCGATTTCCAAGTGAGGAACAATGGATGAAAGCGACCATGCAGAAGTATTTTAACTACGGAGTGTCCGGGAATTCCTTTAAATGGAGCGGCATTCAGCCACAGCATACTGAGCCGGATTACACCAATTTTGAACATGCCGTCAGCTGGACACAGAGCATCGGTTGGGACCTTCGGGCACATACCCTGCTTTGGGGGGGCTATGAGTATACCGGCGATCACGAAATGCCCCGCTGGGTGAAAGACCTGCCAACTCCGGAGGCTATCACGGATACCTGTAAGATGAGGGTAAGCCGTGAGGTAAGCCGGTATAAGGGGATCATCAAAGAATATGATGTAATGAACGAGCCCCTTCATGCCACCTACCTCTCTGATATTGTCGGCGATTCAATAAACTGGAACTGCTTCAAATGGGCCCGGGAGGCTGACCCCGATGCTGAATTATTTATCAACGAATACAATGTTGAATACAACTGGGGAGATGCCGCAGCATACCGCGACCTGGTCCTGAAAATCAAGGAAGAGGGTGGCCCCGTAATCGGTGTTGGTATGCAGGCTCATTTCTGGGATGGAATGCGCCCGAATATTACGGAGCTTGTTACCAATGTTAACATTGTTGCTGAAGCCGGCCTGCCAATTAAATTTACAGAATTTGACAATGGTTCTGAGCTGACGGAAGCGCAACAGGCTGAGGATGTCGTGAAAGTATTTACCATTGCTTTCTCACATCCGATGATGAACGGAGTTGTCAGCTGGGCACTGAGCGATGCCGGGGCATGGCGCGAGAACTCCGGCTATTTTGACGATAACCGCCGGCCTAAACTTGCTGCAGATACCCTTTTCTACCTGCTGAATGAACACTGGGCAACGAAATTCGATACCACCCTGGTGGATGCCAACCCGGTTCTGTTTGACGCGTATTACGGCGACTATACCGTTGAGGTGAACTTTGGCGACATGGTTAAAGTCTTTACCATTCCCTGTCTTGAAGCTCATACTGACTCGGTATTTATCCTGCATGAAACCGATGCAGTTATCAGGGGACCTGAAGTGGTGTCGGCTGTTCAGACCAGCGATTCCAGCCTGGTGATCACATTTGATAAACCTATTCAGGATGAATCCATTATCGGTGGAGATTTTAAATTCTTCTCCGACCATGCCATGCGCATCCAGGATATAAAAACGGATGCGGCCGACAGCTCCCTGGTGCATGTCACCCTGCAGGGTGTTATCACCCCCGATGATTACCTGTGCGTTTCTTACTTCCCGGGAAGCCTGGCATCCACGGATGGCGGAAAATCGAAGGCTTTCGGCCCTGTGGAAGTGATAAACCTGTCGACAGGCCTCATCAGTGCGGAAGTTACGAACGACGGGTATACCATTGAAGCATCCTTTAACTATGTTGTCAGAGGACTTCTCGACAATGAAGCTTCTTTCACCCTCACGGATAATGGGGAGGCTCTTAGCTTTGATGAATTCGATTACATGGAAGGAGATTCCAGCATGGCTGTGTTCCATTTCTCCACACCATTGACCAGCGCCAATGCACCAAGAATACAATATACCGGAGGTACCCTGACAAACGACGAAGGATTTGCATGCCAGTCATCAGCGGTTCTTACCGTGAAAAACTACTGGCCGCAACTGGTAAGCTCCCAGATCAATTCAGCCGGAACCCGTGCCATTGCGCTATTTGACGGTCTGCTGGAAGATGTCGTCCTGAACCAGGATGCTTTTACCCTGTCGGTAGACGGACAGCCCGCTGAAATCAGCAGCATAACCGCAAACGGTGTCGATTCCACAAAGATTGTATTCAATCTGACAGAGAAGGTCTATGCCGGACAGGAAGTTAGCCTAAGCTACCAGCCCGGTACGGTAAAAGCCACAAATGGCAATAGTCTGCTGGGCTTTGAGGATGCTCAGGTTAACAATGCATCTACAGCAGTTGACAATCTTGAGACAGTGATCGAACAGGGATTGACCATCTTCCCGAATCCGGCACATGATCAGTTGCAGGTGTCCTGGGAAAAGGGTTTCACCTCTCTTGTGCTCTTCAACCTGGAAGGTAAGGAAGTAGTTCGCGAGAACCTCACCAGCCCGGCAACCAACCTCACCCTGTCTCTGGAACTCAAGTCCGGCATCTACCTGCTCCGGCTGGTAAACGGCGCCGAGTCCACAGAAGCCGAGGTAATTATTAAGTAATACAGCGTAATGAATCATAATCCATCAGGATGTTGGCAGCTTTGCTGCCGGCATCCTGATTTTTTTTAGTTAGCGGGGAGGCGGCTTGACATCGACTTCTGCCAATAGCAGTTGTCAGGTTTTTACTTGTTAATGAGACCAGGGTTTGTAACCTGCTATTTAAAATTCTTGTTTTTTGCTGTAAACAGAGAGTTACCGTCATTAAACTTACGATCCAGCAGCATATCAACCATTTGCACTCCATTCATCATACACCCATATAAGCCGTGGGCAAATTTTGGCTGATACAGGTTTTTAATTGGAGTTTTAAAAGGCAGGCGTTTAGGTCCGAATTGGGATACAATAGATGCCATATCGTACAGGCTTCCTGAGGGAGAACCTGAGTAACGTGAATAGCTTGCAGGAGTTGAAATATCTTTAACCACAATATGTTTACTCAAGCCTGGGATAAAATATTTCTCAGCGATATTGATAAAAAAGTCTCCCCACCGTTCTTTTTCAGCCTGGTATTTTTCCGGATCATTTTTTCGCCAATCGAGCCAACCATTAATGCCAAAAGGCGTGCAACGTATGGTTATGGTATTTTTGGAGCCGGTGGTAAGCGACGGACAGATGACTGCCGCATGGAAACAGTCTTCAGAAAAAGCATTGTCCCCAGCCATAAAACCTTCAAAAAGTTTCTCGGAAGTTCCCAACCCTGTTGAGACAACATTATAGGGATAATCCAGGTCCATTTTTGACAAATCAATTTTATCATCCAGGCCTAATGCAATATTAATGGATGACGTGGACATCACTGTATTGTCTAAACGTTTTATGTATTTATCAGGCAGGTTTTCCAATCCGACATATTTTCGCATAGCCAGCATAGTGTCAACGGTTGTAACAACGGTTTCTGCGCTGATCATAGCATCATCACCTTTAACTTTTACCCCGGTTATTGTACCATTCTCAATTACATAATCTTCAACTTCAGCATTTAACCTGAGTTCTCCTCCTCTTTCCTGGAAGAGGGTAGCCATTTTTGCCGGGAATTCATCAAAATACCCATAAGGTCTGAAACATCGTGTCATAGAGGAAAGCATGGCTCCAGTTGCATAAATGGCGGAGGCATACTCTGAAGGCACCCCTGAAAAGGAAGTAAATGTTTCCAATAGCTCACGGAGTTCTGTATTGGTGATGCCAAATTTATCTAACAATCCGGAATAGGTACGATTCAGATTGGCAACTACCTTAGGAGCCTTAAATGGCGTGACAAGGGTATCTTTCAAGCTTGGAATTACCTTCAGTTTTCGTACTTGTGAAAACATCGATGTAGAATAATTCATGAACTTGTCAATCTTGTCCGCATCTTCAGGAAACCGCTCTTTGAGATATCTTGTAAAGTTTTCAGCACCTGCCGGGATTTTATATTCATCTATCCGGTCCCCTTTCACCACAATCCGTCTCATGAAATCTTTTTCGTACCGCTTCAAATTTATTTCTATCCCCAGATATTCCATCATTTCAATAATATCAGGGAAGAGCTGGGTGGTTTCAAAAATATAATCTCCCTTTTGGAAAGCAGTACTGTAGCCCCCAGCATAACTATTTTTATCCAGAATCAAAGTCTTTTTGTTTTTGGTATTTTTCAGCCACATCAGTGCCGTTGATAAACCGCTGATTCCGGCACCAACAATGACTAAATCGTAATGGTCACTCTTGCTGTAGTTCGAACTAATTTGATCTCTTAATAGGCTTATTTTTGTTGCCATTTTTATTTCAGTTTAATGAGACTTTGTTATTCCCTGTAGTTAATGATTTCAGAAAATAACATACAAGATAGAGTATTCGTAGCGATACTGTACAATCATTTTCGAACATGCAGGGATTTTTTTTTATTAAACCCCATGATATACAGATACCATCTCCGTTAATAAGATATAAATAAGAGATATAAAATAGTTCTCACCTGGCTGGAATGGACGGGTGTAAACCCCCTCCCTATCTGGCGTGCATTTATAGATCTTGGGTTCTATTTTGAAAAGGTTTACGGAATAGGATGGTTCCTTGATCCATCCGCTGTCTGTCGACTGCTCACTCACTCTCGCTCTGATTTTAAGCATTCAGGTCTCAGTTCCGTGGAGTAAGAAACATCCCTTTCTTCTTATACAGACTCTCTAAAATTTATGCTTAAATGTTCAAATCCCCAGAAAATATGCTTAATCCAGTGTCAGTGTCAGTGTCAGACTCGAGACCACCTCCGCTTCGCTACGGTGGTAAAAATCAGAGTGAGTATCCTGAAAAACAAAATGAGAATGATCCGCTGTCTGTCGACTGTCGTCTCACTCTCATTCTGTTTTTGTGGGAACTACTGGATTCGAACCAGTGACCCCCTGCTTGTAAGGCAGGTGCTCTGAACCAGCTGAGCTAAGCTCCCCTTGTTCACCGTAGCTTCAGCGAAGGCGGGCTTTGTCCTCCTTCAACTTTAAAACCAGGCTTTATTTCAAAAACTTCAGTAAAGCAGGCCTTGTCCCTTTTTCACTTCAGCTTGCCTCAAAACCACTCTGTTCTATGGTTAAAAACCGCCTCCACATTAGCTACGGCGGTCAAAGGCGCTGCAAATATAAGTGTCTTTTATGGAATTCAAAAAATTTTCTGATTTTTTTTCGATAATAAGAAATCCGCCACTATGAAGGTGCTGCCCCCGATGTAGATCAGATCTTCCGGATCGGCCAATTTCAGGGCTTCCTGATGTGCCTCTCCAACATTCGGAAAGGCCCTGTAGGAGTATCCTGCCCTCTGAAAAACCGGTTCTAGATCGGCCATTTTCATCGCCCTGGGAATGGAGGGTTCACAGAGGTAGTAGGCGCCATCAGAAGGTAGTATCCTGACAATGCTTTCAAGGTTTTTATCGTTCACAAAGCCCAAAACAAGGTGAAGCCGCTTATATGCCGTATTGTTCAGTTGTTGCAGTACTGCCTGTAAGCCGTCTTCGTTGTGGGCGATATCGCAGATCTGCAGGGGATTTACAGCAACTACCTGCCAGCGGCCTGACAGGCCCGTTGTTTTTACAACATTTTTCAGTCCCTGATCGACTGAACTCTCTGCTATGGGCATATCCTGCTTTCGGAGAAGATCGAGGATAGTGAGCACAGTTCCCAGGTTTTCCTTTTGGTAGAAGCCGGCAAGGTCAGTGGTCACTTCGATTTTTTGGTTCTTTTCCCTCTTAAGGTAGTGCCAGCAAACACTTGCGTCGGTATTCTGCAGGCTGTATTCAGCCCGGTATTCCTGATCCGCAAAATGGATGGGGCAGTGTAATTGCAGCGCCTTGGTTTCAAAGACCTCCCGGACCCGGTCATCGGTTCGCCCGATAATTGCAGGAACAGATTCCTTAAGAATGCCCGCCTTTTCCCGGGCAATCTCAGGCAGGGTATCACCGAGAAAACGGGTGTGATCCAACCCGATATTGGTAATCACCGAGATCAGTGGGTGGATGATGTTTGTTGTATCCAGCCTGCCTCCCAGTCCTACCTCGATAATCGCGACATCAACTTTTTCTGAAACGAAATAACAGAAAGCCATGAACACACTCATCTCAAAAAATGAAGGCTGAACCTCTTCAAATTTCTTCCGGTTTGCTTCCACGAAATCACAGACAAATTCCCTGCTGATCATTTCACCGTTGATCTTAACACGCTCCCTGAAATCGAGTAGGTGAGGAGACGTGTACAAACCAACTCTATATCCTTCAGCCTGCAGAACTGCAGCCAGCATATGACTGACGGATCCCTTCCCGTTTGTGCCAGCAACATGCAGGCTTTTGAATTTCCTGTGTGGATGCCCAAAATACCTGTCAAGTTCCCAGGCATTCTCCAGGTCGGCTTTGTAGGCAGTATGCCCTATGCGCTGGTACATAGGGAGCGACTCAAAAAGATAGGATATGGTCTGGTCGTAGGTCATCCTCGTATTCTGTGACTACCATTTTTCCCGGCGGATCCGTTCTTCTTTCACCCTGTCCGGAGTTCCTTTCTGTTCTGCCGGGTAACCCAGCGAGATCACTGCAAAGGGGACTACCCGCGAAGGCAGGCTGAAAATTTCTTTCAGTGCCACAATACGGTTTTGACGGGGATAAACTCCTACCCAGCAGGCACCCAGGCCCTGTGCATGGGCAGCCAGGAGCATGTTCTGAGTGGCGGCGGCACAGTCGACAGGTCCGTAACCCTCATCATGCTGCAGGCTCTCGTCATAACAGATCAGGATGCCCATCTGTGCCCCTGTCAGCATCGAAGCGTTCGGGTGGACCTCAATAATGGCATCACGGGTTTTCAGATCGCTGAAAATAATAAAATGCCAGGGCTGTTTATTAACGGCTGAAGGGGCATACATGCCTGCCTGAATAATTTTATCAACGACTTCTTTTTCGATTTTTTTATCAGAATATCTTCTGATACTGCGTCTTGTAAAGATTGCTTCAAAAACGTCCATGCTTTTGCTTATTTTTGATGACTGGTGCACCACAAAAATATTAAGAATTAATTTCTAATTTTAGTGTTGGACAACAATAAAGGATTGAAGCGATGGCGAAGAAGAAAAGAAAGATTTTTGTGCTGGACACGAACGTTCTTTTACACGACTATAAGTGTATTTACAATTTCCAGGAGAATGATATCGTGATCCCCATCACCGTGCTGGAAGAGCTGGATAAATTTAAAAAGGGGAATGACCTGATCAACTTTCATGCCCGCGAATTTACACGGGAACTGGACAGGCTTTCCGGAGATAAGCTTTTTAACGGCGGAGTTTCCCTGGGTAAGGATCTGGGAAAACTGAAGATCGAAACCGGGAAACCCTTCTCGGCGCATATAAAGGATTCCTTTCCTGAAAATACACCCGACCACCGGATCCTGGCTATTGCAGAATATATTTCCCTCAACCGTACAGATGCGCAGGTTGTCCTAGTCACCAAGGATATAAACCTGAGGATGAAGGCCAAGTCCATTGGCGTTTTGGCTGGCGACTATGAAAGTGATAAGGTTCAGAACATTGATGAGATCTATAAAGGCATCTACACCCTGGAGAATATCAATGATTCGATCATTGCACGGGTGTATGAAGAGGCTGAAGGTGTCCCGGAAGAAGAAGTCAGGGTGGAACCTGCACCCACACCAAACCAGTACTTCATTCTGAAGGGAAGCCGGTCGAGTGCCCTGGTACATTACGATCACCCTGGAAAGATTTTCAATCGGGTTCTTAAGCAAAAAGTATATGGGATCGAACCCCGGAATGCCGAGCAGACTTTTGCGCTGGATGCCTTGCTAAGGGACGACATACACCTCATCTCCATCACCGGGAAAGCCGGAACGGGGAAAACGCTTCTTGCCCTGGCAGCAGCGATTCACCAGAAACAGCAATTTACCCAGATATTCCTGGCAAGGCCCATAGTGCCGCTTTCCAACCGCGATATCGGATTTCTTCCCGGAGATGCCAAGGAAAAGATAGGGCCCTATATGCAACCCCTGTTTGACAACCTGGATGTGATCAAGAATAAGTTTAGCCCTACCAGCAAGGACTATCAGAAGATCGAAGAGATGGTTAAGAATGAGAAACTCAACATTACCCCGCTGGCATACATCCGGGGAAGGAGCCTTTCAAACGTATTCTTTATCGTTGATGAAGCACAGAACCTGACCCCGCACGAGATAAAAACAATTATTACCCGGGCAGGAGAGGGCACAAAAATGGTGTTTACAGGTGACATCGAGCAGATCGATACACCCTACCTCGATATGAAATCCAACGGATTATCCTATCTGACCGATAAAATGATTGGCCAGGATGTATTTGCTCATATTAACCTGGTAAAAGGGGAAAGGAGCTTCCTCGCAGAATTGGCAAGTAATTTATTATAAAAAAATAGTAGGTATATGCCCGCAAAGAAAGAACTGTTTATTTTACGTCATGCGAAATCAAACTGGGACCTTGAGGAAATATCCGATATGGACCGGCCCCTGAAATTAAGGGGGATCAGAAATGCATATGAAATGGCCCGTCGGATGAAAATTGAACGGAGGATCCCGCAATTGTTTATTTCAAGTCCGGCAAACCGGGCGCTGCACACCGCCTCCATTTTTCTTCGCGTCCTGGAGATTTCCTATAATAAACTTTTGGTTGATGAACGCCTCTATGGAAGGGGAACAGATGAAATTCTGGAACTGATCACCTCACAGGATAACAGCATTAATAAACTGATGATTTTTGGTCATAACCCTGATTTTTCCGAACTTGTAAGGAGATATGCCAAAAACCAGGTTTTCGAATTGCCAACCTGTGGCCTGGCGAAATTTACGTTTTCTTGTCAAAAGTGGTCGGAAATCAGTAAAGAACTGCAGACGAATGAGTTCTTTGACTTTCCGAAGAAGGAGTTTTAGTATCTTTGCAGAAATTCAGAATATTTCATGACAAATCGAAGGCAGAAAATAATTAATCGTGAGCTCAGTTGGTTATCATTCAATGACAGAGTACTACAGGAAGCACAGGATATTAAAAATGTACCTTTGATTGAACGGATCCATTTTCTGGGGATCTTTTCCAACAACCTGGATGAGTTCTTTAAGGTCCGTGTGGCAACCATCAAACGAATGATTGACATACAGGAAGGACGGCAGAGAGTTGAAGGTGAAAAGCCCAGGAAACTGATGAATAAGATCCAGAAAAAGGTCCTGAAGCTTCAGAATAAGTTTGAAACAGCATTTCACAACATTCTTGGAGAGCTGGAACAGCACGACATATTCATCATTAATGAAAAGGAACTGAACCCGTCACAGGAGATCTTTGTCCGGAAGTATTTCAAGGATAAAGTCATGCCGGTTATTTCGCCCATCATGCTGCAAAATGTGGAGTCGTTTCCCTACCTGAAAGATAAATCCGTCTATTTTGCGATCAAGCTGATGAGTTCCGGCAGGGAGGTTGAGGACCAGTATGCGCTAATTGAATTGCCCACCGAAACCCTGCCTCGGTTTATTGAGCTACCTACTGAATCTGAACGCGTTTTCATCATCCTGATGGAAGATATTATCCGTTTTGCGCTGGATGACATCTTTGCCATTTTTAAATTTGATACCTGCGAAGCCTGGACCATTAAGCTTACCCGCGATGCAGAGCTTGATATGGATAACGATGTATCACAGAGCTTCCTGGAACAGATATCCAGGAGTGTCAGTGGCAGGAAAACCGGTCAGCCCGTCCGTTTCGTTTTTGATAATAGCATTGCCAAAGACCTGCTCGATTTCATCATTCAAAAACTGGACCTTATCGAGGTCAGTAACCTGATTCCGGGCGGGAGGTACCATAACTTTAAGGATTTCATGAATTTCCCGGGCATCGGTAGCCCCAACCTGGTCTATGAAAAAGTGCCCCCTGTCTGGCATAAGATGGTTGAATACCATAAAAGCATTATGGCGGTAATGCGTGAAAGGGATTTTATGCTGCACGTGCCTTACCAGGATTTCAACATATTCATCAGCCTCCTGCAGGAAGCTGCCATCGATCCGAAGGTTACAGAGATTTCCCTGACCATCTACCGTGTAGCAAAGAATTCAAAGGTTATCAATGCCCTGATGAATGCCTGCCAGAATGGAAAGCGCGTGAATGTAGTGATTGAATTGCAGGCCCGCTTCGACGAGGAGTCAAATATTTACTGGTCAAGAAAGCTTGAAGAGGTAGGGGCAAATATTTTTTTCGGGATCCCCCGTCTGAAAGTTCACGCCAAGTTGCTCTGTATAACACGTAAGGAGGGTCGCAAAACGGAAAACTTTTCCTGCATCAGCACAGGGAATTTCCATGAAGGCAATGCAAAAGTCTATTCCGACCTGATTCTCTTCACTGCCGATACCCGCATAACCAATGAAGTGAAAAAGGTCTTCGATTTCTTCGCCAATACTCACAAAAACCAGTTCTACCGGCACCTTATAGCTTCTCCGCTCTACATGCGCAAGAAGCTGTATAAGCTTATCGAAAACGAAATCAAATTCGCGAAGGAAGGAAAGAAGGCTAAGATTATCATCAAGCTGAATACCCTCGTGGATAAGGAGATTATTTATAAACTCTACCAGGCAAATAATGCAGGGGTGGAAATAATCCTCATTCTCAGGGGATCCTGCTCCCTGATTCCCGGCATTCCCGGAATGAGCGAAAATATAAAGGCGATCAGTATTGTCGACAAGTTCCTTGAGCATTCCAGGATCCTCATCTTCCATAATAAGGGTGACGAACTGTATTTCATTTCTTCTGCCGACTGGATGGGAAGGAACCTTGATCGCAGGATAGAGATTGCATGTCCCATCTACGACAAGGAAATTCAGCAGGAAATTAGGGATATGATTGAAATTCAGCTTAGCGATAACGTGAAAGCAAGGATTATCAATGAAGAACAGGATAATCAGTATGTTGCCTCCAACGAGCAGGAACCTCTCCGTTCACAATTTATTCTCCACGATTACTATAAAAAGAAGCTATTTACTCAGTGATCGGGTCAAAGACACCCCAGCCATTCCTTTTTTTATGCTAATTAAGCTTGTATATTTGCGCCTTGAAAATAATTTGTTATGAATATTCAGTTGATCGGGAATGCAGCCCTTGAGCTTGTCAGGAAAGCCGGAAGGTTTATTAAAGAAGAGAGAAGTAAATTCGATACGGATAGGATCGAGTCGAAGGGTAAACATAATTTTGTTACCTATGTTGACAAGAAGGCTGAGCAGTTGCTGGTCAATGGTTTGCATGAGGTACTGCCGGAAGCAGGATTTATCGCCGAGGAGGGAACCAGTACTGACGGCGGGGAAAAATACCGTTGGGTGATCGATCCGCTGGACGGAACGACCAATTTTATTCATGGGGCCCCGCCCTATTCCATTAGTGTGGCCCTTATGGAAGACGAAGGGGTGATACTGGGTATTGTTCACGAAATTGTATCGGGAGAGATGTTTTACTCCTTCGGAAACCAGGAAGCTTTCCTGGATGGTAAACCCATCCGGGTATCTAAAGCTGAAAAACTTTCGGACTCTCTGATTGCCACAGGGTTTCCTTATAGTAACTATGACCGGATGAAGCCCTTCATGGATTCCCTTGGATATTTCTTTCTGAACTCGCATGGGGTAAGGCGACTTGGATCGGCTGCCATGGACCTGGCCTATGTGGCGTGTGGCAGATACGATTCTTTTTATGAGTACAACCTGAATCCGTGGGATGTTGCCGCAGGAGCCTTTCTTGTACAACAGGCCGGCGGAAAGGTGGGCGACTTTAAAGCAGGCGGGAATTATATTTTCGGCGGTGAGATCGTGGCGGCAAACGACCTGGTTTATGCGGAATTTGTCCATAAAGTTGGAGAATTCATGAATAGCTAGGATGAAGGGCACTCTGACCATAGGCGATAAAATTATTCTCTTCCCCATCTGGGCGTTGTCACTCCTGCCGCTGCGTGTGCTTTACCTGATCGCCGACCTTCTGTTTATCCTGATCTTTTATCTCGTGAGATATCGGCGGGGGGTGGTATTTACCAACCTTAAAAATTCTTTCCCTGAAAAGAGTGATAAGGAGCTTCACGAAATCGAAAGGAAGTTTTTTCACTACCTCTGTGACCTGCTTATCGAAAGCATCTATCTGTTGAATATGAGTGATGCAGAATGTCAACGGCGGTATACAACCAAAAACAGGGAACTGATCGACAGGCTATACGCAGAAGGGCGTTGCCTGGCTGCGGCAAACGGTCATTTCGGCAACTGGGAATGGGCCTCCATCTTTGCACTCATCTATGACTATTCCATTTATGGGATATACAAGCCACTCAGCAATAAGCGAATGGACCGTTTTGTATATCACCTCAGGAGCAAACACGGCTCGACACCGGTACCGATGAAACAAACCCTGCGGACCATTACAGAAGCTATAAAAAATAAGGAAATATTTGCTGTTTATTTTGTTGCAGATCAACGGCCGATGAAGGATGAGATTAATTACTGGACTGATTTTATGAATCAAAAGACTCCGGTTATCTCAGGAATGGATAAAATTGCACGAAAATACGATCTGCCTGTTATCTTTGTAAATGTTTTACGAACACGACGGGGGTATTACGAAGTAAGCTATGATATGATCGAAGCAAATCCAAGGGATACCCTGCCAAATGAAATTACTGATAAATACATGAAGCACCTCGAAGCACTCATACGTAAACAACCTGAACTCTATCTATGGTCGCACAAGAGGTGGAAATTCTCTTATGATGAGTATATCAACAAGGAGGAGAATGCATGAGTGCAAAGGTAGCTGTTGTCATTTTAAACTGGAATGGCAGATCATACCTGGAAAGGTTTCTGCCCTCTGTTGTCAACCATTCTTCAGGATCTGACACAAGCATTGTTATTGTTGATAATAATTCAACCGACGATTCCTGTGAATTTATCGGAAAGAAATACCCCCGTGTCGAGCTTATCCGGTTTCACCAGAATCACGGATTTGCCCGGGGTTACTCCCTGGCTTTGCCCCAAATAGCTGCGGATTATTACGTACTGCTTAATTCAGATGTTGAGGTCACTGAAAACTGGCTGGCTCCAATGGTAGATTTGATGGAACGGCAGCCCGGGGTAGCTGCGGTAATGCCCAGGATCAGGTCGTACGCCAACCGGGATTATTTTGAGTATGCCGGTGCAGCCGGCGGTTTTATCGACCGGTATGGTTATCCTTTTTGCCGTGGAAGGATCCTGAGTACCATAGAAAGGGATGAGGGACAGTACGATGAATCTTCTGAAATCTTCTGGGCCTCAGGGGCCTGCATGGTCCTTAGAGCATCAGCCTACTCGAGGACAGGCGGTCTGGATGGGGATTTCTTCGCGCATATGGAGGAAATCGATTTATGCTGGCGTTTAAAGCGGCTGGGATACAGCATCCACTATTGTGCCGACTCGGTGGTCTATCATGTTGGCGGCGGAACCCTCCCGAACGATAATCCCCGGAAACTATACTATAATTACCGGAACAGCCTGTATCTCCTGTTTAAGAATGTCAGTTATTCCGGCTTTTTTACCATTCTGCTTCCCCGGATGATCCTCGACGGGGTCTCTGCCGCAGTCTACCTTTTACAGGGTAAATTCCTTTTCGCAATTTCTGTTTTGCGGGCCCATATACGTTTTTACCTTAGCCTGCGGATGCTGGTGAACAAGCGGCGCATTTTCAACAAAATCATCGCCAAGGCACACGTTTCAATGATCTACGATGGAAGCATCGTTCTGGCATATTTCCTGAAAGGTAAAAGGAAATACAGTTCGCTGGATTTCGAATAGGCAGAATGCCTTTTTCTTCCTTCTCCCGGGTTTACTCTTCCAGCAGCTTCTGCTGGATTACATGCTGCAATTTTTCGAGTTGGTTAGCCCTGGATCCTTTCAGCAGAATGGCGGCTCCTTCCAGATCCAGCTGGCCGATCATTGGAATGGCTTCTTCAGCTGTGTTAAACACCTTCATTTGGTATTTTCTTGCCGGCTTAAACTCGCTTCCGATCAGAATGCTGTTGTCCATTCCCTCGCGATGAAGCAGTTCAATGATCCCTGCATGCTCATCAACAGAAGCAGGTCCCAGTTCCTTCATACTGCCAAGAATGGCAATTTTATTCTGTTTTTCCATTCGCAGGAATTCCCGAATGGCCAGGTTCATGCTGGTTGGATTGGCATTGTAGCAGTCCAGGATAAGCTGTGCAGACTTAATTTCGAGGACTTGTGACCGAAAGTTTTTCGGGATATAGGATTCAATACCTTTTCCGATAGTTCCGATATCAATGTTGAAAAACCTCCCAACGGCTGCTGCTGCCAGCATGTTGTTCAGGTTGTACTCCCCAAATAGTCCGGAGCGGACCAATACCGCTTTTCCGGAGGTATCCGTAAGCATTACCTCGAGCCTGGGGATCGTCTGCCTGATTTCTGCTTTTAAACTCTTACCGTCGTTATAAGGGACCAGCTTTTCAAATGATCCGGCAAGGTCCATGAGGATAGGGTCAGAGGCATTGATAAAGATGCTGCCGCCCTTCAGTTTCAGAAAGGAATATAGCTCCGATTTGGCGCGTTTCACACCCTCCAGATCCCCGAAGCCCTCCAGGTGTGCCTTTCCAATGTTGGTGATCAATCCGCAATCAGGTTCGGCGATGGAGCAGAGCGTGCTGATCTCTCCTTCATGATTTGCGCCCATTTCAACAATGGCGATGTCTGTCCCGCAGCAAATGGAAAGGAGGGTCAGTGGAACCCCAATATGATTGTTCAGGTTGCCTTCGGTAGCCTGTACGGTGAACTTCTGTTTCAGGACGCTATGGAGTAACTCCTTAGTCGTGGTTTTTCCGTTGGTGCCGGTAATTGCGATGACGTTGAACCCCCTCGATTTCCGGTGATAATTTCCCAGTTGCTGGAGGAAGTTAAGGCAGTTATCGACCCTGACAAGCGCTAATCCCGTCTCCCGGACATCCTCATCAACCACGGCTACCGATGCTCCTGCCCGGATGGCATCTGCGGCAAAACGGTTACCATTGAAATTTTCACCTTTCAGGGCTATAAAGATATCCCCGGGAGCGATCTTTCGGGTGTCAGTAGTGACATTCCCTTCCTTAAAGTAGGTCTGATAGAAGCTGCTGATTTCCATAATACTAAAAAAGGCTGCCATTTGGCAGCCTTCAAAGATACTATTTTAAGCTGTTAATTTCCTCCGGGACTTCCAACACGGATCATAGCGCAGCGGAATCCAAGGTCATCTCGTGTTCCCTTTTCATCCAGGAATCTTCTGGCGCCAGGTGTCATCCAGTAGGCCCTGTCTCTCCAGGATCCTCCTTTGTATACACGTGACTGATCTGTGATGAGTGAGCTTTCGTCACCGATATCGCTCTTGTACATGCGGCTTGAGCCCCGTTCCTGAGTGCTGCCGTCAGATACCCAGTTTCCACCTTCAACGATGCTTGATTCATAGTCACCATCCTGGTAGTTTCTGTAGTCCGCTTTCTTATAGTTCCAGCGGTTGATGGCTTCGTCAGCACTTATTTCAACATATCTGAGTCGTCCAAGACTATCTTTTTCAGCGACATTTCCTTCTTCGTCGGTAGCAAGTTTTGTGAATACGTTACCTCTGAAAGGGTTGAATTCATCAATATCTTCGAATGAAAGCGGACGATAAACATCCTGAACCCATTCATTAACGTTACCTGCCATACAGTATAGGCCATAGTCGTTTGGCCAGTATGATTCTACAGGAGCAGGAACAGTTGCGTTGTCGTTCAGGTCGCCGGCAACTCCCATCATGTCACCACGTCCACGGACAAAGTTGGCGCGCATTTCACCACGGTCGCTTTTAGAATCCTGGCGAACATTGTGACCATCCCATGGGTAAATTCTTCTCTCATACACCCTTTCTTCAAATGAATTTCCAATCAGGGCGAGGGCAGCATATTCCCACTCAGCTTCGGTGGGAAGCCTGTAGCGTGGAAGGAGAATACCGTCTTCGAGACGTACCCGGCGGGTATCCTTGTTAGGATCAAGGTCTGGGAGGTTTTCACGCACCAGCCCTTCATACTGTCCGGCAAAATATGCTTCAGTATTAAAGTTTTCTTCATTGATCTGGTTAGGATCGGGGTTTAAAATACCCTCACGGATCAGGATCCCTTCGTTAACCCTGTCAGTCCTCCAGGCACAATAGTCAGTTGCCTGCAGCCAGTTTACACCTACGATGGGATATTCATTGTAGGAAGGATGGCGGAAATAATACTGAACATAAGGCTCGTTATAGGCCATTGGCCTTCTCCAAACCAGTGTATCAGGGAGAGCGTTCCGGTATACTTCAGGATAATCAACGAATACGCGTTTGATCCAGTGCAGGTATTCCCGGTAGTCAACATTCCTGACTTCAGTCTGGTCCATGTAAAAAGAACTAACTGTTACTCGTTTTGGAACGTTATTCCAGTCATACATGACATCCTGCTCAACGCGTCCCATGGTGAAAGTACCACCTTCGATAAGCACCAGGCCAGGGCCATTTTCCTGTTCGTAACCGTATTGTACTTCGAAACCACCATTATCAGGATCATTGTATCTCCATCCTGTTGTTGATGAAGTGGATTTGCCTCCACCACCACAAGAAGCCAAAATGAATGCAAGAATGACTAATTGTGAAATTACAGACAGCTTAAAATTCATGGTATAACGATTTTATTGATATTTAATTCCTAATTTTAAATATAATATTTTCTTTTCTAATAAACTAAATCTTAGGACATTTTATTGCCCCGTGTTTTCTGCTTTTGCTTTTGTTATTTGTGTTATACTCTAAATGGTATAAAAAAGTTACTTCATGCGCAGCCAAATTTGTGAAATTTGAATTCACTCCAGACAAATTTATATCATAAGTATAAAACATTTCTGCATTTCCGAAACGAGTTCCTAACAAAATTATTGCCGCATCGTACTGAAAACGGTAGTTTTGGCGCAGGTATAGGCCCCCGTATACATTTTGGTAATTCATCCGGCCCCCAAAGAGAAGTTCTCCGGCATCCCTGCTAATGGCAGTATATACCAGCGGTTCCCAGGTAATTGTGCCCTTGCTGTAGCCGCCTGATCCCCCGATATGGCCCTGGTAATAAGCGGAAATGGAGGGGCTTAAGTGATCCGACTGATTTGGGATATAGGCTCCCAGCTTATTGACGGCAATGCCGAACCAGGCAGTTTCCCGAAATTGCAGCTCGATCCCGGTGGAGAAGTCGATGTGCAGGTAGTTTTCGTCAGCCACAGGCAGACTATTTTCGAAAACCAGGCCGGAGAAATTTGTCTGGTACTGTGCGAATGCAGCCATAATACCTGCTGACAGCCTCATTTCGGGGCTTATGCGGGTCCGGTAGGCATACATCAGTGAGGCACCGGTTTGACTGATGATCCCCTCTCCCTGAACATCCCTGAAAGCATACACACCCAAACTGCTTTTCAGTGCTTCGGAGCTGATGATGGCGGAACCATCGTAGGTGACAAAATCACTGTTTCCGGGCCACTGGT
The DNA here is from genome assembly GCA_016931575.1 of Bacteroidales bacterium. Taxonomy (GTDB): domain Bacteria; phylum Bacteroidota; class Bacteroidia; order Bacteroidales; family UBA10428; genus UBA10428. Next base: position 12,196 of record JAFGEO010000045.1, on the reverse strand, counting down.
TGCGGTAAGTTAGTTGGAAGGAAAGGCTCTCAACGTTTGCAATTGATGCCGGATTTGATTTAAACAGATTTTCGTGCTGGTCGGAATAATGAAAGGGTTGTGTCTCCGCCGTACTCAGCACGGCGAAAAGCCAAAGGGAACTCAGAATCCAAAATTTACCTGACTGGAATCGCATTAAACTAAAACGCTGTTTTATTTGTTTAATTATTCCGATAATCTCTATTTTCGGAGCAATATTAGATAAAAGAGATCGTTTTATCATACTAAACTTATTTACATACCCATGAAGTGTGTTGCAATCAGAAAAAAAGTCCTGATTATCTTGCTGGCTACCGGTTTTTCTTTCTTCAAGTATTATACTTACGGACAGGAGGGAGTTTACAGACTCAAGTGGACAGGAAATATCTCTGAAACTCATGAGTATCAGGGTAAAAGGATTACAGAACAGTTTCTCCACTTTGAGGGGGCTGAGTATGATGCCAATGGTGTACCCAGGTATCTGGATGTCATCGGTTTGAATGGGAAGCCTGAAAGGCTCTATTATATTAAGGATCTTCGGTACGAGTCTGTCCCCGATTCCCTGCTTAACGAGGTACAACTGCCTGAAGTATTGCCTTCGGACGTCCCGGCTATTCATAGCTTTGGTTCCAAAGGTGAGTATTATTCCCTGGATATAAACATTCCGGCTATCCGCATTAATCCTCTGACGGGAAAGGTGGAAAGACTGGCCTCTTTTAGCATTGGATCCAAAAAGACCGAGGAGACTGAGGGCAAGACGACTAAAGCTGCAATGTCCTATGATTCTTCCCTGTTGGGATCCGGATACTGGTATAAATTCAAGGTGAAGGAAAGCGGGGTGTATAGGCTAAGCTATGCCGACCTGGTTGAGATGGGCCTGTCAAACCCGGGAAATGTCAGACTGTTTGGGCATGGAGGCAGGCAGCTCAGCTACTGGAACAGCGATCCCCGCCCGGTTGATATGAAGGAGATCCCGGTATATATGAATAAAGGCAGTGACGGCACCTTCGGAGAGGGTGATTACATTCTCTTTTATGCGGAAGGGCCCCTGACCTGGGACTATGATGCCTCTGACGATTTCTTCAGGCAGAAAATACACGGCTATTCCCAGGCGATTTTTTATTTTGCCACCAGTTCCCACGGTGAGGGGGCCAGGATACAACAAACCGACTATTCCGCGCTGAATTCAACGGTTGAGGTAAATGAATACGACGAATATGTTTACTATGAGCATGAAGTATATAACCTGATAGGCTCCGGTAGGGTCTGGTATTCCTCACGCATTGATCTTAATGATTTCGATACTACATTCACCTTCAACAATCTTTCTGCCGGGGATACTTTCATGCTTGAGGCAAAAGTTGCGGGGCGGTCTGCCGGGTCCAGAAGAGTTTACCTGTGGGTGGACGGGGTACAAAAACAATCAGAGCTTTTCCCTACGGTATACCTGACGCCCAGCTACAGTAAATATGCTCAGGATCTCTACTTTAAAGATAAACTGGTGGCAGGTAGTTCGCAGATCAATGTGGGCGTGTCATACGATAAGATTGATCAGACAGACGAAGCATACATCGACTACATTACCCTTAATGGCAGAAGTGAACTTAAAGTAGCGGGCAATCAAACCTATTTCAGGGATATAAATTCCGTTGGCGAAGGAAATATCGCCCGGTTTTCCCTGCAGAATGCCTCTTCTTCCATAAAAATTTGGGACATAACGAATATCAACCAGGTTCATTCCCTTAAGGGTGAACTTTCAGGAAGCGCGCTGAATTTTAAAGCGCCAGCCGATACACTGCGGCAATACCTGGCTGTAAATATTAACGGCGACTTTCCAAAACCACTGATCAGCAGGGATGAGAGAGGCGTGGGAGAGGTTCCCAATCAGAATCTGAGAAGCAGCGCACCAGCGAACTATATTATTGTTGCTCCCCCGGTATTCGCCCGGCAGGCTGAACGCCTGGCTGATTTTCACCGGTACGAAGGGGGACTAACCGTATCGGTTGTGGATCCTCAGGAGATCTACAATGAATTCTCCTCAGGTACCCCCGATATTTCTGCAATCAGGGATTTCTTTCGTCACCAGTATAAAAAGGGTGACTCAGACTTCCGGCTCAACTATGTGCTTCTATTTGGCGATGGTTCGTTCAATAACCATTTTTATAAAGAAGGCAATACGAATTATGTCCTGACCTACCAGTCCGGGGAGTCACTCATTGGTACCAGGTCCTATACCTCTGATGATTTTTTTGGCATGCTCGATGATAATGAGGGGGAGGTCGCCGGGTTAATGGATATCGGTGTGGGGCGTCTTCCTGTAGCTGCTGTTGATGGTAGCGATTCGGAGGCAAAAGGGGTTGTTAACAAGATCCTGGGATACTATTCCAGCGATCATAAAGACTGGCGAAGGAGATTATGTGTTGTCGGGGATGACCAGTATGACCCGGGAGGAGCCTCTGGTGAGATATATCATATGAAGCATGCAAATGAACTGGCAGATCAGGTGTTAAGCGCCTACCCCGGTTTTGATGTTAAAAAAGTACTGCTGGATGCCTACCCACAGGTCAGCAGTGCCACAGGCGATTCCTATCCTGATGTGAATAAAGAACTTAGGGATCTTTTTGACAGGGGGTTGCTGGTCTTCTGTTACTTTGGTCATGGCAGTGAGAATCAGATTACCGGGGAGATCATTCTTCAAAAGTCCGACATGCAAACCATGAAAAATAAATCGGTCCTGCCGCTCTTCGTGACAGCAACCTGTCAGTTCAGCCGATATGACCATGTGGCAATTGAAGAAGATAACGATTACAAAATTGAAGCACTGACCTCGGCCGGCGAATCCGGCATCCTCAATCCGGATGGAGGCGCTGTGGCGCTGCTCAGCACTTCCCGGGTTGTCAGTTCCACCGAGAATTTCATACTTGCCAGCAATACCTTTTCCCATTTGTTTGCCTGTGATGAGGAGGGCAATCCCTGTACCCTGGGAGAGGCCATAATGAAAGCAAAAAATGAAATGTCTACCGGAAGTATCAATAAATTGAACTTTACCCTCCTGGGGGATCCGGCCATGGTACTCAACTACCCCCGGTATATGGTCTGTACGGACAGTATCAACGGGGTGCCGGTAGCCGAAGCAACGGATACCCTGAAAGCTTTTAGCGAAGTAAGCATAAGCGGTTATGTTGCCTACAGCGATAGCACCATCATGGATGATTTTAACGGGTATGTTTATCCTCAGATATACGATAAAGCTGTACAAATCAAAACATTCGGGAATGATGAACAACCAAGTTATACCTATTGGGACCAAAAGAACCTGCTTTATAAAGGTAAGGCTAGCGTAAGCAATGGCCGTTTCCGATTCACGTTTGTGGTTCCCAAGGATATTGCTTACAATGTTGATATGGGTAAAATCAGCTATTATGCTGAAAATGGCGTAATCGATGCAATGGGTGAATATACCGAAGTGTATGTTGGCGGCACTGATAATCAGGCAAGTCCGGATGATTTAGGACCAGAGATAGCACTCTATATAAATGATAACCGTTTTGAGGACGGCGGCATGACCAATGAGAGTCCCAGGATCTACGCAGAATTGTTTGACGATAACGGCATTAATACCACGGGTGCAGGAATAGGGCACGACATTGTTGCCGTACTGGACGGTGAATACGCTGATCCGTTTATTCTGAATGATCATTATGAGGCACTCGCTGATGACTATACGCAGGGCATTGTGTCTTACCCCCTGAGTGGCCTTGGGGAGGGTGATCACTATGTTATCCTGAAGGTGTGGGATGTATATAATAACTCCTCTGAAGCAAGCGTAGGATTTGTTGTGATGACGGATGGCGGGCTCGTGCTGGACAAAGCTTATAATTATCCGAATCCGGCAGCTGATTTCACGCAGTTTATCTATACGCACAATTCCGCTGAAATGGAGCATGAAATTGTACTGAAAATATATGATCCTATGGGCAGGCTAATTGCCAGGAAAGAGTATACCCACTATGAAACCGGATACGTCTCCGAACCAATACAGTGGAGCTTTGGCTCAGCGATCGGACCGGGAATTTACCCGTACCAGTTGGAGGTCACTACACCCCTGGGTACTTCGGTTATTAATAACAGGTTAATAATAATCCGGTAAAACCCACGTTAATTAATTAATTTTTATATTTGCGGACATAAAATTTTATGGGAATGACAAAGAAGATATTTATCAGCTTATTCTGTTCACTTATAGTACTATACGGATCAGCACAGGACGAGACCACTACATCGGAGATGAATCCTATTCTGACCCTTGTACCTTTTCTGACAATTTCACCCGATGCAAGGGGCGGAGCTCTTGGCGATGCTGGAGTTGCTACTTCACCGGATCCGAGCTCACAATATTGGAATCCATCAAAGTACGTTTTCATGGAAAATACAGCCGGATTCGACATCGCCTTCACACCCTGGCTTACTTCGTTAGGAATGAGTGATATCAACATTGTCTATTTTTCCGGATACTATAAATTTGATGATAAGCAGGCTGCGAGTATGGGTTTGCGCTACTTCAACCTGGGAACTGTAGATTATACGAACCTTCTTGGTCATGATATCGGAACAGGCTATCCCAACGAATTCGCGATTGATCTGGCCTACTCCAGGATGTTTGGTGAGAATTTCAGCGGTGGCCTCGCTTTCCGCTACATTCTTTCAGATATTGCCGGTGGACAAAGCACCCTCAATAATATCGAAATTAATAAAGGACAGTCTTATGCGGCTGATATTTCCATGTACTATCAAAAGCCGATCCAGATTCAGTCTTATGATGCGGAAATGGCCTTCGGGATGAATATCTCGAACATCGGATCCAAGATGTCCTATTCAGAGGGGGCACAGAAGAATTTCATTCCCACAAATATGAAACTGGGTGGGCGCGTAACTGTCGATCTGGATGAGTACAACTCCCTTGGAGTGTCGCTCGATTTCAATAAGCTTCTCGTTCCCACACCCCCAAAGTGGAACCTGGATAACGATAGCATCCTGTCAGGATATGACGATAACGTAGGTACGCTTACCGGCATCTATCGTTCCTTCTATGATGCGCCCGGTGTTCTTGATGAGGATGGCCTTTACAGCGGAAAATTCATTGAAGAGTTGAATGAGGTCATGGTAAGCCTGGGATTAGAGTACTGGTACCGACAGCAGTTTGCAGTAAGGGCCGGATATTTTTATGAAAGCCAGAATAAGGGGAACCGGAAATATTTCTCAGCGGGTATCGGATTGAAAATGAATGTATTCACCTTAGATTTCTCATACCTTATCGCAAATTCCAGTAACCCCCTGGATAAAACCATGCGCTTTACCCTGGGCTTCAACTTCTAAGCATGAGTGGCTTCAGGGTAGGCTTTGGCTATGATGTCCATCAGCTGGCAGAAGGGCGTAAATTCGTACTGGGGGGAATAGAGATACCTTTCGGGAAGGGTCCCCTTGCACATTCTGACGGGGATGTTCTGATCCATGCCATCTGCGATGCCTTGCTGGGAGCTGCAGGTCTTGGCGATATCGGGCTTCATTTTCCGGATACGTCCAGCGATTTTAAGGATATTGACAGCAAAGTACTTCTGGCAAAGGTCAGAAAGCTGATTGAAGCAAGAGGCTATTCCATTGGCAATATCGACTCAACCGTTTCCCTTGAACGTCCAAAGCTGCGCCCGCACATCGATACGATGCGGGAAGTGCTGGCCACGATCCTGGGGATGGAAACCAGCGCGCTCAGTATCAAAGCCACTACTACAGAAAAGCTTGGATTTGTCGGGCGCGAAGAAGGTATAGCTGCTCAGGCTGTTGTACTTATTACCAGCCTTTAGCCCCTTTGGACTTAAGCTCTTTACTTACGAGGATCCGTACAAACCGACCCACGGGGATTCACCTTCGTGTTCGAAACTATAAACTTGAGAGTGCTTTTTGGATTGGTGGTGGGCTTAAGATGATAGAATTCCTCTTTTCCCCATCCTGTTTTGAATATGCACCAGTTTATCTCAATGCTCCTTACTAAGTCCAGGCTTGCTCCACCGCTATGGCTAAAGCGATACGCCATCAACCCGGGGGTGGCAGAACATCGAAGAGATAGTCACTTACACGCTCCGGCTTTTTATGGGAGCAAGGGATATTCTGCACCCCAGGTACAATAATGCGCATGGGGGAATGGTTTGCGGACCAACTTCTCCGGATCTTTCAGGACTAAAGCCGCACTCCGATTTTCATGTTCCGCTGGCTCCATGGAGTTCACCAAGGGTAATCAAAGAGCAAAAACATTCGTGTAATCCTTGACTACCTAATCTTTCGTTCTGATTCATAATGACCTGAGGATTTTAGTTTTATTCCGGGGGTAAACCCTTTCCGTCTCATGAACTTTTCCTAAATTTATAGAAAGTCATGTAAGGATGGGTAAAATTGTATTGATCGGTGCAAGCATGAATCCTGCACGATATTCGAACCAGGCTGTGCGGTCATTACATCGAAACGGCTACGAGGTTGTAGCTATTGGGAGGAGGCCAGGTAAGGTTGGAGATGTAGAGATTATCACAGGATTACCCCCCGTTCAGGAAGTTGACAAAGTAGTCCTATATATAAATGCGCAGGTTCAGCGGGAGTATTATGACTATATCTTCCGGTTGAGGCCCGGGGAGATCATTTTTAATCCGGGAACCGAGAATCCTGAACTTGCAGGGCTCGCTGTCCGGAACCGTGTGGAAATCCGTTACGATTGTGCACTGGTCCTACTGGACGCAGGCATGTTTTAGCGAAATAATGGGTAACATGAGGCAATTCAGGGATTCATACGTTTGGAGCCGTGCTCTCAGGTCGATTCTCTGGCTGGGTGTATTTGCCTGCTTATATGTTTTTTACAGGAGGTACCTCAAAGTTGATTACCTTCCACAGTTGGAGCCATTCTTTGATAATGAAGGGCTTATCCTGTTCATTTTTCTGTGCTCCGAGGTAATTATCGGGATTATTCCCCCCGAGCTGTTCATTATATGGGCGCTCAGAAATGAAAAACTCCTGGAGTACTCTGCACTTATCCTGCTGCTATCGATTATTTCCTACGGAGCCGGAATTCTGGGGTATTTTATCGGACGCTACCTGAATACTTCCGTTTATTACCGGTTCGTTAAACGCCGTTTCCTTAGGAAGCTCGACAGACGGCTTCAGCAATACGGAATCTACCTGATTGTCCTGGCTGCCCTGACTCCGGTGCCTTTCTCAGGAGTAAGCATGCTGGTGGGATCTGTCAAGTTCCCTTTCAGGAAGTATGTAGTCTTCGCCCTGTCGAGGTTCCTGCGATTCCTGATTTATGCCCTGGTGTTGTGGAATGTGTAGTCAGGTCTATGAATGAAAGACCAGTAAGGGTACATTGCTATGATAGAACAAACGTTTGGTAATGCTGGGTTTGAAGTATTTCTCTATAATATTACGCTTGCGGGTGGTGATTGAGATGATGTTCACCTCCTTTTCCCTGATATACTCGTCGATAGAACTCAGTAAATTGGCATGTTGTTCCATGACCTCACACTCGACGTTGATATCGTCATAGTTTGAAGCGAAGTATTCCTTCAAACCTCGCATTTTCATTTTTTCCCACTTGTCGGCTTTTGGGCCTACGTGCAGACAAAAAATCGTAAGTTTCATCAGGCTGGCGAATCCTATGAGCTTCCGGATGCTGATGAAGTCCGATTCGTCGTAATCTGTCAGGTAAAGGATATTATTAAGGTTTCCTGGACCCAGGAAGGTGTAGTTTTCAGGAACAGCAAGAACGGGCAGCCTGATCTTTTTAATGATAATCTCGGTAATGCTGCCCAGGATTGAGTTTTGTCTTTTATCCTTTCCCCTGGTGCCCATCACAATAAGATCAGGCTTGTATTCCTGGGCCTGCTTCTGGATTTCACTGCTGGCAAGCCCCGGGCTGATCTTTGACAGGGTACGATCAGAATTCAGGTTCCGGGACTCCGGATAGTCACTTAGCTTTTTCCTGAACTCAGTCATGCGGGGTAACTCGGAAGTCAGCAACTTCTGGGTCACTTCTTCCCGGAGTTTTTTTTGGGTGTTTTTATTTCCCGTCAGCTCAATCAGATCGTAGGCGGGAGAGTAGAATGCATGAAAAAAAAGAACTTCAGCACCTGACAGCCTGGCGAGTTTGCAGGCATAACGTGATGCCAGCAGGCTGCATTCTGAATAATCTACAGGGACTAATATCTTACTAAATTCCGATAATGTTTCCACCCGAAGGACTTTCTGTTTTCATGAATCAATGATACGCTAAAAAGATCTCAAATTCAAGATTTAATATCCTTCAATTTTCGTATAGGTAGCAGACCAGTTTGTCCAGATGCCACTTCCGTCATCAAGTCTGTAGGTCCAGACCAGTTGATTGTAATCGAATGAGATAGTTGCGGAACCTTCGATCGTGTATCCGTTTGCCACTTCCTGATTCGGAACGTCCAGGGTCATGCCGGCAATATTGGCAACCATAGATCCTCCAAGGTTATGGAAATTTTCAATGACCAGGCTGTTTGAATCCAGTTCACTGATGTAAATATCGGTGTCGTACCAATCATCTGCATTCTTTAGCTCAGTATCTTCCACATGCCACTTTCCTTCAAGGCGTTGTGCTACACTCAGACCGGTATTATCTGTAAATTCACACTCCGCAGCCAGGAGGAACAGGGCCCCAACTAACAGTAATCTATAAGCTTTCATATCGGTTTTTTTAAGTTAGTGTTTACCAAAATTATGCCAATAATTTATCATATCATATTTAAACTGAAATTCTTCTATATTTGTTACATGACTATTGCAGAAAACAGATTCTTCAACCGGATGGGACAGGTTATTTGCAGGACCGTTCCGGCAATGATACTTCTTTGGTTTTTACCCTTTGTATCGTTGGCACAGAATGAGGATACCCTCATTACTACCGATCATCTTTCCATCATTTTTGCCGGTGATATTATGGGGCATGACGGACAGATCAACGGAGCCTGGGATCCTGTGAAAAAAAAATACGATTATGAGCCCACGTTCCGCTACATCAGGGATTATCTGTCCAGCGCTGATGTGGCAGTGGCCAACCTGGAAGTCACCCTTGGAGGAACTCCCTACAAGGGATACCCTGCCTTTTCAAGTCCCGATGAACTGGCCCTTGAATTACGGGATGCCGGATTCGACGTACTGATAACAGCAAATAATCACGCCCTCGACAGGGGGGAGAAGGGATTTTTGCGAACTCTCGATGTACTGGATACCCTCCCGGTCCTTCGGGCAGGAACCTACCGTGATCAGGCCGAACGAAACAGACTGCATCCCCTGGTCTTTGAAAAGAATAACCTACGCCTGGCCCTGCTCAATTATACCTATGGAACAAATGGTCTGACCATCCCTGAACCGGGGCAGATTAACCGGATCGACACAACGATGATCCGGATAGAGTTACAGAAAGCCCTTGAAGCCGACCCCGACTACGTCATTGTTTGCATTCACTGGGGATTGGAATACCAGCGGGAAGAAAACGCAGAGCAGCGTCGGCTGGCAGAATTTATGTTCTGCCACGGGGCGGATGCCATCATCGGCTCGCATCCTCATGTGGTACAACCCATCCGGTTTTATGGATCTGACCGGAAAGATTCCCTCATACAGCCTGTGGTTTTTTCCCTAGGCAACTTTGTCTCCAATCAACGTGAACAATACAAGGATGGGGGAGTTGTTGCGGAACTTCACCTGAGTAAGCGGACCACGCTGTGTTCAACAGAGAAGGGAGGGGAAGCGGTAGCCAGTGTAAAACTCGATTCTTTGAGCTATTTACCCTACTGGGTGTGGAGGGAGGAAAACCAGCAGCTGGGGAGGCAGGTATTTTATGTGGTGCCCGTTTCACGCTATGAGGAATTTGCCGGAGAGATCAACCTTAAAGCATCTGACAGCGATAAGCTGACTCGTTTTGCCCGGGATACCCGGAGCCACCTGGAAGGAATTCCGGAATCGGATTTTTACAGGTTAAAGGCGAGGGAGTTAAAACTGAAAGTTGAACCCATTATAGCCCCTGTTGAAGGAGAGCTGCCAAACGAGGACGATGAACAAATTTTGGATAGGGAGATCCTGGAACGAGGGTTCACGATTATTCAGTAATACAAATATCGAAAACAAAAAAAGCTGTCACCAGGGGTAACAGCTCGCATTATTTTTTTTTGTGGTGACTATTCTGTCGGATTATCTTCCAGGATGTCTGCATCAACAAGGATACGTCCGCAGTATTCACAAACAATGATTTTTTTCCTTGATTTGATATCCAGTTGCCTTTGAGGAGGGATCTTATTGAAGCATCCTCCGCAGGCATCACGTTCGACACTTACAACGGCCAAACCGTTGCGTGCATTTTTACGGATCTTTTTGTATGCAGAAAGAAGGCGCTCTTCAATTTTAGTTTCGTAGGCATTTGAACTATTCTGGAGTTCTTCTTCTTCCTTTTTAGTGTCGCCAACGATCTCGTCTAACTCCGATTTTTTATCCTCAAGGTCTTTGCTGCGTTCCTCAAAGACAGCCTTAGAGCTATCGATCACTTCATTTTTTTCCTTGATCAGCACGGTAAATTCACGGATCCTTTTCTCACAGAGTTCGATTTCCAATGTCTGGTATTCAATTTCTTTTGAGAGGGAGTCAAACTCACGGTTATTCCTTACGTTGTTTTGCTGATCCTTGTATTTTGTGATCAGTCCTTCTGCCTCTGAAATCTCATTTTTCTTGGCAGTGATATTCTGCTCGAGGCTTTTCACCTCTTCTTTATATTTGTTGATGCGGGTTTCAAGTCCTACGATTTCGTCTTCAAGATCCTGTACCTCGAGGGGTAATTCACCACGGAGGGTCCTGATCTTATCAATGTCAGAATGCACAACCTGTAATTGATAAAGCGTGCGGAGTTTTTCTTCTACCGATATATCTGATTTTTCTGCCGCTTTTGTTTTTTCTACTGCCATTTTATTCGAAGTATTTTATCGGATTAGTGACTATGCTTGTCAAATGAACGGCAAATGTACTGAATTTTTTTGTAATCGCTGAATAAAAAATTTCTTTGGTAAACTGCTCACTTTCATAGTGTCCGATATCACAAATCAACAGCTCATTTCCCGCTTCAAAAAACTGGTGGTACTTAAGGTCGCCTGTGATGAAAACATCTGCCCTGGCGGCCCGCGCCTGTTTGATAAGGAAACTTCCGGATCCTCCGCATACGGCAACTTTCCGGTACGATCCTTTTTCCGGGCCGGCATAACGGATTACCCGGGTCTTGAAGCTGTTTTTTAGGTGCCGCATGAAATCATCCTGCTGCATCGGGTGGGGAAATTCACCGATCATACCGGCCCCGACACCCTCATACCTGTTCTCAAGGGGATAGATATCATAGGCAACCTCTTCGTAAGGATGACTTTGGAGCATAGCCTGGACAACCTGGTTAATCAGGGTGTTGGGTACGATGGTTTCTATTCTTACTTCTGGCTCCCTGTGCAACTCTCCCTTTTTGCCAACAAAAGGATTGGCACTTTCACCCCCTCTGAAGGTGCCTTCGCCGGCAAGGCTAAAACTACAACTGTCGTAGTTGCCAATATGTCCGGCACCGGCATTGAAAATGGCTTCCCTGACCGCATTGGCATGGTCTGTGGGGACAAAGCTTACCAGCTTGCTAAGCTGACCCCTGGCAGGAGCAAGAATGCGGGCATTGACCAGCCCAAGTTTTTGACAGATCATGGCGTTTACGCCTTCCCGAATGTTATCAAGGTTGGTATGGGATGCATAAATCGCAATATCGCTCCGGATAGCTTCGATGATAATCCTTTCTTCCTCAGTTTTTCCGGTTAAGGATTTCAGGTTTCCGAAGATCAGGGGATGGTGTGCAACAATAAGGTTACAACCAAGCTTTTGGGCCTCCCGTAAGACTTCAGCAGTTACATCAATCGTGCACAGAACGGCTTTTACTTCCCAGGAAGGATTTCCGATCAACAGACCGGCGTTATCGTAGGATTCCTGCAAGCCCAAAGGAGCCAGTTCTTCCAGTACTGCCGTAACTTCAGAGATTTTCATACTATGCGAAGATTTTTGGAGTGAAGGGACAGGTAATACAGTTAACTACATATTATCCTTT
>JAFGEO010000044.1 GCA_016931575.1 Bacteroidales bacterium | reverse complement strand
TGAATTGAATTTTACCGGGGGTAACGATACCTACATCCGTTGCGATAAGGAATCCAGATATATTGATTCCCTGGTCTTTAACCTGTTCGCACCCTGCTTTGAAGCGGCAAATAAACTTTATGACTACTACGGCCCTACCAAGTACAATGCCCGAAAGATCATCCCCCTGAGAAACGAGTTGATTAATTATAAGGATGGCCTTGAGGCTATTCAGGCAGCAGATAAGTTAAAAGAACTTGTCAGCCAGCACTTCCTGGGCAGGGAATTCCTGGAAGCCCTGGATAAAGAAGATGAAAAATGGCAGGAAAACTGGACCAATGTCAGGGATAAACTGATTGAAATCAACCAGGGCATGATCGACCTCACCGAAAAATGTGCGGATGAAGAAAAGATCCTTTGGGTAGTTGGTTATTAGTTCTTGCCGGTTTATTTCTATCTGAAATTGAAGGTTTTCATGTTGATGGAAGCCTTTTTTGTTGATGGAACTGAGGGGTGATGGGTTGATGGGTTTATGGGTGCTTATTGGATTGGTGGTGGGGAGTTGATGTAAGTGGATTTGTTTGATGTTGGGGTTTTGTTTAGTTGTTTAGGTCTTCTGCCTGAGCATAATTGCCATGGGTTTGGCGAAAGAGTGGCCCATGAGTTCCCTGAGTTCATCGAAGGGTGGTCCCTGAAAACCCATCATAGATCAATTTCAGTCAATTTTCCACCTTTCTTGTTTTGTTGGATATTTCAGTGCTTCTTTTAATTCCTCCAGAAATCTTCGCCTGTCGAGATCCTCAGCTCCCAGACTTCGCAGGTGAACCGTGGATTGCTGTACATCGATAAAATGATATTCCCACTGCTGCATCAATGAACTCAGATGATAGAGGGCAAATTTCGAAGCATCTGTTTTATAATAAAACATGGATTCCCCAAAGAAAGCCCTGCCCAGGGAGATGCCGTACAATCCGCCAACCAGCTGATCACCCTCGTAAGTCTCAATACTATGAGCATATCCATGGATATGCAGCTCAGTATAAGCCTCCACCATGTCTGATGTAATCCAGGTACCGCGCTGCCCTTTTCGTGAAACCATGGCACAGTTTTCAATTACCCGGTTGAAATTCGTATCTGCTTTAACGAAGTACTTCTTGCTGTGTAATCGCTGCTTCAGGGAAGAAGAAATTTTAAAGCGATGGGGATAAAGTACCATCCTTGGATTTGGGGACCACCATAAGATAGGCTCACCCTCATTGAACCAGGGGAACAGGCCCTGAGAGTATGCAGAAATGAGATAATCCCTGCTGAGGCTTCCTCCCACTGCTACCAGACCATCATTTTCCGCCAGATTGGGATCGGGAAACTGAATCATTTCTTCCATACCTGAAATTTCCATTAAAGTTAAAAGAGAAATATTATTTTTGCTTAATACAATACTGCATCGGGGCAATTATAGTTTATTTTTTTTGAATGTTCTGTGAAGTTAATCTCAGTTATTCCCGTTGAGTTGAGTTGAAATACATTGACTACAATGCTAAAGAATGAAGAAGCCAACCACCCTCAGCATCAACTACCAGGGCTTCCATTCCTTAATGAACTGGATGTATTTGTTTTTATTTTCGACCTCAGGGAGATGAAGCCTGCATGGCTCAACGACTTCTTTTATAGCCGGTTAAAATATACTGAGGAAGACCTTGAAAAGCTGACAGCGGATGAGTTTGCTGAGCTTTTCCATCCCAGATCCCTGACCGATTTTCAAATCCGCCTGAGGGCACTTCTCCAAGAAAGCTCGCCGGGAATTCGCACTATTTATCAGGTAAAAACAAAAACCGGGGATTGGGTTTACCTGATGGTAACAAGCCGGATCTATGAGAGGAACCAGGACGGGACCCCAAACACTTTACTGGGACTTGCGACAGAAATTGATCTCCCTGAATTGGAACGCCATCAAAAGCACCTGGAAAGTCTTAATCATAAGAAAAGTGCCTGTGGGGAACATCCGATGCTAACTAACCGCGAAATCGAAGTGGTTCGTCTGATCGTCTCCGGGATGACCGACAAAGAAATCTGCGGAAGACTGAAAGTCAGCATCCACACCGCCAAGACGCACCGGAAAAGGATCCTTAAAAAGCTGGACCTGAAAAATTCAGTTGCCCTGGTAAAGTTCGCTATGGAGAATCATATAATCTGACCCCGGGTGACTTGCGGACCGGAAACAAGGACCTGACCTCCCGATAATCAGATCTGTTCATCCACGGATTCCTATGGTTGATCAAACTCACCTCCGGAAATCCATCCTGCAATAGACTGCACAGATCTCATTATCTGACACTTAAATCCGGAGGTAGTAAAATTACCCCCAAAGGTGTATTGTTTCTGCGATACCCTTAAGTTACATTTGTACTTAATGACTTTGCCGTCTGGAAGCCTAAAACTAGACCTATTTTAAAAGAGGAGAAATCTCATTAAAAAATCGTTAGGCGCAATACTTTCTCTTGTGCCGGCGATTTTTTTTGTTTGCAGGTTAATCCTCAGCGTTATTTTGTTTATTGTCCAATAACCTTAAGCTTCGATCGGCGCAGCCACCGGCTACCCAACACCCGGTATCCCCTCCATCATCGTTCACTTCTCACTTCTCATTAGTCACTAACTTCCAAACCCATTTCAATACCAAAATCCTAAAACTTCTGACAGATAATAGTAACTTGCATATCAACCCAATATTAATAAGCCAATTCTCCATTACACTATGAAAAGGTACTCTCTCCGAATCGTTCCTGCATTGATTCTGCTATTATCTCAATTTCCGGGGCAACTGGCCGCCCAACGTACCTGCGCATCGTATGATCACCTGCAAGAGCAGTTAAAAAATGATATTCGATTAAGAGAAAAGATCGCTCAACTGGAAACATTCACACTGCAAAACCTGGAACATCCGGCTAAAGGGTTCTCCGGACTTGTAAGCATTCCGGTACATGTGATTGTAGTATACGCGAATGCTGATCAGAATATCAGTGATGCACAGATCCAGTCGCAGCTTACTGTACTTAATCAGGATTATCGGAAGTTAAATGCAGACTGGGTAACTACCCCGTCCGAATTCATTAGTTCCGTTACCGATTTCGAGATAGAATTTACCCTTCAGGCAATCGAAAGACACGCCAATTCTACCCTGGCATGGGGTGTCGACGACGATGTTAAGATAGCCTACCCCCCCTACCTGCCAAACACCCACCTGAACCTCTGGGTTTGCAGAATTGGCAGCGACATCCTCGGCTATGCCCAATTTCCGGGTGGGGATCCGGCAACAGATGGCGTGGTAATCAGTCCGCAATATTTTGGAAGCAGCGACTACGATGATGGCTCATTTTTTCTTGCCCCCCCCTATGATAAAGGAAGGACTGCCACGCATGAAATTGGCCACTGGCTAAACCTGCATCACATCTGGGGGGATGATGAGGGTGATGCCAATGAATGCTCAGGCACAGATTACGTGGAAGACACGCCCAACCAGTCAATAAGCTATGGTGGCTGCCCCACCCATCCGCAGGTTTCCTGCAGCTCAGACGATATGTTTATGAACTATATGGACTATGTGGATGACGAGTGCATGGTTATGTTCACCGAGGGGCAGAAGCAGCGGGCACAGACAGTCTTTATGCCAGGTGCTCCAAGAGCCAGCTTTGCCACCTCCGGGGTTTACTCCTGCGATAGTACCGCCCGCGACGGAAGTATTGACTTCTCGCTTACTTTTGATGAGTATCCCCATGAAACAAGCTGGTCCCTGGTGGACAACGAAGGTACCCTGATCGATGAAGGATATGGCTACTCCGCCAAAAATACCACCATAACCAAAAGCTGGACACTGGATCCCGGGATGTACGTATTCAACATTTATGACGTCTTTGGCGATGGCATCTGCTGCAGCTTTGGGAACGGGAGCTATATCCTCAGCGATGGCTCCTCCGCAGTATTAAAAACAGGCGGGCAATTCGGGGCCTTCGATCAGTTAGCGTTTTGTGTTCCCTCTTCCGGAGATATCCATCTGACCTCTCCAAACGGAGGGGAACTCTGGGAGGCAGGCTCGGTTCAACCTATCAGCTGGTCTTCTGACGGTACGAGCGGAACTGTGGCGATCGACTTTTCATACGACAACGGAAGTAGCTGGAATACCCTTGTAACCAATACCCCGGATGACGGATCCTACTCCTGGACCCTTCCGAAACTGTCTTCTGATGAATGCCTTATCAGTATCCGCGATACGGAACTGAACCTGGCCGATACCAGTGATGCCAATTTTACCATATTCGAGTCCCTGGCACCGGATATCAGCGTATCACCGGAAACAAGCGATTTTGGAGATGTCCTTCCCGGAGATACTGTTAAACTCATTGTCGATCTTGAAAATACCGGACTGGAAGCTCTGGAAATCCAATCAACCAGTCTCGTTGGGATAAATCCCGCAGCATTCAGCCTGCTGAATGGTGGCGGGGCACAGATCCTGGCGCCGGGTGATACTGCCGGCATACTGATCGGTTTCAACCCTGTTTCAGGAGGAGTGAAGTATGCTGCCCTCTCAATTAGCAGCAATGATCCCGATGAGAACCCGGCACTTGTCATCCTGACGGGTAATTGCCTGGCCCCTGAAATTGAAGTAAGTTCTGATGCTATCGATTTCGGACAGGCATATATCGGAACTGAACTTGATGATACCCTAACCGTCAGAAATACGGGTACAAATGAGCTTTCCATAGTATCTTCCGATATTTCAGGTTCCCATGCATCGGCCTATACCCTGGTGAACAGTTCGGGGTCAGAAATTCTGGGACCGGGAGAACAGAAGGCATTCATTCTTCGCTTTTCACCCCTGACGACCGGAACAAAGACAGCTGTCCTTACCCTGGAAAACAATGATCCGGACGAGGGATCTTTCCCCATAATCCTTTCCGGAAGCGGTCTGCCTGCCAATGAGGCTCCGGTGATCAGTCTGACCGATCAAACCATAACCGAAGGGGAAAGCTTTGATACCCTCTACCTGGATGATTATGTAAGCGATGATTTTACGGCTGTCGAGGATATCCTCTGGAAGTTCGAAGGGCATTCGCAACTGGATGTCAGCATTACCGACCGGGTTTGCACGATCGGGATTCCGCATGAAGACTGGTTCGGTTCTGAAACTATAAGATTTACAGCCCTGGATGACGGAAGCATTCCTCTTTCCGGGGAGCTTGCGATTACCTTCGTGGTGCAATCGGTGAACGACCCTCCTGTGATATCAGATATACCCAATCAAACCATTATCAACGGGGAGTTGTTTCAGGCTGTTCAGCTGAAAACCTTTATATCAGATATTGAGACGCCGGATTCGCTGATCGACTGGAGCTATTCAGGAAATACGGATCTGGTGGTTCAGATAGAAGATCAAGTTGCATCAGTCCTTTTACCTTCAGAAAATTGGATTGGAGACGAAGCCATCGTCTTCTCAGCAAGGGATGTAGATGCTGATTCCCCGATTTCCGTTAGTGATACTGCTGTCTTCAGGGTGCTTTGCGTGAACAGTCCGCCGGGCATCCAGGATATCCCGGACCAGTTCATCACCCAGGGAGAAGCCTTCGGCCCCATCCTGCTAAGTGCGTACGTGTCCGACCTGGAAACTCCAGCTGATGACATCAGCTGGACGGTTAGCGGCAATACGATCATTGAAGTTACCATCTCCGAAGGTATCGCATCATTTGAAATTACAGATGAAAGCTGGTACGGTACAGAAACCCTGATGTTTGAAGCAAGCGATGATGGCCCCTGCCCCTACATGGCAAGCGACCATTCGCGGATGACGGTGCTTAAGGCAGAGGGACTGGAGGATTTATCCACTCAAGAGATCCAGCTCTATCCCAATCCCACCACCGGAGAATTGAACCTCGTTCTTCCTGCTAAACTGGAAGGCAAAATTACCCTCAAAGTAATTAACGCTCCCGGAGAGATCGTACAAAGCTTACAGGTCATTTCTGAATCAGGAAGGGTGAATACAACCTTGCATGAACTTAAGCCCGGGATCTATCACCTGATCGTCAGTACAGATGAGAAGGCCTTTGTTCTGCCGCTGATGATAAAATAAAGAATACGCAAGCACAAAACAACCCGCTCTATTTTGAAACTATGATAGGCTCATACAGCAATAATCCAGGCGATCCTGCCAGAAAATAATCATTGAAATTATGCCTGAATATAGTGAACTAACTAGTTAACTTTGCATAATGATCAGACGATCATCGCATTGAAAGTCTATTTTGTTGATTTCTATAAAAACAGGATAACAAAGTTTAGGAAAATAAAATGAAAGCAAGTATGAAATTAAACATATTCATCACGGCTATTCTGATAATCTTTCAGGTAACTCACACAATCGGACAGGATTTTGCACCAATTGGAGCAGAATGGTATTATAGTTCAAGTGCTGGCGGAACCGCACCGACAGCTTCGGAATATTATTATCTTTTAGTTGAGAAAGACACCATGATTAATGACCTCAACCTAAGAAAAATTAAAAGGACTTACTGTAGATATCAAGATGATTCTCTTGAAGTATCTCCGTATTTGATACATGAATCGGGAGACACAATTTCATTGTATGACCAGGCTAATATGAAGTTATACCGCCTCTTTGTTTTTAATGCATCACAAGGGGATACGTTGGTACTTGATATCCCCTTTGATAATAATTACACAGAGGATTCGACATACCGTGTTGTAATTGACACAATTGTGGCTGAGACATACGATGGAACCGAATTAAATAAATACGTTTTGGAACAACTGGATGATTTCGGATGGTTCAGTGGATTTTTTTTGGAAAAAGTCGGCGGATATGAATGGTTCTTACCCCTTGGGAAAATAATAATTCCTGAAGCCGATGGACCCATAAGATGCTATCATGACAATGAAACTAATATAAACTTTACCTCCAAAGATTGTGAATACAGGATCGTTAATTCATTAGACAATTCTCAAGCGGAGAGATTTGAAATGTTTCCCAATCCTTCTTCAAATACTATTCATATAAAATCAGATTTAAGAATAGATACTATTGAGGTCATTGACTATTCAGGCCATATTATTTTGCATACAAAAGAAACAGATTTGAATATTTCATCTTTAACAAGTGGCGTATATTTCGTAAAAATTATTTCGAATAACACACTAATTATGAAGATGTTAATAAAAGAATAACGCAAGTTATCATATTATGCCATCAACATTCAACTAAATGAAACCGCCTAATAAAATTACCGGGAAGTCTTCAACACTCCTGACTTCGATTTCGGAAAAAACAGGTATGAACAATAAATCTTCCCTCCCTCAAACCCTCATCACTATGCAACACAAGAACTACCTGAAATCCACAATATTTTTCTTGATGGTAATTTTGTCGATGTTTCCGGGCAATGCGCAAAACATAAACAAGTTGGTTTCGCCGGATCAACGGATCGAAGTAAATATCGACCTTCAAAACAACTTGCAGTATTCGATCAGCTTCTATCATGAGGTCGTTATTGACAATTCACAAATATGCCTGACGCTGCATAACGGAACGACTCTGGAACGGTTTGAAATTACTGATATTCAAGAATCATCGGTAAATGAAACATGGGAACGGGTATGGGGTAAACGCAAACTGGTCACGAATAAGTATAACGAGCTGATCCTGCACATGAAAGAGGTGAATTCAGGAATTCTTACCGATCTGTATTTGCGGGCATTTAACGATGGTGTAGGCATTCGTTACGGATTTCCGGAACAGGATGCTTTCGACAGCATTATACTGTCCAGGGAAAGCACGCAATTTTCATTTGCAGAAGATCACCAGGTCTGGAGAGCTGACTATCAGAATTACATATCTTCCCAGGAGCAGGAGTTTATCAATGGCAAGCTGTCTGATATTAAAAAGGATCAGCTGATCGGTATGCCCCTCCTGGTAAAATTGGACAATAAAGCCTATGCCCTGATCACTGAAGCAAACTTAACTAACTGGGCAGGCGCTTTTTTGAGGGCTGATACGACAAAGTATACCATGGTAACAGATTTAGCGCCTTACCCTGAGGATACAGATATAGCGGTAAAAAGGGCAACTCCGGCCCTATCCCCCTGGCGGGTCATACTGATTGCCACAGAACCTGCCGGACTGATAGAATCGGATCTGATCGCCAACCTGAATGATCCGGTAGCCTATGATGATGTAGCCTGGATAAAGCCGGGAGCCTCGGCCTGGGACTGGTGGTGGAGCAATAAGTATGCTCCGGCTGCAGATTTCGACTTGGGTCCGAACCAGGAAACCATGAAGTATTTTATCGATTTTGCTTCAGAAATGGGGTGGCAATATCATATTGTTGACTGGCAGTGGTATGGAGAGCCTTTTGGTGAGAATGGTGCCAATCCTGATGCAGACATTACTACCCCCATCGACGGGATTAACATTCCGGAGCTGGTAAAATATGCCCATTCAAAGCATGTGAACCTCATTATATGGCTTCACTGGGAAGCACTAAAAAATCAGATGGATGAAGCTCTACCCTTATATGAAAAATGGGGTGTTTCAGGTATAAAAGTTGATTTTATGGACCGGCAGGATCAGGAGATGGTGAACTTCTACCATGAGGTAGCCAAAAAAGCCGCCGAACATCATCTTGTGGTTGACTTTCATGGGGCCTACAAACCAACGGGTGTAAGCCGTACTTTGCCTAATCTGATAACCCGGGAGGGTGTTATGGGAAATGAATATAATAAATGGAGCAATCGGGTTACTCCCGAACATAATGTCACCCTGCCATTTACCAGGGGCCTGTTAGGTGAAATGGATTATACGCCGGGGGCCTTTCGCAATGTTACTCAGAAAGACTTTGTTACCGAAGATAAAACAACCGACGGATCACCCATGGTGCAAACCACCCGTTGCCATCAGCTGGCCATGGCTGTGGTTTACGAAAGTGCTTTCACGGTTTTCTGCGATTCCCCGGATAACTATAAAACAGGGACAGGATTAGAATTCCTGAAAGCCATTCCGACAACATGGGATGACACCAAAGTTTTAAATGCCGCTGTAGGGGATTTTATAATCATTGCGAGAAAAGCTGGTAACAAGTGGTATATCGGAGGCATGACGGATGCTGATGAGCGTGTTTTGACGTTTGATTTAGCTTTCCTGGAGAAAGGAAAGTATCAGGCTACGCTTTTTGAAGATGCCGACCAGGCAAATGAATTTCCATCTGAAATCAATAAGGAAGAGAAAGTTCTTACCAATACGGATCGTTTATCCATCAGATTGGCAAAAGGGGGTGGATTTGTTGCGGTTCTTGAGCCGGTTGAGAAAAATTGATTTTCAAACTGATTTTAAGCATGCTTAAATTTTATTCAGAATGAGTATCAACCTGAAAACTTTGGGCGGTGAATCTTCCTTCAAGCTGCGAAACTTGCAAACCATGGCTAAAGCCAGGTGCGCCGATGCGTGTTGGTCCCCAGGCTGAAGAGGCGCAAGGAGATGAGCCGGTGGTCCTTCAGCCTGAGATGGAAAAGATACAGTTGAATGCTTACGCCCTTGCAGGGCTTCAATAGCGTTTCTGCCATTAACAAATAGGGCTACGCCCTATCCAGTTGCTAAGGCCCTTACAGGGCCTGTCTGCTCTCTGAGACCAGGTGCAAAATGGGATCTATCCTAAAACCTGGGGAGGAAATAGATTTTATCCTTAAAATAGTAAGTCCTTCAATATTCTGATGAATTGATCAATCGAGTAATCG
>JAFGEO010000043.1 GCA_016931575.1 Bacteroidales bacterium | reverse complement strand
TTTAACTAATTTTCACCCCGAATTTTAAAGTACTACATTCATGAAACGTAAGCTGGGACTTATTTTCGGAGGACGCTCCGGGGAACACGAGGTATCATTGCAATCGGCGCGCTCCATAGCTGGGGCTCTCGACCGGGAGAAGTTCGAGCTCTTCCTGCTCGCCATCGATAAACAGGGTAACTGGTATCTTGCCGATGAAGCTGATTACCTCGCAAATGCCGACGATCCTGCGAAGATTGCCCTCAGCGTAAAGGAAGAGCAGCGTATTGCCCTCGTTCCTCGTAACGGGTCAAATGCTATCATAAACCTCGCCAGGGGGGAGGAGAGGGGTACACTGGATGTTGCTTTCCCGATTGTCCACGGTACATTTGGGGAAGACGGATCCCTGCAGGGCATGATGGCCATGCTGAACATCCCCTGTGTCGGGGCCGATGTCATGGGATCTTCCCTTGGCATGGACAAGGTGCTGGCCAAAGAAGTGCTGATACGTGCAGGTGTGCCGGTGGCTGACTATATACTTGCAGAAACCAACAGTAAGCCCGATGAGATTAAAAAGCAGGTCAGTCAAAAGTTTGCCTACCCTGTATTTGTGAAGCCTTCCTGTTCCGGTTCTTCTGTCGGAGTGGTAAAGGTGGAAGGCGAGGAGGAGCTGATCCCGGCCATCGAAAAGGCCCTTTCATACGACAGGCAGGTGCTTATCGAAGAATCCATCGTGGGCAGGGAGATCGAGTGTGCCATTCTGGGCAATGAAGAGCTTTTTGCCTCGGTGCCCGGTGAGATCATCCCCAGGCACAGTTTCTACTCCTACGAAGCAAAATACATCGATGCTGAAGGGGCAAAGCTTGAACTGCCTGCCCGAATTTCTGATGCTGTGAAGGTAAGGGTGCAGGAAATGGCTAAGAAGACCTACAAGGCACTGGCCTGTTGCGGACTCGCACGGGTAGACATGTTCCTGACCCAGGACGAACAGCTCATCCTTAACGAGATCAACACCCTGCCCGGCTTCACCCGCATCAGCATGTACCCGAAACTTATGGATCTCTCGGGTATTCCCTATACGGAGCTGATAACCCGTCTGGCCGACCTTGCTGTGGTACGCCATGCACAGAGAGAACAACACCTGAAAAACGTCCTCTCCGCAGGATCTTATTAGTGTGCCTGTGTTTCTGGTCGCCATTCTTCAGACTTTTGCATAACAGGGGCTGTGAGCATCCTGAAAACGCATCACTGGTTAAAAGTCACGAGTTGCAAGTCACCAGATGGCCCTTGCATCCTGGCATTCGTCCCAATCAGTGCTTTCACCTCATCGCCTACTTAGTTAATCAATTCTTCCTTCGGTCGCCATAGGCTTGCCGACGGCGATATAGTTCATCAACTCCATAAACCCATAACCCTATAAACCTATAAACCCATCCTCCGAACCCATGACAATTATGTCCAGGCAGCAGACCTAAACACCTAAACAAATCAACAACTAAACAAATCAATTTATCTGCCCGAGCCTTATCTGAGGTTGACAACTAAACAATAGAAGTTGTTTAGCCAGTACAAGTCACATGGCTCCTGAATCCTGGCTTACGTCCCGATCAGAACTTTCGATTCATCAACTCATCGCCTCCTCAACCCATCAACCAATAAACCCATCAACATCAAATCAAGCCACCTACTTTCCAATCATCTCCCCAATCTCCTCCTTCTCCACCGAAATAGCTTTTCTTTTAATAAACCTCCGGTTTTGCTCAGGGATGTTCATCAGGTCGAACCACTCTTCCCAGACTCCCTGGAGACGGTCCCATTCCTCATCCTTATCCCACGGACTTACCTCTACCAGGGCTACCTGCAGGTTGCTGAAGCGCTCACCCGGATCCATCAGGGTATCCTTGCTCTTCACCCAGTAATAGCCGTCGGTAAGGATAAAAAGAAAATTGGTGGTCATCGGATCCGGATCGTAAAGGGTTTGCAGGTCCTCGTTGAAGAATTTGTAAATATCTGCTCCCGAATAGTCTTCAGGTTTGTTATGGGATGCCGCCTCGGAATACAGTTCATCCAGCGCCAGGCTAAAGGTATTTCGTCGTTGTGCCTCCTCGCTGCGGCGTTTCTGCAGATCCTTTATGGCGCCAATGTTTACGCGCAGGAGTTCTTCATAGCGTTCGCGACTGATCCTGGGGTAGCTTTGCGGGGCAATAACTACGGATATTTCATCGCGGGACTTAATGTAAAATTCTTTCCGCACCTTTTCTTCAAACTGTTTATACAGATAACGGATAATCTCTTTGTCGCGGACGGGTTGGTCATCCTGTACGATGAGCCGGTCGGAAAGGTCAAGCAGTACGATGTAGTTATGTTTTTGCGGGATTTCTGTTTTCTTCTTTGCGGGCATCTGACATGCCATCATCAGGGTCATCAGCAGCAAGCCGCTTACCAGTTTATTTTTCATGATGTTCATTTTTGGGTTAGACGCCGATTAGATCTTGATCATTTTGATCGGTTTCATCACTTTCACCACGCCGGGCAGGATGTGATTGCTGCTTATGAAATCTTCCTTAATAGCCAGGCATTTGTTTTTTGTGTCTTTCATGCTTTCAGGGGCAAGGTAGGAGATCCATCCGGTAGTAAACTGATCAATATAAGCCTTCAGGTTGCCCTCGAAGAAGGTGTTAACCTGGTCAATCAGCATGTCGATTTCCTTTTGTACCAGCTCTACCGGCATGATCTTCTGCTCAAGGAGCTTAATGTCCTGCCTCAGGTGACGGATGATCTTTTTCAGGTTGAGCGTCGACTGGTATTTGTTCCACTCGCGGATAAGGGTGTCAAGCAGGATGCTCCACAAGACATACACCAGGAACCCAAAGAAAAGGATGATAAAAAAGGTTGTGCTCTGGTACCAGGCCATCTTTTCACCTCCGATCATCCACCTGGCAAATTCGGTGGTCTCATGAATGCGCATGGCCAGAAGGAGGTCCACAATGAAGGTAAGGGTCACCAGCAGACCGATAAAGACGATCTTTGCACGGTGCCGCATATCAAGCAGGATGTGGAAGGCCCAGCCAAAAGCATAAAATACGAAGGGCACCAGCAGGAGCATGAAGTTGAACTGCAGGGCTTCAGCCAGTTCTGCAGGATTTGGCAGGATGGTACCGGAACCGATACCCTGTGACATGCTTAGTGCAATGGTATCGGTATCCTGGAAAAGGGCCTTGTAGGCAGCGGAGACATAGAAGAAAAACAGGTAGCCGGTAAGGAATATCAGGATGAAGAGGTTGATGCTGAATTTCAGGGGACTGAAGGTTTCCCGCTCATGTTCTGCAGGCTTTTCAGCCCGGTCAGTGCGGCCTTTTAACAATTCGCTGCGATACTCTTCGATCTGCTTTTTCTTGCTTTCAATTTCCTTTTCGTGCCGGGCATTTTCCTTTCGGCTTTCATCAAGGAATTTACTAAGCTCTTCGATCTTCTTTCTTTTTTCGGCTTTTTCCTGTTCGGTCAGCCCTTTATGTTTCTGGTCTACCAGGTCACCGTTCATCAGTCGCTCCAGGTAGGAACCGTACACTGCCGGGTCGCCCTGGACATTTCCGGCGCGTGTATAACCGAAATCATGCAGGTTGGTGCGCTCAACGGTAAAGCTGATTTGCGTGTTGGTTTCATCTGTTGGTTTTGCTGTAGTTTTCTTCATGGGGTAGAATTATTAATGGACTTATATAAATACTTCGAAAAAAGCATTTTAGTATGCAGGCTGAATAATGTTCCGTTGCATTCAACTGAAATACATGGGTTTGGCAAACGAAATACGACATGGTGAATAGGAAATACTGCGTATAGCAATCGTACTAAAACGTTCTGCAATAAAAATGACATGTGTAACTTGCCCGTTAGTTTGTCCTACCTCATACGATTTTCATAACTAAGGGGTTACAATCTTGAGCGGCAGGTCACAATTCACAAGTCACCAGATAGCCCTTGAACCCTGGCTTTCGTCCCGATCAGTACTTTCGCCTCATCGACTCCTCAGTTAAGCAATTCCTCCTTCGGTCGCCATAGGCTTGCCGACGGCGATTCCTTCGGACGCCATAGGCTTGCCGACGGCGATACCCTCGGTCGCCATAGGCTTGCCGACGGCGACAGTTCATCAACCCTATCAACCCATCAACCCATATCCCCTAATAGTCTAAAAAAGGCAGCAGGGCAACAAAAAACTTCACCCCTTCCGGGCACTTGCTGATCACCGGGTATTTCTGCAGGCTGTCGCCGGCACTGAGCGAATCCACGATCCGGTTAGCGCCGACAAAAGCAAACATGTGCCCGGGAAAATTATTTTGTTCAGCGGCTTGTTTTTGGTAATCGTTCAGCAGGATCTCCCCCGATACCGTAAGGGCTGAAAGCCTGGTGATATAGTAGTCTGGGCGCTCCGGATCCTCAAAAGTGTCCAGGCTGCGGTTGTAGTTCTCCGAGCCATCCCATGAGTAGAATATGCGGATACCTTTAGCGACCAGCAGGTTCCTGATCTTTAATTTGCAGGTAGTTATGGAGTTACCTAGTCCAACCGGGGTTTCATCCGGGATCTGTTGAGCTATAAAATCCTTAACTTCCTTGTCAGTGTTTAAAACGATGCAGGTAAAGCCTTTTTCCTCCAGGGTGTTCCTGAGATCGGTGAGAATTGAATGTTGTGTTTCCATCATACCTTTATTAGTGATAAATCCAGCAATTCTTCAAAATAGAGGTAAAACATGACAAAAGTCACAATTTTGGTATTTACAAGACCTTCTATGGGGTAATTTTCAAATCTGAGGGGTGAAAGTTCATTA